>JAQTUK010000204.1:1422-3080 GCA_028710285.1 Methylacidiphilaceae bacterium | reverse complement strand
GCGCTGGCGCCGTGCGGGGGAGGGGACCCCTCTTGCAAGAGGGGTCCCCTCCCCCAACCCCTCCCTCCCGAGAACTCCTACACAGGGTGGCGGCATTCGTGCAGGCCGCACGAATGCCGCTACCCAATGTACGAGTTCTTGAAGAGGGGCTTGGGGAGGGACATCTTGCAAGAAGTCCCTCCCCATTCCCGCCTTCTCTTGCTCGTCCCTACGCTCCCGCATCCGCGCCCGCCCCCAGAGAATTGACACCGCGGCGAGCGCGGGCTATCATCCCCGTTCGCGGCGTCCCGCAATCGTCCCACGGCCCGTGGGACAACCGTTGCGCCCGGCTCGCCGACGCGCGCAGAGATGCTATGGAATACGGGGGAATGGACGATGCCGACCAAACCGACGAGGAAGAGCGTCCGCCCGGGCAGGCGGGGGAAACCCGCGCAGACTGCGCGGGAATCGTGCCGCGCAATGTCGGCGCAGCCTGCGCCACAATCAGTGGATCGGACCGTCGCCCCAATACTGTCACAGCCTGTGACAGAAAAGGCGAAACCACCTGACTCGGCAGTTGCGCAAGGGCCTCCTGCACAATTGCCCGGAGGGTATGGCGCCCTCCTTGAGGACCTCAAGGCCCGAATCCGCGCGGTGCAGGTGAAGGCCGCTCTCTCGGTCAACCGGGAGATAGTCGCCCTCTACTGGCACATCGGCAAGTCCATTGCGGAGCGTCAGCGCCGGGAGAAATGGGGCGACCGGGTGATCGAACGATTGGCAAGAGATCTCTCCCACGAATTCCAAGGTATCAAGGGGTTTTCGGCCCGCAACCTATGGCGGATGCGCTCTTTCTATCTTACCTATGGCGAAGGAGTTACAATTCTGCCGCAGCCTGCGGCAGAATTGCCGGTCGACTTTCTGCCGCAAGCTGCGGCAGAACTGGGCGACGGGCCGTTGCCTGAGGTTCTCCTTCAAATCCCATGGTTCCACAACGTGATACTCATTGAGAAGGTGAAGGACCCTGCCGAGCGGCTCTGGTACGCTCGGCAGGCCGTCGCCAACGGCTGGTCGCGCAACATCCTGGTAATGCAGATCGAGACGGACCTCTACCACCGCCAGGGCAAGGCGGTGACCAACTTCGAGCGGACCCTCCCGCCGGCCCAGTCGGATCTCGCCCAGCAGGTGCTCAAGGACCCCTACGTCCTCGACTTCCTCACGCTCGGCCAGGAGGCCCACGAGCGCGCGGTCGAGAACGCCCTCGTCGAGCACATCACCCGCTTCCTCCTCGAACTCGGGGCTGGCTTCGCGTTCCTCGGCCAGCAACACCACCTGGAGATCGATGACCAGGACTTCTACATCGACCTCCTCTTCTACCACACGCGACTCCACTGCTACGTCGCTGTCGAGCTGAAGGGCGGCGACTTCCGCCCCGAGGACGCGGGCAAGATCAACTTCTACCTGTCGGCCCTCGACGACCTGGCCCGCACGCCCGGCGACAATCCGTCCGTCGGCCTCATCCTCTGCGCGACGAAGAACAAGGTGATCGCCGAGTACGCGTTGCGGGACATGACGAAGCCCATCGGGGTCAGCGAGTACCTGCTGACCCGGGCCATCCCGGCGGCCCTTCGGCCCGGCCTGCCCACGGTCGAGGAACTGGAGGCCGAGCTGGGCGAGCCGGG
>JAQTUK010000204.1:0-1412 GCA_028710285.1 Methylacidiphilaceae bacterium | reverse complement strand
GGACTTGTAGGCCCGCCTATCTGCCCCGTTGGCGTTCGCCTCGAGACTCCTCGCCTCGCGCTCGCCGCGGGACTCTCCGCCGCGCGCTCGTTGCGAAGCTCCCGCTTCGCAACGGGCCTCCTGCAAGCTCCTGCTTGCTCCGCCCCTCCCCCTCGCCGCGGTGCGAGCGCTGGCCCGCAGGGGCAGGCGGAAGCAGGAGCTTCCGGGAGCTGCGTGCCGAAGGCGGACCTTCGGCACGAGCACCGGCGCGGACCAGTTGACTTCGGCGCGGGCGCCGCCTATCATCCTCGTGTGTTCCCTCGTGGCCCGCGGAGGAGATGGAAGCCGGAGCCTCCAAGATAACCGTGCCGGAGCGTGACCTTCCGCACGAGCGTGGGTTGAGGAGCCTCGGAACGAGAACCGGGAGGGAAGCAGGAGCTTCCGGGAGCTTCGTGGCGAAGGAGGACCTTCGCCACGAGCGCGGATAGGAGGAGCCATGGGCCGCAGCCGGTATCGCATCCTCGAGCCGTCCCAGGCTCATTTCCTCACCTTCACGGTGGTCTCATGGACGCCCGTCTTCTGCTATCCCGAGTGCGCGGAGGTGGTCCTCGATTCGCTGCGGTTCCTCCAAGAAGAAGGCCGGTTGGTCCTTTATGCCTACGTGATCATGGAGAACCACATCCATCTGATCGCCTCGGCAGAGAAACTGGCGAAGGAGGTCAAGGAGTTCAAGTCGTGGACGGCGCGGGAGATTGCGGCGCGGATCGAGGCGCGCGGGGCGGAGGCGTTCCTCGGTATCCTGCGGGCCGAGAAAGAGCCGCGCCGGCGGCTGAGCAAGTACCAGATCTGGCAGCCCGACAGCCATCCGAAGTCGATCGAGAGCCTGAGCTTCATGCAGCAGAAGGTCGAGTACATCCACAACAACCCGGTGCGACGGGGCTACGTCGCTGATCCCGTCCACTGGCGGTGTTCGAGCGCGCGGAACTACTTCGGGCTGGAGGGGCTGATCCCGGTGACACTGGAGTGGTGAAGCTCTTCCACCCCGCGCTCGTCCCGAGGCTCCTGCTTTGCGATGCCGTCCTGCAAGCTCCTGCTTGCTCTTCGCCTGGCTCAGGGGTCAGCGCTGGCTCCGGAAGGCAGATGGAAGCGGGAGCTTCCGGGAGCGGCGTGCCAAAGGCGGACCTTCGGCACGAGCACGCCTGCTCTTGGCTTTCGCTCGTCGCGAAGGTCCCCCTTCGCGACGGGCCTCTTGCAAGCTCCCGCTTGCTCTTCGCCTGGCTCAGGGGTCAGCGCTGGCTCCGGAAGGCAGATGGAAGCGGGAGCTTCCGGGAGCGGCGTGCCAAAGGCGGACCTTCGGCACGAGCACGGGTACGGCTCGTCGCGAAGCTCCTGCTTCGCGATGCCGTCTTGCAAGCTCCCGCTTGCTCCTGGCT
>JAQTUK010000203.1 GCA_028710285.1 Methylacidiphilaceae bacterium | reverse complement strand
GGAATCAGCCACGAACGCTATCTCTATTCGATTCACGAGCGACTGTCGAGCGCTGTGCCGTCTCCCTACGGGAGCCGGAAGCGCGGGAAGATGGAGATCGCGATTGTTGCCAACGGCTCATTTGCGTACGATGTAGCAACGAGGCGACAGCGTTCGCAAGGCAGTAAGGGAGTCGGAAATGTGGCTCGTTCGTACCGCCCTCAATAAACCCTATTCGGTTGCGGTACTTGCGATCCTCGTCCTCTTTCTCGGGTTTTTCTCCATCCGAAAAACGCCCACCGACGTCTTCCCGGAGATCGACATCCCCGTCGTGATCGTCGCTTGGCAGTACCTGGGTCTGGTGCCTACGGACATGACCAACTACATCACGACGTTCAGCGACTACCAGATCGCCAACTTTGTCGATGGGGTAAAGCGGGTCGAGTCGAACGTCTTCTTCGGCTTTTCGGTCACGAAGGTCTATTTCCAGCCGAACGTCGAAATTGCCATGGCGGTCGCCGAGATCACGGCGGTTCTCCAGCCGCTCATCAAGCGAATGCCGCCGGGGACCACGCCTCCGTTGATTTTTCGCTTCAATGCGTCCTCGGTTCCGGTCGTCCAGATTGCCGTCTCCAGCCCCGTGCTTTCGGAATCCAAGCTCTACGATTACACGGTCTGGCAGCTCCGCCGGGACCTCCTGGCGGTGCGCGGAACCCTTCTCATTCCGCCGTGGGGGGGAATCGTGCGGTGGATGACCGTGGACTGTGATCCCAACCAGCTCTTGGCTCGTGGATTGACGGCCCAGGATTTGCTAAACGTCGTCAACGGGCAGGTCATCGATTACCCGTCGGGTGACGTGAAGATCGGGGATCGCGACTATTTTGTCACCCTCAACAACGTTCCGAAAGACATCTTCGAGGTGAACAACTTCCCCGTGAAGCTAGTCCCGGATCCGAATACCTCGATCGTCCGGAAAAACATCAACGACCGCGTCGTCTACGTTCGCGACATTGCCAATGTCCATGACGGCGGAGTGCCGCAATGGAGCCTGGTCCGGCTCAACGGACGGCACGGGGTTCTGATGACGGCGCTCAAGATTGCCGGGGGCTCCACCATCCAGATCGTCGATCAGATCAAGGCTCTTCTGCCCGAGATCCGGCGGGCGAATCCCAAGGTAGAGATCCAGGAGCTTTTCGACCAGTCGGTTTACGTGGAGGCGGCGATCAAAGGGGTGGTGAGCGAGGCCGGGAGCGCGGCTTTCCTGACCGGAGTCATGATCTTTCTCTTCCTGGGGAGCTTCCGGACGACTTTGATCGTCGTGACGTCGATTCCGCTCTGCATCCTTCTCGCGTTGTTCGTGCTGAGCAGCCTTGGGCATACCCTCAACCTGATGACCCTCGGGGGGCTGGCGCTTGCCGTCGGAATCCTGGTGGACGACGCGACGGTAGCCATCGAGAACATTCACAGAAATCTCCAGTTGGGGAAGCCTTTCCGGCAGGCGATCCTCGATGGGAGCCAGGAGATCGCCGCACCCGCGTTCATGGCAACGCTTTCCATTTCCGTGGTTTTCACTTCCGTCATCTTCCTCGAAGGCCCGCCCCGCTTTTTGTTCATCCCCATGGCCCTGGCCGTCGTCTTCGCGATGCTCTTCTCCTATTTTCTTTCACGGACCCTCGTTCCCGCGATGGCGGTGCTCTTGCTGCGCAAGGAATCCGAAGGCGCGGAAGAGGCACGGGGCTCGGCCATGAGGCGGTTCAACGCAGCATTCAACCGAGCGTTCGATGCGTTCCGCGAACGGTACGCACGCATCCTCGCCTTCTTTCTCGCTCACCGCCGGCGCGTCTTCGAAACCGCGGCCATTCTGCTGCTCGTCAGTCTGGCGGTGGCGTTCTGGGTAGGTCGTGACTTCTTCCCGGTCGCCGACGCGGGGATCTTGCGGCTTCACGTCTACGCCCCTACCGGGACTCGGATCGAGGTCACGGAAGGAATTTTCGCCGATGTGGAAACGGCCATTCGCGAAATCATTCCTCCCGAAGAGTTGCAGACGATCGTCGACAACATCGGAATCCCGATCTACTTCATGTCGACGCTCGCACTTTCCGATTCGATGAACGAAGGGGTCTTCGACGGCGAGATCTTCATTCAACTGCGGCAGCGCCACCATCCGACCGCTCAGTACGCCAAGCGTCTGCGGGCTCTCCTTCCGAAGCGATTTCCCAGCTGCGAATTCTTTTTCCAGCCGGCGGATATGGTCAACGAGGTGCTGAATTTCGGGATCTCCGCTCCGATCGACATCCATGTCAGCGGCTTGGATCTCGACTTAGCCTATAAGTTCGCCGGCGAGATCCGCGATCGGGTCCGATCGGTGCCGGGGGCGGTCGACGTCCATATCCACCAGCGAATCGATTATCCCACCTTACATCTCGAAGTCGATCGAGTTCGCGCGGTGGAAATGGGGCTAAAGCAGGTAGACATCACCAACAACATTCTCAACAATCTTTCCACCAGCTTCATGGTCAGCCCGACCTACTGGGTCGATCCGCGAACGACCATCAACTATCCGTTTCTGGTCTTCACCCAACAGCGAAAGATCTCCTCGATCAACGACCTTCTCAATATGACGCTGGCTCCCACGACGACGGAGGCGGTTCCTCCGGCCGCGTCGACGCAGACCCTCCTCGGCAACGTTCAGAATGCGGAGCTGTTGGCGAACGTGGCCCAGTTAACGGAAACCCTCCAACCGGCCATGATGAGTCGCTCCACCATGAAACCGGTCTTCGACGTCTTGGCGAACGTCCAAGGCCGGGATTTGGCGGGGGTGGCGGCGGATATCGAAAAGATTCTGCGAGACGTGCGGCACAGGCTGCCTCCCCTCTATCGCGCCGAGGTCATGGGCCAGGTAGTCAGCATGCACGATGCGTTCGCCCAGCTCGGGTTCGGCGTCCTGTTCGCCGTCGTGCTCGTCTACCTGCTGCTTGTCACGAATTTTCAATCCTGGAGGGAGCCTTTCATCATTCTCTCGGTACTGCCGATCGGAGCTTGTGGGGTCATCTGGATGCTCTTCTTGACGGGCACCCCCTTCAGCGTTCCCGCCTTGATGGGCGCGCTCATGA
>JAQTUK010000202.1 GCA_028710285.1 Methylacidiphilaceae bacterium | reverse complement strand
GCCATGGGCAGGAAGCCGAGGCTGGCGACCGTGGCGGTCATGAAAATCGGCCGGAGGCGGATTTGGCAGCCTTCCCACACCGCCTCGGCCACCGTGTGTCCTTCCTCCCTCAAATGATTGAAGAAGGAGACCAGCACGAGGGCGGCCAGGACCGCGATCCCCGAGAGGGCGATGAAGCCGACGGCTGCGGACAGGCTGAATGGGAGTCCGCCGCATTGGAGGGCGAAGATCCCCCCGGTGATTGCGACCGGGACGCTGATCAGCACGAGCAGGGTCTGCCGGAAGTTTCCCAAGGCCGTAAAGATCAGGAAGAAAATGAGAATGAGCGCGGCGGGGACGATCACCGCCAGTCGGGCTTGCGCACGAAGCAGATTCTGGTATTGGCCGCCGAATTCCAGGAAATAGCCCCGAGGGACCTGGATCGCCTGGGAGATGCGCGCTTGGGCTTCGCGGACGAATCCCGCCACGTCGCGACTCCCCAGGGTCACTTGTACCGGCTGGTAGCGGATTCCTCCGGAACGGTGGATGATGCGCACCCGTTGTTCGACGTTGTATTTGCCCACCTCTCCGAGCGGCAATAGCCCCCCCGATTCGCTCCGCACAGGCAGCCGGAAGATTGCCTTCGGGTCGGAACGCAAGGTTTCGGGAAGGCGAACGACGATCGGGTATCGCCGCTCCCCGTCGATCATCGTTCCTACGACCTGTCCGGCCATCGAAGTCGCCACTGCGGCATTGATCTCCCCTGCCTCCACGGTGTACCGGTCCATCGCCGACCGGTCGGGAGAGAACTCGAGCGAGGGAGCCCGGCCCGCCGACTGCATCTGAACGTCGATCGCCCCGGGGATCTTCCGCAGGATCTCCATGGTTTTTGCCGCCAGGGGCTCGAGCACGTCGAAATCGGGTCCATACCACTTCGCCGCCAGGTCGGCCTTTTCTCCCTCCAGCATCTCGTTGAAGCGCATCTCGATCGGCTGGCCGAAGAGCATTCCTTGCCCGGGAACCCGCATCGCGATCTCTCCTTGAATGATTTCGATCAAGCGATCCTGGCTGATCGGCTTTCCGTTCTCTTTGCGCCACTCTTCCGGAGGGCGGAGGATCATGTAAGTGTCGTTCTCGTTTTGGGGCATCGGATCGGTGGCGATATCGGGAGTGCCCGCCCGTGAGAAGATGAGGGAGATCTCCGGGACGCGGGACAAAAGCATCGACTCGGTCTCCTTTTCGAGTGCCATCGAGGCGGGCAATCCCATCGACCATGTTTTGTACATCATCACGGTGAAAGACCCTTCGTTGAGCCGAGGAACGAAGACGGCCCCCATCCGGCTCAAGAAGAAGACGGACAGAGCAAAGAGGCCGAAGGACGAGAGCACGACGACGGGCCCTCCCCAGCCGAGCGTCCATCGCAGCGCCGGGGTGTAAAGAGCCCGCGCCCAGCGGACCAGCAGGCTTTCCCTGTCCCGCAGATTCTTGCCCAGCCAGAGCGAAGCCCCTGCGGGCACGTAGCTCAGAGCGAGCAACAGAGAGCCGGAGAGGGCCAGGACCACCGTCAGGGCCATCGGCCGGAACATCTTCCCTTCGATCCCCCCGAGCGCCAGGATCGGAAGGTAGACGACGGCGATGACCAGCACGCCGAAGAAGACCGAGGGTCCGACCTGCTCGGCGGCCGCGAGAAGGGACGACTGGCGCTCCGCAGGGGTGAGCAGCCGGCCAAGCTGCGCCTGACGGCGGGCAACCTCCCGGATCGTGTTTTCCACGATCACCACGGCCCCGTCGACGAGCAAGCCGAAATCGATGGCTCCCAGGCTCATCAGGTTGGCCGAAACATGGAATGGCCGCATGAGCGAGATCGCGAAGAGAAACGAGAGAGGAATGACCGAGGCTACGAGCAGGCTGGCGCGAACATTGCCAATCAGGAAAAAGAGCACGCCGATGACCAACAGCGCTCCTTCCGAGAGATTTTTGATGACAGTGTGGATCGTGCGGTTCACGAGATCCGATTGATCGTAGACGATCCGAAGCTCGACCCCCGGCGGCAGCCGCTGCTGCACTTCCGCCATCTTCGCCCGGACTCGTCCGGCGACGCTCAGGGCATTTTCCCCGATGAGCATGAGGACGGTCCCCAGGACGGTCTCCTGACCGTTGTAGGTCGCGGCACCGGTCCGGATGTTCGGTCCGACGGCCACCTGGGCCAAGTCGCTGACGAGGATCGGCTTGGCGGAACCCCCGTATTTCACCGGAAGCCGCTCGATCTGCGAGAGATCCTCGACCCGGCCCAGCGAGCGGACAAAGAGCTGCTGTCCCGCCTGGTCGATGACGGCGCCTCCTACGTTTTCCACGTTCTTTCCGATCAGGGAGGCTAGCTCCGAAGCAGTGATGCCGGCGTGAAAGAGGCTTTCCGGGTTCGGCTCGATCACGATCAGCTTTTGGTAGCCTCCGCTGGTATTCACATCGGCCACTCCCGAGACCATGCGGAGCAGGGGCTTGACCGTGTATTCCTGAAGAAGGCGCAACTCCATGAGCTGGAGCATCTCGCTAGGCGGCTTCTCCTTGGCGTCCCGCCGGTAGTCGAGCGTGTAGTAGAGGATTTCGCCCATGCCCGTGGCGATCGGCGCGAGCGTGGGGGTCAAGTCCCGGGGAAGCTTGGACCCCGCAGCCAGGAGCCGCTCGCTGACCAGTTGACGGCTCCGGTAGAGGTCGGTGCCGTCCCGGAAGATCATCGTAATTTGGGAAAGCCCGAACTTGGAGAGCGATCGCATGGTCTCCATGCCGGGGATGCCGGAAAGCTCGATCTCCAGGGGAAAGGTCACCAGCTTTTCGATTTCCTCGGGCGCCAGGGCTGGCACCGGGGTGTTCACTTGGACCATGGGGCTGGTGATGTCCGGAACCGCGTCGATGGGGATCTGCAGCGCGGACCAGAATCCGGCGCAGAGCAGCCCGATCGCGGCGAAGAGGACCAGCTCCCGCCGACGGAGCGAAAAGGACAACAGCTTGCGAATCATGATCTAGCCCTCGCCATCCGGAAGAAGTCTTAGCCTAGCGCCATTGCTTCTCATTCGGAACTCCGGGTCATTTCCTGGCGGAGCGAGAGCTCCAGGA
>JAQTUK010000201.1 GCA_028710285.1 Methylacidiphilaceae bacterium | reverse complement strand
CTTGTAGTACGGGCCATCGTTCCGCCGTCATCATCATGGCTTTTTGCTCTTCGATGGTGGGGAGGCCGCCTGCGAGGGCGGCCCCGCCCGCTCCGGTGACGGGATCGCCGAAAAGGAAGTGGACGGCGAATTGCGGGTGCTGCGAGGTTATGACCCGGAGCACGTACACGTCTTTTCCGAGGCCAACGTTTAGGTTCGTGTCCACGGCTGGCAGGACGGCGCGAAGCGTCACGTTGCTGCTACCTTTCTGCCAGTCGATAGCCAGCGTCGGAAGATTCTTCCGGCGAGTCGGCGTGGAATCATAGGCCGCGTCAGCGGTCCACAGCGCCGTGACCGGCGCGGGAAAGCTCAAAGTCGTGACGTGGCTTGTGTCTACTTCGACGGTGGCCACGGAGCCGGTTCGGAGCTTCGTCTTAGCGATAGGTTGGGCCGCGTTCGCGCTGGCGAGGAGTACTCCGAGAATCGCGGCGGCTGTGATGATTTTCATGAGAGGTTCCTTTGACTTTACTTTTGGACGCTGGCCTTTCCTTCTGGCGGCAAGAAGTCCATTCCGATGGCGACGTAAGGCAGTTGTGAGGAGATCAGCATCGCTTTCGGAGGCTTGAGCAGAACGTGGACGCGCATGGCCTCGCCGGATTCGCTCGGCTGTCCTTCTACGAGGCCGCGACGGTGCAAGACGCCTTGAACGTAGACTTCGGCGGCTCCGTTGGCGTTCGGGGTGAGCGAGACTTTGGCGGGGCCGCTCTCGAACCAGGTGTGTAGATGCTGCTCTTGATAGGTTTTGGTTTCCGGGTCTTGCCAATCCCGGATTTTTTCGGCGAAGCGTTTGCTGAGCACGACTTTGCGAAGCTCGGGATTGTCCGGCCCGTCTTGACTGCGATCGAGGACCGCTTGGACCGCCAGACGCGCCATCGCCACCCTTATATCTTCGGCTTGCGGGCTTTGGAGCGGGTTGTAAAGGATCTCGCCTTTCGGCCCGACGATGAGCGCGAATTGAGGCTGGTGGAGTATGGAGGAGTAGCGCCAAGTCTGCCAGACGATCACCGCGACGAGTAGAGCGCAGAGCGCGCATACGGCCAGCAAAGCGCGGTTCCGGTCGGCGATGTAGCGGAAGAAATTATCACTCATTTTTTTCCTGTGGTTGGTTTCCGTAGATGATCTTCCGCCGCGCGGCTTCGTAAGCGTCCGAGGGATGAGCGCCGCCTTTCATCGAGAGGTTTGCGTTCGCCTTGGGAGCCGCGCCTGGCGCGGCGGTCTGTGCTGGAGCGGATGTTCCGACCGGGGCTTGGCCGAAGGCAGGCCCAGGGCCGCGAGTCGCGCCGTTCGGGGAGCCGCCCGGAGCAGAGCCCGAGGAGGAAGAAGGCTGAATGTCGATCGTCTGCCCCGCGTCAGCGCCCGCGCCGGTTCCGACCGGGGCTTGGCCGAAGGCAGGCCCAGGGCCGCGAGTCGCGCCGTTCGAGGAACCGCCCGGAGCAGAGCCCGAGGAGGAAGAAGAAGGCTTTCCGTCGCCGAGCGCGAGTCTGCCATTCCCCTGCGGGGCTCCGGGTCCAAGCATCGGTTTTCCTCCGGTTCCGCCCCCGTTCGGGCCGCTGAGCATTGGACGGTTTCCTCCTCCGTTGGGACCGCCGCCTGGTCCTAGCAGGCCCGCCGAGTTGCTGCCGCTGGCTCCCCCGGGCGGAAGGGCCGCGAGCCCTTGTCCCCCTCTGCCGATCGGTTGGGCGTTCAACATCTGAGGAGGCGTTCCGCCCCCTCCGGCTGGCAGGGCGTTTTGCGGCGGCGAACTGACTTGGCCTTGGATCGGCGGCGGCTTGGATGGTGGTCCGCCGCTTCCGCCCCCGCCGCCGCCTTGTTTCCCGGCGAGAACGCGACCAGCGGCCATGCCGAGTCCTGATGCTCCGACTCCCATTCCCATCGCCACGGCGCTTTCCATGACGCCTTTCCACCAGGACGAAATCGGGCCAACGCCTGTCGCGAAAAGGGTGTGGAGGTAAAATGGGGCCATCGGAATCCCGATTAAGAGGAAGATGCTGCCGATTAGGAGCGGGAGGGTAGTGCCAAGGTTGAAGATTCCGGTTACGACTTTGGCTACGCTATCCAAGACTCCGGTCGAAAAAGCATTCGTGGTCAACGAACCCCAGGACAAGGCCCCGCCGAAGATCCATTGGAATACCGCCGCGATCAGCCCCCAGGCGAACGGCCAGCAAGCAACCGCGAGCGATTCCGTCAAGAAACCGACTCCGATGCCGGAAAAAGAGTTTGTGACCAGCGCCAGGCAGAAGACCGGGCTGAAAGCCCACAAGACTTGACAGTTGATGACCCATATTTGCATCCCGATCTGGACGATGACGGTTGCCAAGTAGGAAACGAAAGCGATGAAGAAAATGCCAAAACCCAAGAGCACGCCGAGAGGGAGAAAGATCGCGCCCGCAATGATGGTTGCAAGGATTTGGATCATAAACTCGACGATGTGCGCCGAGATGATCGCCGGGATCGTCGCGAGCGGTGACGGACACATGGCCGCAAGCTGTAGCGCGCCGAATTTGGCCGCGCTCATATAGTACGGCCACATGGCGGCGATGCTCACGCCGACAAGTGGTCGGAGGATCGCTCCGACATAGTTCCGCTGGAGCGCCTGAGTGCCGAACACGGCGACGGCGATCAAAAAAGCGAAGTCCGTTGCTAAAAAATGAACCTCCTGGAGCAAGCCCGCAAGCTGCTGCCAGGCGGGAGGACCGGAGCCGATCGGGACGGAAACGCCGGTGCTTGCGGCAGCTAAAAAGATCATGGGCGGCGGCCTCCAATGAATCGCTCAAATTCGGAAAACTTGCCGTCCAAGAGCTGCTGTGCCTCCGCTTGGGTTTTACCCTTGCAAAGCTGCGCGGCACAAATGTAGAGGGCGACGGAAGCGAGAACCGAAAATGTCACGGCGGCGACCGCGGCGATCGAGATTTGCCGCCAGAGTTTCGAGCCGATGCGTTTCCAGTCAGAACGTTTCATTGGATGAGGCAATTAATAGGGGATCGTCGGCGCGAGCATCGCTTCCTCGATCGAAGCCGAGCTCGCCGCTCCTTGCTCGACAGCCGAAAACGCCGCGTCGGACGACTG
>JAQTUK010000200.1 GCA_028710285.1 Methylacidiphilaceae bacterium | reverse complement strand
GAACTGCGGTCCCGGGACGAAGAAGTTCAGCCAGGAGATCCCCGAAAAGGCGATCTCCTTCGGCCAGATCGGCAGCAGCTGGAACTTCCCCGTCACCGTCATGTCGTCCCCGACCTTGAACTTCCTCCCGGAAAACTGGGTGTCGTAGAAGATCACCGTCCGCATCCGGAGGAAGGCCTCCTGCGACTTCTCGCCCAGGGCCCACAGCCGGGAGGTCGCCGGCCCCGCCAGGACCATCCCCAGCAGCGCCAGCCCCCCCGCTCTCCCCATCATTCGCATGACTCTCTTTCTCATCGTCTTCCTTCCTCCTCTTCAGTGTTGCCGAACTGCCACGGGAGCGGCCTCATAGGGCTTGAAGAACTTCGTGCTGCCGAAGAAGTAGGATCCCATGAGCCACCAGGCTGCATACATGCAGACCGAGACAAAGCCGGAGAAGAAGGCGGCCACGCCGGTCACCCCTCCCGCGAAGCTCCGCATCGTTCCCGTCTCCACGATCCGGAGATACTCCGGCGTCGAGGTGCGGACATACATGTAGTTGATCACATCGGCCATGCTCATCAACGAACCCTGGTACTCAACCGGGACGTGGAAGGGGGCGAGCATCACCCAGTTGGTCGGATAGAAGAGCCAGCCCCAGAGCTCGCCGCCCACGAGAGCCGTCACGATCCAGCTACCGGTGAGCATCAGCACGACGTCAAGCACCACCGCCTGCGGAATCAATGTCTCCGGAAAGACGAAGTTGAGGGGATAATGAACCCAGTTCCAAAAGTTGATGTACCGGTTCATCCACTGGCCGAAGAGCAGCCCCACCGCGCAGAGGGTTGCCCCGACCGGCATCCGGAACTTCGTCCACAGCACCGCCTGCACCGCCGCCGGGAAACAGATATCCACGATGGGCGCGATGATCGGCCACCAGTTCCGGTCCTTCCAGTCCACCCAGAACGACCAGTCCCCGGCCAAGAGCATCTGGTGCACATGATAGCTTCCCACCAGGAGCAGGAAGGTCGCCGCGATGACGGCGATATCAAACTTCCGCGCGACGGCCTTCGCCTCCGCATCCGCTTGCAAATATTGCATTGGTTTCTTTCCCCCTCTCGAAGAACAAGGGCGGGGTGGCTCCCCGCCCCTCTCTTCGGTTTGTTTTTTCTTTTTCCGATTCTCGGCTTCTCAAAGCCGGGCTTACGCCGAGCAGGCCGCGCAAGCCGCGGGATCGCACGAGCTCTGCGGATCCTTCATCACCTCGGCCGGACTCTGGATCGGCTTGCCGTAGTAG
Organism: Methylacidiphilaceae bacterium; assembly: GCA_028710285.1. Classification (GTDB taxonomy): domain Bacteria; phylum Verrucomicrobiota; class Verrucomicrobiia; order Methylacidiphilales; family Methylacidiphilaceae; genus Methylacidimicrobium. Next base: position 1,842 of record JAQTUK010000200.1, on the reverse strand, counting down.
ACATGGTTGATCAGCGCCATGACCCGTGGGCAGACTTGCAACCAGACTCCCAGCGCACAGAGAACTCCCCAGCCGAACGTGACAAAACCCCAATGGAGAGGAGCCACGAAGACCTCCTCCATGAACCAGCGGGTATGTCCGAACTCGTTGAGTCCGACATTCGGGAAGATCATCAGCGGGCTGGCGACGGCAATCGTGAACGGCATGGAGAACGCTCGCGCGAACTGGGGCAGCCGAGTCATCGCATAGATGAGTGCTGCCACTCCCCACGCGATATAGATCGGATAGCTCTGGTAAAACTCCATGATGTGGCTCGGCGTAAAATCGGTGTCCCGGATCACCGTCTGGTGATAGGTCCCGTCCTGCTCAGTGAAGTAACTCGCCCCGACATAGACGCTGAAGCCATAAACCACGACCATGAGGGTCAGGTGCCAATACCGCTTGAGCTCCTCTGCCGGCGCCAACCGTTCGAGCATCCGGTCCCGGGTCAACCAGATCCAGCTCCACAGAACGCCACAGGTGATTGCCTCCAAGGCAAGCTCGGCAAGGAGCATGCTCATCCAGTAGGACTCAAAGTCCGCCGAGGTGTAATCGAGCCCCTTGGTCACGGCAAAGAGCTTAATATACACCTGATCCATCACGTAAAAGACGGCCAAGGCCCCGATCGCGATCAGCGCTCGATTCCACGAAAACGCGGAGCGTGCGGGGATCGCAACGGCGGTCGCCGTCGTTTGTGTTTGTGCCATATTTTCTATCTCTCCATTTCTTCCACCCTGCTTTTCCTTGCCCCGGGTGCACCACCCGGGACGGAGCCGTCATCCTCCCGGGATGCCGGCGGATAACCGCCCGGCTTTCGCCAATCGGTCTTCCCGCAGCAACCGTAACGGAGGCACTGGGGGCGAACAATCGGACCGAGTCCCACGACCGTGCTCGGTGCTCTGTCCCGGTCCATGCCCATAGGGAGGAGGAGGGCCGGCAAGGGAAAGCCCGACCTGCCGATCCGCTTCACGACGGGCGATCTCCAAGAAAGATCGCCCTCATGCTCCGATTGCCGCCGGCACGCGAAGCCGAGATTCCGGTTGCGGAGAGCAGCTATGCAGTCTTTGCACTCCAACCGCTTATGCGTCCTGCTCGGTCGAATCGCCGCCCGGAGGCGTTCCCGGGGGCTTCTCCGGCGGTTTCTCTCAGGCAATTGGGGCCTGCGCGTGGCAGGGTTTACCCCGAGACGCCTCCGGGTTCTGGAGGAAGAGAGCGGACGGTTCTTGCGCTTCGCCAGGAATGCGCCGGAGGGAGCGGGATTCGGGATCCGCGCCAGGCAATCGCGAAGGTCTAAAGAGGTGCGCCCTTCCCTCCCCCGAGGGGAGAAGAAGGGCGCACCGGGTTCGGCTCTCCGGGGAGAGTCGAAGCAAACTACATCTGCGTCACGCCGAACTTCGGAATGACCAACTGATCGGCGACCGCGATGATGCTCCGCGCCCCGGACGGGTCGCTGAAGAAGAGCAGCCCGCCAAAGCGGTTCGTCGTCTCGTGGTACATCGTCAGCCGCTGGTTCTCCCACTCGGCACTCGCCATCACGACCTCGAGCACCTTGGTCTCTCCGGGCGCAACCGGCTCGGACGGAGTGATCTTCATCGTCCCTCCGTAGACCTCGGGGAAGTCCGGATTCCAGACGTTGCCCGGAACCTGCTCATTGAAGAACCGGACGTTGGCCGTCGTGAACTCCTTGAGCACCAAGGGACGATCCCCGGTGTTGTGGACCTGGACCCGGAAGGCGAGCGTGCGGCTCGGCACATCGTAGGTCGCGTCCAGCACCTTCGCCTCCACGTGGGAGGGCTCCGGCGG
>JAQTUK010000065.1 GCA_028710285.1 Methylacidiphilaceae bacterium | reverse complement strand
TGTAGCCCGGAAGAAGGACATCGAGGTCGCGCTCCGCCCAATCCACCAGGGCGAGCTGGACGGCCCGAATGGCTTCCCTGTCGGAATCGATCTCTTCCTTCAGCCAAAGCCGAAGCGCCGTGGCGAGCTGATCGTTTCGGCTACGGCCCGTGTGCAGCTTTGCTCCGGCCGGGGTGCGGGCGATCAGCGCGCGCTCGATATTCATGTGGAGATCTTCCCAATCGGTCGACCAAGGAAAAACGCCCTGGGCAATCTCTTCCTGGATCGCCTCCAGCCCGCGCACGATCTCTTCGCGCTCTTCGGCGCGGAGCAGGCCTGCTTCGTGCAACATGGTCGCGTGCGCAATGCTCCCGAGAATGTCCTGTCGGTAGAGGCGCCGATCGAAGCTGACCGATTCCGAAAATCGTCGAAGCAGGATGTCGGGCGTCTCTTGGAAACGCCCTCCCCAGGGAGAAGTGGAGGGATTCATAAGGAACGGGCGCGAGGCCGCCCGAGGGCGGCCGATGGAGCCGGAGCCGTTGCGCGGAGCAGCGCTTCGGTCTCGGATCGGGAAAGGAGCCGGTATTGTCCGGCGGCCAGCGAGCCAAGAGCGAGCGGTCCAAAGGCCACTCGGACCAGGCGAACGACCTTATAACCGATGCCCTCGAACATCAACCGGATTTGACGCTTCATCCCTTGATGGAGCACAACGCGAAGGCGCCGGGAGCCAAGGAGATGGAAGGAGTCAAGGGAGGCCCTGCGCCCTTGGATGCGGCATCCGCGCAGAAGGGTGGCGACGCGGGCAGCGTCCAGGGGCTGATCGCATTCCACCTCGTAGACCTTCGGGACCTTGTGTCGTGGGTGGGCCAGCCGTTGGATCAGGAGACCATCGCTCGTAAAAAGCAGGAGCCCTTCGCTGTCTCGGTCGAGGCGGCCGATGTAGCGGAGATTGTTCCAGCGCGGCGGAAGAAGATCATAAACGGTTTGGCGCCCCCGGGGATCGGACGAAGTGCAGAGGAATCCCCTCGGCTTGTGGAGAAGAACGGTAAGGATGGACGCCGGACATACGGGACGACCGTCGAGAGCAACCGCATCCCCTTCCCCGACTTGAAGAGCGAGAGCATTTTGGACAAAACCATTGACGGTCACCCTGCCGGCGAGGATGAGCTCTTCTACTCCCCGTCGGGATCCGAGGCCGCAGCGGGCTAAGTATTGATTGAGACGCACGGCACTGGTTGATGTTTGAGATAAACTTCCCCGCCCTCCTGAACCGCATTCCACCCGCCGCCGAGGGCTAACTGCCTTCTCCTCCGCGGTCCGTGGGCGAGCCGCCGGACCGACTCGACGTCCGCCAGGGAAAGGTCGGGGACCCCTTGCCGACGCAGCCAGAGATGGATCAGCCGCCGCTGCTGGCCTAGGGGAGAGCCCCGAAGATCCGCGATCGATAGCCTGCTTCTCTCGGCCCTTTCACGGACGAGCTCGGTCATCCACTCCGCTTCGGACATCCGCACTTGGCAGAAGCGCAGCAGGGCGCGACGAACGTGGGGAGAGAATCGCTCTTCCAGATAGGGGAGAAGCTCGTGGCGAACTCGATTTCGGAGGTAGCGGCGATCCTGGTTCGAGCGATCCTCGCGCCACGAAAGACCGCGAACTTTTGCGAACTCCCGCAGGACGCTTCGCTCGAGCCAGAGGAAAGGTCGGTGAAGGCGCATGCCGCGGTGAACTTCGGTTTCCCGCATGCCGCGGGCATGGGAACCCGCGCCGCGCAGCAGTTGCAAGAGAAGCGTTTCCACTTGATCGCCTCCGTGATGGGCCAAGGCGAGATCGCCGCATGCCACCGAGTCGGCAGCGCGAGTGAAAAAGTCGTACCGCTGTTTCCTCGCCATCGCTTCCGAACGTGGGCCATCCGAGGGAACCTTTTCTTCCAGGAAAGCCAGCCCGTAGGAAGCAGCCAGCCTCCTGACGAAGACCGCGTCCTCTCCACTCTCTAGGCGCCACCCATGGTCCAGGTGAAGAACGATCGGCCTCTTCCCGGCCATCACCAACGCATCAAGGAGTACGCAGGAGTCGAGCCCCCCGGAAACCGCTGCCAGAATCCGGACGGGAAGCTCTGCTACGGCGGAGCGAATCGCTTGGAGAACGGGAGAGGAAGGAGCAGCCGAGTGCACGGATTTTAGAGAGAAGCATAGGGGGAGTCGGGAAATGACGCAAGGGAACGCCCCGGATCGAGAAGAGGCCGAGGGGAAAGCTTCATCCCAAGGGAGGCGGCTCTCCGGCAAGCGAGAGGAGATAGGAGTAGGGATAAATGCCCGTCGCGTGTCCGTCCGCCCAGACGATCTGGAGCGCATAGCCCCCGACCGGCTGCAGGGAACGCACGACGAAGCTTGCCGGAGAATAGTCCTTCTGCCTGGGAGAATAGGTCGCCGTCGCGGTGCTTTCCCCCTGGCAAAGGGCGCAGGGACAGTTGCGCCGGAGAGGCTCCAGAGGCAGGAAGCTCTCTGCGCCATCACTCCATCGGATCGCCAGCTCGGTGCCGATAACCTGAGCATCCGCAAGAGCGAGAGGGGAGGACACAAGAAGTTAAGCCGCGCGGTGCCGGCGTTTCACCTTGAGTTGAGCGAGAGACCGGGCCAGAAGAGCCGCGGTGGCCGCCTGCTCCTCTTCGCCGAGCTCCTTTTGGCGCAACGCCTGCTGCGCCCGTTCGACCGCTTCCGCCACTTTGGCCTCTTCGATCTCCTCTTCGTACAGGGCCATGTCGGACAGAAGCACGACGCGCTCCGCGGAAATCCTGGCGAATCCTTCGCCGACCGCGAGGACCTTCCGCTCTTCCCCCGTTTGAACCACGAGCTCTCCCGGCACGATGCGCGTGATCAACGGCTCGTGGTTTGGAAAGACGCCCATTTCCCCTTCCTCTCCGGGAAGAGTCACCATGTCTGCATCTTGCGCGAAGCGCACCCCTTCCGGAGTGACGATATGGACCTGAAGCTGACTCATTTGCCGCTCGCCACGACCTGGTCTATCGTTCCCTTCATGTAGAAATTCCCTTCGGGCACCTCGTCATGCTTTCCATCGAGGATTTCGCGAAATCCCCGGATGGTTTCGGCGACCGGAACATATTCCCCCTTGGTCCCCGTGAAGATTTCGGCCACATGGAAGGGTTGGCTCAGGAAGCGTTGTATCTTCCGGGCGCGGAAGACCGTCTGCTTGTCCTCGGGAGAGAGCTCGTCCATGCCGAGGATCGCGATGATGTCCTGCAAGTCCTTGTAACGTTGAAGGACACGCTGCACCCCTCGAGCCACGCTGTAGTGCTCCTCTCCTACGCTGTCCGCGGTCAGTGCTTTCGAGGTGGAAGCAAGCGGATCGACCGCAGGATAGATCCCCTGCTCGGCGATCGCGCGCTCCAGGACGATCGTCGAATCGAGGTGAGCAAACGTATTCGCCGGCGCAGGGTCGGTCAGGTCGTCGGCGGGGACATAGACCGCCTGAAACGAGGTGATCGAGCCGCTTCGGGTCGAAGTGATACGTTCCTGCAGCGCCCCCATTTCCGAGGCCAGAGTCGGCTGGTAACCGACGGCGCTCGGCGTCCGGCCCAGGAGAGCGGACACCTCGGAGCCGGCTTGGGAGAATCGGAAGATGTTGTCGATGAAAAGAAGGACGTCTTGATTCATCTCGTCCCGGAAATACTCCGCCATCGAGAGAGCGGAGAGACCAACCCGCAGACGCGCCCCCGGCGGCTCGTTCATCTGACCGTAAACCAAGGCAACCTTGGATTCGGAAAGGTTATCCAGGTTGATGACCTTGGCCTCCGCCATCTCGTTGTAGAGGTCGTTTCCCTCACGAGTTCTTTCGCCCACGCCGGCAAAGACCGAAAAGCCCCCGTGCGCCTTGGCGATGTTGTTGATTAACTCCATGATCACGACGGTCTTGCCGACGCCCGCGCCCCCGAAGGCGCCCGCCTTCCCTCCCCGAAGGAAGGGACAGATCAAGTCGATCACCTTGATCCCCGTCTCGAGAATCGCAGCCTTGGTGCTCTGAGCCGCCAGATCGGGCGCTCGCCGGTGAATCGGGTAGCGCTTCGTCGCGGCAACGGGACCGCGCTCATCGACCGGTTCTCCCAGCACGTTGAACATCCGCCCGAGGATGGCGGGCCCGACCGGCACGGAGATGGGCTGCCCCGTGTCTTCCGCCTCCATGCCGCGGCGGAGCCCATCGGTGCTCGACATGGCCACGGCCCGAACCCATCCTTCGCCTAGATGCTGCTGCGTTTCGAGCGTGAGCTCAATGGGAGCATCCTCCCGTGTGAAATGGACCACCAGAGCGTTGTAAATCGCGGGAGCCTTTCCTTCCGGGAATTCGAGGTCCACGACCGGACCGATGACTTGGACAATTTTACCTGTACTCATGAACGATTTCTCCTCTCCGCGCGGGGCTTCACTCGAGCGCGATCTGCGCCGTGGCGATTTCCAGGATCTCGCGCGTGATTCCCTCTTGGCGCGCCTTGTTGTACTCGAGCGTCAGATCGCCGACCAACTGCTTCGCGTTTTCGGTGGCATTCTTCATCGCGATCATGCGAGCGCTATGCTCCGAGGCAAGGCCATCCAGAATCGCCTGATAGATGTTCCAGTCGACGAAAAAGGGCAAAAGCGCATCGAGCAGTTCCTCGGGAGAAGGCTCGAAATTGTCCGGCACCGCCGACGCCGCTGCTGCCGGCTGGCCCTGGGACAGGCTTTCTGGCGCGAGTGGGACCAGCGGGCGAATCTCGGTCGTCTGCACCAGGGCGTTGACGAAGTGGGAATGCGCGATGTCGATTGCGTCGATCTCCCCGCTCGAAAATTTGTCCAGGAGAAAGCGGCTGATCCGCTTGCTCTCCCGGAACGTGAGGTTGTCGCGCAACTCGAAGTCGGCGGCCAGAAGGGTCGCCCCCGTCGGGCTCGGCAGGCTGGCGAGAAAGCTCCTCGCCTTGCGGCCGACGCTGACATAAATCCGGTCCGGGCCATGCCGGCGGAAAAGCTCGCGGAAGAGGTTGGTATTCAGTGAACCGCAGAGTCCCTTATCGGTCGCGATGACGAGCACGGCTCGCCGCCGGACCGGGCGCGGGTTGAGCAGAGGATGCCGGAGCTGGCCCGCCTGCGGAACGAGGCTCTGCGCGATCTCCTCGAGCAGCTTATGATAGGCTCTGCCTTCGAGCGCGCGAAGCTGGGCTCGTCGCATCTTGGAGGCGGCGACCATCTGCATCGCCTTCGTGATCTGGGCAGTGTTCTTGACCGACCGGATTCTTCGTCGAATTTCGCGGGTGCTGGCCATGGGGGGGCAGTGGAAAGCGGGTCGAGCGCCTACGCGGTATAAGTTTGCGAGAAGTTTTCGTAAGCCCCTTTGAGCGACTTCGTGAGTCCATCATCGATGGCGCCTTTTTGACGAATCTCCTCGAGCACCGCCGGATAGCGGCTTTGGAGAAACTGGACGAGCTTCTCCTGAAAGTCCTTCAGCTTCGGCACCGGCACGGCATCGAAGAAGTTGTTCTGCACGCCCCAGAGGGTAGCCACCTGGATCTCGATCGGGACGGGGTTATACTGGGGTTGCTTGAAGATCTCCACGATCCGCGCGCCTCGGTCGAGCTTGGCCTTGGTCGCGGGATCCAGGTCCGAGGCAAATTGAGCAAAGGCCGCGAGCTCGCGAAACTGGGCGAGTTCGAGCTTCACTTTGCCGGCTACCTGCTTGATCGCTTTCAGCTGTGCCGCGGATCCCACCCGCGAGACGGAGAGACCCACGCTGATCGCCGGCCGAATGCCTTGATAGAAGAGATCCGTCTCGAGATAAATCTGGCCGTCGGTGATCGAGATGACATTCGTCGGGATATAAGCGGACACATCACCGGCCTGAGTCTCGATGATCGGCAGGGCCGTCAAACTTCCGTTGCCGTACCGCTCGTTCGTGCGCGCCGCTCGCTCCAAGAGGCGGGAATGGAGATAGAAGACATCTCCCGGATAGGCTTCGCGCCCGGAAGGCCGTTTCAGGACCAGGGAAAGCTGGCGATAGGCGGCCGCGTGCTTCGAGAGATCGTCAAAGACGACGAGGGCATCCATGCCGTTCTCCATGAACCATTCGCCCATGGCCGCGCCCGCGAAGGGCGCAAGATATTGAAGCGTCACTGGGTCCGAAGCGGACGCGGAGACGACGATGGTATACGCAAGCGCGTCATGGGAGTCGAGGACATCGAGCACGCGCGCCACGTTGGCGTTCTTCTGGCCGACGGCGACATAGATCGAGTAGAGCGGCCGGTAGTCAGGATTTCCCTCATTGGCTCGATTGATCCGGGCTTGATTCAGGATTGTGTCCACCGCGATCGTGGTCTTGCCGGTGGCGCGATCGCCGATGATCAGCTCGCGCTGCCCGCGGCCGATGGGGATCATGCTGTCGATCGCGGCAATCCCGGTTTGGACAGGCTGACTGACGGAGCGGCGCCGGATGATTCCGGGCGCAATCCGCTCCACGGGATAGAAGACCGCCGACTCGATGGGTCCCTTTCCATCCAGGGGTTGGCCCAAGGGGCTGAGCACGCGCCCCAGGAGTCCCTTTCCCACAGGAACCTGAAGCAGCTTCCCCGTCGAGCGCACCGAGTCTCCCTCGCGAATCTCCGTGAATTCCCCGAGAATGACCCCGCCGACCTCCGTCTCCTCGAGGTTGAGGGCCAGGGCGCGGATCGGCTGGCCAAAAGCGTCCCGCCGGTCGGGGAATTCGAGAATTTCATTCATGCCTACGTTGCCGAGGCCTTCGATTTTGACGACTCCGTCGCCGGTTTCCCGGACGGTGCCGACATCGGTTTTGGCAACTTCCCGCCGCAGGTCGGCGATGCGATTTTCGATCTCTTGGAGTAAGGTGCTCATCGTTGTGAAGTGGGGAGGATTGGGTGATGAAAAGGAAATGGTTCTTAGGTTAATGAAGATTCCAATGTTTGCAACCTCTGGAAGATGGAACCGTCCCAGACCGTGCTTCCTTTCTGGATGCGCATGCCCCCGATCAGTTGCGGACGCACCGCGTAGCGCCTTTCGAGCGCGACGCCGTATCGAGCTTCCAGCTGGGCGAAAAGGGAACGGCCCTGGTCGGGCAGAGGGGCTGCGCTCTCGATGGAGAGGGTGTTTTCGGCAACCCGGTAGGCGATCAACTGCCGAAGTCGCTGCAGGATAGGCAGATAGCCACGCGGCTTCTGGTCGAGAAGCGCTGTCGCCACTTGACGCACCCTCCCCGGATCCAGCGACTCGCCATCGAGGCAGAGCCGGAAGAGGGCTTTTGCTTTGCGTCGCGCTTGCCGGGAGATCTTCACGTCGGGAGCCGCCTTAGTTCCTCTGGGAATCCGAGGGAGGAAGTGTGTCGCTGCGATTCGAAGGGGGAAGCTGCGCCACGGTCTCTGCGCGGAGGCGTTCCTGGTCTTCGGCGGAAAGCACTTTCCCGGAAACCTTCGCGGTGAGAGCGAGCACCAGTTCTCCGACCTCACGACGAACGACTGCCCGGCTCTCCTGCTGCTCCTGCTCGGCCCGGGCCCGAGCCTTGGCCAAGACGCGCTCGGATTCTTCCGCCGCTTCCTTGAGCAGCCTCTCCCGCTGCTGTCGAGCGGTCTGTTCGGCCTCGGCGACGAGCTGGGAAGCCTGCGCATTCGCTTTTTGCAGGATCTCGCGTCGCGCTTCTTCGGCCGCCGCGAGCTCCTTCTGGATGCGTTCCGCGTTTTGCAGGCTCTCGGCAATGCGCGTGCGGCGCTCTTCGAGCAGCCGCAGGACCGGCCGATAGGCGTACCGGTTCAAGACCCAGAGAACGATGGCAAAGTTGATCGTCTGGGCAATGAACCTGGGCCAGTCGATTCCGAGCTGAACGAGTGCGTCGCCCATGGGAAATTACCTTCCGACCACGAAGAAGACCAGAATGGCGAGGCCTTCGGACAAGGCCATGCCCAGGAGCGCAGTCGTAAAGACAAGGCCGAACGAGCCGGGATTCCGGCCGATCGCACCGGCTGCTCCCAAGGCGGCCAAGCCGACCCCGATCGCGCCACCCGTGGCCGCAAGACCTACTGCGATATTTCCACTCATTTCCGCAAGGAACATCATACGCGTCACTCTCCTAGATGATTATGGCAGATGGTTTTCTCTGGTTCTTGTTTCGGGCCGATGCCGCGACCTGAAAGGATCTCACTTGTGGGACTCCTCGTGGGAGCAAAGAGTCCCCGTGAAGACGATCGCAAGAAGGGTGAAGATCAGGGCTTGAATCAGTGCCACGGCGAATTCGAAGAAGTAAAACGGAACGGCCGCGATCCCGCCGAGCATGCCGGTCATGAGCACAAGCACCGACTCTCCGCCGTATACGTTCCCATAGAGCCGCATGGCCAGTGCGATCGACCGGATGACGATGGAGAGGGCTTCCATCAGGCCGACAGCAAAGAAAAGCACGGCGAGCGGGATGAGAATCCAGCCCTTCATGCCACCTTTCACCCCAAAGATATGCACGAGAAGCCCCCAAGGGCCGTGGTGGTACTTCAGAGCCCAGTAGAGACTCACGAAGAAGTAGATCACGGCCATGGCACTTGTCATGTTGGCATCGGAGGTGGGAGGCCGCAGAAGGGAGATGTGTGGGTGCTCGACGGAGTACGGCAGTGGGGAGCCCGGCTTCGCTTCTCCAAAGCCGATCGTCCCCACGCCGGGAACGAGCCCGGTCAAATTGGAGACGGCGATGAAGATGAAGTAAGTCGCGACGAGGGGAAAGCACCAGTCGGCGACCTTGGGTTCCAGCAGGCCTCGCGTGAGGCGCTCCAGGCCTTCGACGGCAGCCTCGATCGCGTTCTGCAGGCCCGACGGCACCATCTGCAGACGGGCGGTTCCCAGGCGGATCACGAGAAAGAGGAGCAAAAGAATCACCCAGCTATGGACCATGGACGCGGTGATCGGGAGCGGGCCCAGATGGAAAAGGGTGGGGGCCGCCGGATGAACGAGGGGGGCCTGGCCAGAAGATTCGGCGGTCGCAAGGAAAAACATTGAGCTTCCTCCTTTAGGGGAGGAGAGCGCTCGATGCAAAGAAAAAATGAGGCAAAAACAGGAAAGAGAACATCCGACGGAGCCTGGGCCTTGCTACCCCTGGGCGGAAGGATCGAGTGCGGCGACCTCGACGGAAACTAGCCGATGGATCAGGTCGGTAGAGACCCCCGTGGAGTGAGAGAGAGCGAGCAGATAATGACGGAGATAGCTTTCGGCCGTCAAGGCCTGCACGGTCGCGGCCAGCCGATAAAGGGCTTCCATCGCGCGGGCGACCTCCTGCGGAGCGAGCTTGACCCGCTCGATGAGAGCTTCCTGCAGGGCATTCAGGATCCAGCCCCACATCGCCAGCATCATCGGGTTGGTGACCCCGCGCCGAATGTGGATCAAGCCGACTGCGGCCTGGTATTCCCAGTAGCGGGCATCGAAGGGCCCCTGGAGCGTCCGCCGCCACCAGCGCCGGAGCGCCATCTCCCGCTCCGCCCGCTCGCCCGAACCGAAGACGGAGGCGGTTTCGGGATGGGCGAAGAGAGCGTCATAGAATCCCTTTGCCAGAAGATCCTCCAGAGGAGCCAAGGCGGGTGCCAGACGCAAAAGGAGAGCTTCGTCCTCATTCGAAAAACGAGTGCAGGGCGGCAGCTGCGCCAAGATGGATTCGGTGATTTCCGCGAGTGAGGAGGACATCCGTCAGTCTCCCGAGAAGTGCCAAGCGCTCTTCGCAACCAGGGAACGCTTCCTTCCGCGACTCCTGGCGAAAGGCGACGACGCTCCCGATGTGTGCGTGGGCCCCGATTCTAGAAACAACATCAAGGTTTGGTCTTGTAGCGAAGACGAACCGCGAATGCAAAGACAATTTAAGGGCACTCGCCCGCCCTAAACGCCGGAGGCGGTTGGGGCTTTCTGCCCATGGGCGGAAGGATCCAGCGCGGCCAGCTCGACGGCAACCAGGCGGTGGATGAGCTCCGCAGTGATCCCGGTCGAATTGGCGAGAACGGCCAGGTAATTCTGGAGGTAGCTCTCGGCCGTCAGGGCCTGCACGGTGGCCGCCAGCCGATGAAAGACTTCCATAAGGCGGCCCGCCTCCTGAGGCGGCAGGCTCAGCTTCCCGGCAAGGGCTTCTTGGAGGGCATTCAAGGTCCACCCCCACATGCCGATCATCATCGGGTTGCTCACTCCCACGCGAACATGAATCAAGCCCACTGCCGCCTGCCATTCCCAGTAGTGCGTGTCGAATGGCCCCTGGAGCGTCCGCCGCCACCAGCGCCGCAGCGCCATCTCCCGCTCCGCCCGCTCGCCGGAACTAAGGACGCGCGCGGTTGCGGCGTGGGCAAAGAGGATATCGTAGAATCCTTGCACCAGATGGTCTTCGAGGCGAGCCAACTCCGGCGCATGACCGGCAAGGAACGCTTCGTCCTCGCTCGAAAACCGGACGGACGGAGGGAGTTGCGAAAAAACCGCTTCGGTGACTGCAGCGAGATGGGCCGCCATCTGCCACTCTCCGGCCCGACCCGACCTATCGCCGCTCGAGGATCTGGCTGACCTGGCTGGCTGCGTCCCGCGCTTCCAGGTGGATCAGCCCCACATTAGCTCCGAGGCGCGCCACCACCCCGAGAACGGCTTTCGAGCCGGCCGAGTAGATATACATTTGACCCTCGCTTCCGGAAACGCTCGTTTCCCGGAATTCCCCGCCTCCGTAGGTCTCGCAAATGCGCCGCCCCAACCCCAGGGCGGTCGCCGCCATGGCGGCCAGGCGATTCGCGTCTCCGGCGTTCAGCGAGTGAGCGATCGGAAGCCCATCGGTCGTAGCGACCAGAGCGGCGCTCAACTCGGGAACGGCGGCGCGAAGCCGGCCCAAAACGCTATTCAATTCCTCTGCAACAGCCATCTCGTCCTCCTCTTCTTCGATTCTCTCTTTCTGATGCCCGGGTGGCGTGGGACCCCGGCGCCTTTCCCGTGGGGGTTGATTGGAATGGAGGGAGGCTTTTTTGACAAGTGAAAAGTGGGACGGGCGTCTATTGGCGGGCTAGGCGCGCTCGACGCAGTCGAAGAGGCGCACCAAGAGCTCGGTGGCACTTTCGAGGTTGGTGGCATTGATGGGCAAGGCCGCTGCCGGGTCCAAATCGAGGTAAGAAGCCACCTCCTTGCAATCCCAGCAGTTCGGATGATCCTGGTGCGTGACCCCCAGCACGAGAGGGACGGGGTTCCGGGAGAGGAGATAGTCGTACATGCGGCGGGCCTGCGGAAAGTGGGTGGCATCCTTCCCGGAGACGAGAAGGAGCACGCCAAGCGAACCGTCCAAAAGGACCTCCCAGGTAAAATCGAAGCGCTCCTGACCCGGAGCGCCGAAGAGGTGAATGGCGTACTGGTCGAGCTGCAGTTGACCGAAATCCATGGCGACGGTGGTCGACCGGCTGGCCGTCGAGCAGGGGACGTCGGTGTTCACCACCGGAGACTGACTCAGAGTCTGGATGAGGGTGGTCTTGCCGGCACCCGACGGTCCGGCTACGAGGATTTTGATCGCAGTTTCATTCATACATTTTTTCGAGGACTCCGCGGAGTCCGGCGGCGATTCGCGCCAAGACGCCGCGGCGGGGTGCGGCTGTCTTCCGGGACGGAGTCGCGGGTTCGGTGGGAGAACGCACGGGAGAGGACGGAGGGCGTGTGGGTGGCAGGGCGGCCTCGGGAACCACGACCGGCTGAGGCATCGGAGCAGCCGGTGGGGCCGGGGCAGACGGAGCGGATGGAGCGGGCAGAGGCTCCGGGACGGGGAGAGCGTGGACCGGAGGCGCGGACGGGAGAGCCGACGGAGGCGCCTTCAGCGGAACGATCACGCCCAGGACGCGAAGCTTGAAGAGCTCGAGCAGGACGTGAGGAAGCGGGATGCCGAGAGTAGCGGTGATCTCGCTTGCGGAGATCCCGGAGCGAAGGAATCGCTCGGCACTGACCCAGAAGGTGAGCAGGTCTTCCGTCAACCACGGGGTAGCCGACGCCGCCGCGCGGAAGCGGGTATGGGGATGCGGGAGATGGGCGGCGAAGCGCTCCGGAGAGCGGATGGCGGCCAGGGAGGACAGCAGGATCTGGTCGATGGGAAGCGAAAGCGGGCCGAGCCGTTCGTCGGCGCTGCCGCTGCTTTCCTGAAAGACGAAGGAGGCCCGCTCCTTGATCGCAAGTCGTTGGATCGCCGAATGCAATGCAAGCGCGTCGGGGATCAGCCGGTCCGCTTCGGAAGCGGAAACCAGCTTTCCCTCGGACAGGCGGAACGAGTAGCGCTCCCCCGTGACTTTGTCCGCAATCTGCAATTCCCCTCTTCGATCGCGCAGCAGCCGGAGAATTTCCGGAAAGGGGAGCTCGTCTAGGTCGCCGGAGAGGGCCATGGATGATCGTTCACGTTTCGGCAGAGGCCCCACTCCGCGAGTGGCCCCCGCATGGAGGGCCGGTGCGGCTTCCTCGTTTGGCTTGAGGTTCACGGCCCTTCACGAGTCTGCAGATAAAAAGCCCTTTTGACATGGCGAGGGTTCTCTCGCAAGGGGAAAGAAGCCGCTTTGCGACAGGATGGGCTTTCCTCTTTCCGTCCCGTTCATTAGCCTTGGGCATGGATCTTCTGGGAGAAGAGGCT
>JAQTUK010000064.1 GCA_028710285.1 Methylacidiphilaceae bacterium | reverse complement strand
GATAAAGAGCGATAACAAGATCGGCGCCGCTCCCGACGGCACGGTCTTGCAGGCGACCGGGAAGACAAAAAGTCAAGGGGGCTACCAGTGGGACCAGGTGAATCTGGGCCACGGGAAGACCGGCTGGGTGGCGAACAATTGGCTTGCGCAAGTCAAGGCTCCTCCCACTGCCGGGCTGGACCGCTTTATGACCAATAGCCCAGGGAGCTACTCGCCGGCGAGCCCGCACAAGAGCCCGCTCACCACCATCCTGCCTCCCAAGACGGTATCCTTGGGCGGCAAAAGTCCCCGGAGCAATCCCAACATCCTGAATACCGCCATTCAGGTGGCCAAGCAGAAGAACTGGGACGAGCAGTGCCTCGGTTTCGTGATTCAAACCCAGAAGCAGGCGACCGGCCAGGCGACGCCCGGGCTGACGCAGTTCCCGAACGGGAGTCCGACCTGGTCCGCCAAGGACGCCTTTGCCTCTCTCCAGTCTCGGGGGCAAATCCGAACCGACTTTGGGAACATGCCAACGGGGGCGGCGGTCTTTTGGCCGGGCGACTCGCAGTGGGGCCATGTGGCGATCTTCACGGGGAATTACGCGGGATCCAACAAGACCAACCCGATCTTCTATACCACCACGGGCTGGGGCGGAATGAGCGGGGCTCGCTACATGTCGGAAACCCAGCTCGGCGCGGGAGCGCCGTCGGGATGGATTCCGCTTTAAGGGAGAGTCGGAAAAGAAACTAGCGAAATTTCAAGCCCCACCCCCGCAAGAGACCGGACAAGCTTAAAAGACAAGGAGAGCTTCCGGACGAGCCGAGGAGCGAGGGCCGAGAAAAAACTAAACGAGGAAATGGAACATGAGCGCCGCAGCACCCACCAAACCCACCACTCCGCAGACGCAGACAACCGCCAAGAAGCTGCCACCCCCTCCGCCACCGCCGACGCCGAAGCCGGGTCAGAAGATGACGGTCACCAATCCGAATGGGCTCAACATCCGTTACGGGCCCGGGACGAACAACCCGCGCGTGGATGGCGTCGACGGCGGAACCGTCGTCACGTCGGCCGCGATTGCCGGACCCCATCCGTCACCAAACCAGGTACAGGACAAGCAAGGCAATTGGTGGGACTTCATTCAGACCAATGACGGCACAGCCGGATGGATGGAGGTTCAGTCGGCAGGAGGTTCCGTGTATGCGACGATAGACACGACCCCAGGCGGTACACCCCCCAGCAACCAGCCAGGCGGTATATCCCCCAGCAACCAGCCAGGCGGTACGACGCCCACTCCAACCGGTTCCGCTGCGAATCAGCTCACCCCGAAGCAGGCGGCAACGTTTCTTCTTGACCAGGGAAACTACTCTCCCTACTCGCGCGGCCAGGGTAAACCTGTTTTCGATCCGAATCTCCAAGCCCAGGACTTTGCGCGCACTCTCTACAAGTACGAGCAGAACCAGGGGACGGGTACCAAGAACATCCAGGCTCTGCTCGGGGACCTCGGACCTCAGAAGGCCGCTACGCTCTTCCTTCACGCCGCGAACCTCCCGGGCTGGCAGACCACGACACAGACGTCACCTCAGCGATTTAACGTGGACAACACGCTAAGCACGGCTCTATCGGTCCCCGGCGTGCTGGGGGATTCCACCACCAAAACAGGGCTGGCCTATCAACTGATCCAGCAGGGTGCGGCCAACCCAACCGACGCGAAGAACCTGTCACTCGTGATCCCCAACGTGACTGGCACCAGCACACAAGTTACCTCCCTGCATCACGACTTTGTCAACGCCCTGCTCCCGAAGGCCTTGGGACAGCCTACCGGGACTCTTTCCAACTATCTCGACATGCGAACCTATGCCCGGGCGGCGCTTCGCATCGTTAACGCGGATACCACAGTCGTCCTCACCCCTCAGCAGAAGCAGGAGCTAGGTATCGTCGCCCAGTTTAGTTCGAAGGACTATCAAAATGGCCTACAAGCTGGACAGGGGCAAGCTCCCCCTCAGGCAAAATTCAATGCATCCTATGCCGCCGGCTACCTTCAGGGAGCTGGAGCGCTGAACATCAACCTTCTCTTTGAAGACAAAACAAATGGCTTGCAACTGCTTGGCCAGCAGCTCAGCGCGGCCTTTCCACTCTTGCCACCTTCCTATCTCAAGTCCCTTGTGGCTTCCGCTGCTTCTGGTGGGACAAGTGCGAATAACCTCGCCATGGCGATCGGTGATATGACATTGGGCCAGCATCGGCTCGGCAATGACTTGCTGGCCCAGCTCGCCACGTCTAAGTCTGTTCCCTGGGGTGCGCGTTTAGGCTCCCTCACTCTCTTGAGCGAGGTGTCGGGTTTGAACAGTACGCAAGCGAACCAAGCACTAGAGAAGAGTTTGCTCAATGATAATAGTTTTAACCAATTCCTTTTGACTAATACGGATGGAAATTTCCTACCTGCTGGGGCAGCAGACTTGCTGGCGAAAGCTGTCGCCAACTATGGCGGAGGGCCTCATGGGTTGCTCTACTATCTTGCAAACCCTAAAAATAACTATGGCACGCCGACGACCGGGCTCGAGGGTGGGGGCTTGGCTCTAGCAAGATTGTTCGAATCTACCATATTCAATTCTTGGGTGAATAAGCTCGATCCTCACACGCACTTGTATACGCATAAGAACATCGCAGCGATGATGAATACCGTGGGTCAATACGTGGCTTTTGCGCGCAGGGACATGCTGCATACGATGATCGTGAATCACTCACTTTCGACGACTGATAATCAAGGACAATACCTGCAAAACATGGCCATCGGGTTGGCAAACGGCTTTGGCCTCGCCAATGCTCAAGCGAAGGCGGACGCCGCTGCGAATAAACGGACGGTGGATGCGGTGCTGGGTGGCCTCACCGCAGTCGCGCCCCTTTTTCCGCTTGGATCCATCATGCAAGATTTGGGAACTGTAGGAACCTCGAATACCATTCGAGGAATCTGGAATCAGGGGCCAGTTGGTGCTACTCGAGCGGGACAGCTTATATACGATACGTTTTCACAGTCGTCCTCGATACCGACAAACGGCGCTTTGATGACGATCTTGCAAAAGTACTTCATTGGATTTGGCACGGAGTGGTCTACCATGACAAATGGCGTTTCGAAAAATGGCAGCTATGACCCCAAGGCCCTGCAGACGGCCGTCGATAGCTTGAATCAGCATCTCGGCTACAATGGACAGCCATCCGGTTGGAATTCGAATGAGTTCTATACTACTCTAACGCCAAAGGAGCTTCAAAACTTTTTGATTCGCTATCGGGATAACTCGGCAAATGGACAAGATGATCCGTTTCTGGCCGCTCTGATCAAACCGTTCAATCAGATCATAAGCGGAAGCAATCTCGGGTTATACCAGCCGATCAGGGGCTAGGCGCTCTTCCGCATGATGGAATGGTAAGTGACTGCGTCAGAAGAATGAGGCTTTTGCGTTCTGCCTAGATGCCCCATTTGGGTGGGCAAGCGAAGAGCGGTAAACCGACTTCTGGAGAAACAACACATGAGCAATACAGGAGCAGTTCACGGGAACACGGTCAAGGTAACGGCGCACATCGGCCTCAATATCCGGTCAACACCGGGGATAAAGAGCGATAACAAGATCGGCGCCGCTCCCGACGGCACGGTCTTGCAGGCGACCGGGAAGACAAAAAGTCAAGGGGGCTACCAGTGGGACCAGGTGAATCTGGGCCACGGGAAGACCGGCTGGATGGCAAGCAATTGGCTCACCAAAGTCAATGCTCCCCCGACCGTCGGGATCGATCAATACGTGGCGAATAGCACGGGTTCCACACAAGGGCCAAAGACCACGATGACGAGTTTTGTCCCTCCCCCGGGGAGGGGTGGGCTGCCTTCCTCGGTTCCCTACTCCCAGGACATCAACCAGGCAGCGGCGAAGTACGGGATCGACCCGGCGCTGGTGGCGGCGGTGATCAAGCAAGAATCAGGATTCAATCCCAAGGCCGTAAGTTCGGCGGGCGCGATCGGATTGGGGCAGCTGATGCCGGGAACGGCAAGCGGGCTGGGAGTCAATCCATGGGATCCGCAGCAGAACATCGACGGCACCGCCCACTACCTGGCGAACCAGCTCCATGCCTTTGGGGGCAATGTGACGCTGGCGATCGCCGCCTACAACGCCGGTCCGGGAGCCGTGCAGCAATACCACGGGGTGCCGCCCTACGCGCAGACCCAAAACTATGTCCAGGTGGTATCGGCCAACTATCAGTATTACCAAGGGCTGGAGAAGCCGCAGACCGTGACCTATGCCTAGCGGGCTTCTCCGGAAAAGGGCGGGTGAGCCACCGAATGGGAGAGAAAGGCATTT
Organism: Methylacidiphilaceae bacterium; assembly: GCA_028710285.1. Taxonomy (GTDB): domain Bacteria; phylum Verrucomicrobiota; class Verrucomicrobiia; order Methylacidiphilales; family Methylacidiphilaceae; genus Methylacidimicrobium. The sequence continues at coordinate 8,299 of JAQTUK010000064.1, read as the reverse complement.
TGGCTTGGCGTCGCCAGCTTTACAGGTAAGATACTCATCAACTCGTCGGCGGGTGTCGGCCATTTGCTCGCGGGTGCGGGCTTGGGGTCGGGCCTTTCCGGCGAATCGAACAACACAAGGAGATAGAGAAGATGAGCCACGTAACGGTTAGCAACCTCGGCGGTGGAGGCGGGAAGCCAACGCCGCCGCCTCCGCCACCCAACAAGGCGAAACCCACCCCGCAAAGTTCCGGCCTGAGGACAAATCCACCCGGGACGTCAAACAGCAATGGAGTCTATTCGCCTCAAAAGGGGGACTTGCTTATGGTCGTCGATCCCAAGGGAGTTGGGGTGCATTCCTCGCCGGGTGCTATTGATAGCACGCAGCAACCGATTGCTCGGCTGCCCTATGGTTCTTCGTATACTTCGACCGGAAAGCAGGTCCAGGATGTTAATGGAAATGTGTGGGACCAGGTGCAGTATACCACCCAGTACAATAACTGGTGGGACGCGCTTACAGGTCACAATGACTCGAATCAAATTGGATGGGTCTTGGCAGATAACAATAGTGGCCTTATGCCATCTGAGCGGGTTATCGATACGACGAACACACAGGGTTTCCCTCTCATCTAAACAACTGCAGGCTAGGTGTCGGGACTTCCCCAGCGAATCGAACAACACAAGGAGATAAAGAAGATGAGCCACGTAACGGTTAGCAACCTCGGCGGCGGAAAACCAACGCCGCCGCCACCGCCGCCGCCACCGCCGAAAAAGACACCACCCACTCCTCCGCCCAGGGGGCCATCCCAGCGAGGGGTAACTCCGGCTCCTGATATTCAACGAGGGGATGGCCTTCTTATCACCAACAAGAAGGGCCTCGACCTGATGTCGCAGCCGCCCGGCACGAAGTTGGTCGAAATGTACCCCAATGGGCAGACGAGAACCGCGGGCGCCGCGACCTCGCCGATTGCTCACTTGAAGCAGGGCGATCAAGTCGTGGCGACCGGGCGGCAGGTTGCTGACGCGCAAGGGGGCTATTGGGACCAGGTTTCCGTGAATGGTAAAACCGGATGGATCGAGGTCCAAAGTCCATCGGGACAGCTCAATGTCCATGACACGGCCTGGAGTTCGAGGTCGGCAGCGCAGAGGGGATAAGAAGCAGAGCTGCGCAGCTTTGGACCGATGCTAGCGTGTCGCGGGAGCCGCCCATCCGGGTGGTTCCCGCGCTCCAGCAGAGAGAGCGCGAGCGAAGGAGAACGGCGTGGCCTCGACGGACGAGTGGCCAATCGGGCCGAGAGGGAAGAGCGCCCTCCGTCCGGCAGCCGAGACGGCAACCCTCGCATCCAAGCGGCGCAAGCCCGATCATCGGCGGACGCTGGATTTCGAGATGGGGAAGGGACGGGCGCTGATATTACCCGTCCCCTACGGGGGTGCGCGATCCGTCGCGGTCTTCGGATTCCTCGGCGGCGTTCTCCTCAGCCTCGCCGCCTCGTTTGGTCTTCTTGGCTTTCGGGCGGCCTCTTCGCCCAAGTCTCGTAAAGAAGTCGTAGAGGGTTTTCCCCAGGAAGGCTGTCGCCCCGGCGCCGACGACGGCCAGGGGGAGAAGCCCGGCGTAGGGGACGAGAGCCGCGACTACAAGGCCCGGGACTACGACCATCCAGCTCTTGGCCAAAATCGCTTCGGTGCGGACGGATAAGGGCGATTCCGGCGAAATGGCTTCCGTTGCGGTCTCCCACCAGCTCTCGGAGGGGGCAGTTTCCAAGGAAGCTCCGCGTGAGGTCGCCTCTTCGATTATGGGTGCTTGGCTCTGGGCCGGGCTCCCGTCGATCCGGTCGAGGAGTGATCGGAGGAGGTCGCGCAACAGCTTTCCGGCGGCGGTCTGCCTGCCGAAGCCCTCGATCTGCTCCAGGGCCCGATCCAGGCGGGAAAGCCGCTCTTGCCGGGTGAGGGTTGTTTCATCCGGCTGAGGCATGGCTTCCTCCAACGCCTGGAAGGCGGCCGCAAGCCCCTCCTCGGAGACACCCAAGAGTCTGGCAAGCTGGGAGCGGAGCTCGGCAACCTGCTCTTGGGCCTGGAGGACGGCCTGTGGATTCTCGGAGTCGATCTGGCTGAAGCCCGCGAGGGCCGCTCGAGTCAGTGCGTCGGCCACATGCTCGTGGAGATCGCGCCATGCGGGGTTGTTGCCTTGGGAGAGAAGAAAGGCGAGAAGAGCCTGCCCGCTGCCGCTCTGGATCAGGGAGGCGTCGGCTTGGAGCGCCGAGGCCAGGCCCAGCCGTGCCTCCGGCATTTGCAGGAGGTTCGCAACCGCTTGTTCCGGAAGGGATGGCGTCGTCGGCGCTCCCGTGGCGGGGCGCAAGAGCCTTCCGATGTCGGCTAAAACCCGTTGTCCCCCTTGGACCAGAGCCTGCTGGGTTGTGGCGAGCTCCTGTTGCCAGGCGGGCCCCTGGTCAGCCGCGAAGCGGATTGCCTGTTGAGTCAACTGCGCGGGGGTGGGCAGGGGGAGACCATCTTCCGTCGGTTGGGCGAGTCCGGCAAAGAGGGCCGTGTAGGCGGCGGCCGCCGGAACGAGGCTGCTTGGGAGTTCCGCCGCTGGCGCAGGCAGGGTAGAGCCAGGAATGGGAGGCTGGGCAGGAGACGTCGCCGGTTGCGCGAGGGAGAGCGGAGGGGATGACAGAGCGGCGGGAGACGAGGAGGAGGGAAAAGATCCAGGCTGCGGACCCGGCCAAGGGAGCGGCTCCTGGGTGGAAAATGTCGCCGGAGGAACCGGAATGCGCGCGGAGGCAGCCGCCTGCTGAAGATGGGCTGTCCAATTGTGGAGGACGGACAAGACCTCGGAGGGCAGCGGAGCGCCTGGGGCCTGCGCTGCGAGGAGGTTTTCCGCGACCTGTCCCTGGGCGGCGAGGGAAGACCAAGCCTCTTGCGGGGCAGCGGCTTCCTGGGCGGCGCGGGCAAAAGTTTGGGTCGTCGCGGATGCCTCGCTGAGTGCGCTTTGCAATTGGCGGAGGGCCTCTGCGCTGAGCGGCGCCATGGCGACGCGGGCGACCTGGTCTTGCAGTTGGGCGGCTGCCGAAATCAGGGTTCGGGTGTTCGGGGCGCCGGGGCTCCCCTGCACGGGGCCGGGCGGGGTCGCAGGAAGGGCCGGGTTGGCCTGAGTTGGGACACTACCGAAGCGGCTGAGGGGGAGGGTCTGCGGCTTGACTGAATCGGGCAGCATCGAAAGGGGGCTGGGAAGGAAGGGAAGGAGCAAGGGAGGGGGAGCGATCAAGCCAAGCTGGGCGAGAAGCTGCTCAAGGGTTTGCAGCATCTTGGGGTGAAGGAGCGCGTGAAGCTGCTGGAAGGTTAAATGGGTGAGGGCTTGGGCGAGGGGGATCAAGGGCAAGCCCTCCAACGCTCCCAGGAGAAGAAGTGGAGTCGCCGACCCTTGCGGAGGCGAACCAATGCCAGAACCGGCCGAAGAGGGGAGCACGAAGATTTGAGGAGCCGATGGAGCCGACCCCGCTGGCAGAGAGGATCTTGACCCTTGCCAGCTCACGGTAGCGTCGGTCGTCGGAGCGGAAGAGGAGCGAGGAGTGACGCGGGAGCCCGGTGACTCGCTGGCGGACTGCTTCCAGGCAGCGATCAGGTGGTAGGCGGTTGCCGGCTTGGCCGGAGGTAGGTGAGGGTGTGCCGAGTTCCCGCGGGCGCGCGGTCCTAGGCTCGCGTGGGGCGGCGGGCTGGCGCCTTGCCGGCCCGCCGGTGAATCGAGCCGGACAACGTGCCCCCCAGCGTGCCCGTGAGAAATCTGGGTCGGCGGCCCTGCGGCCAGAGGTGAGGGGTGGGCCGGATGGCCGGCTGGCGGGCGGGGAGACAAGGGTCGCCGGTCGACGGCGGGGTGCGCTGGGATCTGGTCGCTCTGGGACTGGCCAGAATGGGCATGCGCCGGCGGTGCGTCCGCGGAGGAGATCGGCGCACTGGGAGGTGGCGGGTGACTGGGGGGAGCGGGTGGCCCGGATCGCGGTGGTGGTGTCGACGGGCGAAATGGGGAATGAGATACGCTCGCGCTCAATCGTCGCTACCCCTCTCGAAAGAGGCAAAGGGCCCTTCTCTCCAGCCAAAGGCGAGAACCCGCTCGCCTCCAGCATAACTCTTACCATAAAGATAATAGATCGGCAAGCACGGGCGAGCTTCCGCCTCGGAAGCGGGCTGCGCGGCTACTTGGCAGGCGCAAGGGAGGGAAGGGGCCTTGACTCCGCTCCCTCGATCCGCTTCTTTATCCAAGATAGTGAGCCGTGCGCTCGTAATATCAGGTTAAATCGCTTATGCCCGTCGCCCCTGTCCCAGGCGGAAATTCCCACTCCGCGAGTATCCCACCCGTTCCTCCCGTGCCCAAAAAACCGGCCTCTGCCGAGAAGACCGAACCAACGGGGAGGGAAGCCAACCCAAGCTTTTGGACGACCCACCTTTCCACGAAGGGACAGGTGGTGATACCGGAGCAGATTCGGAAGGATTTCGGCTTTCAGCCCGGAGACCAGTTTGTGGTCGTTGCGCTGAACGACCTGGTTTTCCTGAAAAGGGTCTAGGTCGGCCCCTCGGAGACCCAGGCGCTCCGGCGAGAAGACCGGCGTCAGGCGGAAGCTGCCGGCTGGCCGATGGACGCCGTGAGAAGATTGGCCAACTCCTGAAGCTGGGACCACTCGCGGCTCGTGGGTGGATGGAGCAGACGAAGGCAGATCGTATCCTTGTCGGCCAGGACGAGGAATTGATCGCCGCGCTTTAACCCAACCCGCTGACAGACGGATTCGGGAATCACAACTTGACCCTTGATGCTCAAGCGCGTGGTGCCTGCGGAGCGTCTGGTTCGCTTCGCGGACGGCGACGCCCTCCGCGTCTTCTTGCTATGCCTGGTTCTCGACGGCTTGTCGTGCAAGATATTGGCCATCCTTAGCAATTACTATGCCGATTTGGCTTAGTCAACGGTTTGTTACAAACTTGTAACATAACGAGAAGAATCGAAATTTGTCGAAGCGAAAGGATTCCCTTTCCGTGGGCGTAGAGAGGCGTTTCCCGCAGCCATCGATGTCCTCTTGAGTTTCGCAAGATGCCCATGAGGAGATCGATTCGCGGCATCGAAAAAGAGGCCCGGCGCGGAATGCGGAAGGCGGGACAGGAGCGGGCACAGAGGAAAGGATCGCCATGCCGCTCGGGGAAGCGCCGCCGAGACATTGACGGAACCCATTCGGGCGCCTAGCATCCGGGCGACTGGTTGATCATGGAAAAGGGTCGCCTCGAAGCCTTCAGCGACGGTGCGTTTGCAATTCTCATCACGATCACGGTGCTCGAGTTGAAAGCCCCGCACGGGGTGAGTCTTTCGGATCTTTCCTCCGTTCTGCCGCTCTTCCTGAACTACGTCCTGAGCTTCCTCTATCTGGGAATTTACTGGAACAACCACCACCATCTGCTGAAGGCCTGCCGCCGAATCCATGGAGGGATCATGTGGGCGAACCTCCACCTGCTCTTTTGGCTATCCCTCTTTCCCTTCGCGACCGACTGGGCGGGCGAAAACCATTCGGCCCCGCTTCCCACGGCCATCTACGGCGCCGTCCTGTTCCTGGCCTCGGTCGCCTATTTCATCCTGCAATACCTGATCATCACCGAGCAGGGGTGCGACTCGAAGCTGGCGGCGGCGATCGGACGGGACTGGAAGGGGAGGCTTTCCTCCATCCTCTATGCGTCGGTGATCCCGGTTGCGTTCTTTCAGCCATGGATCGCGCAAGCCGTCTATGCGTTGGTCGCCTTGCTGTGGCTTGTTCCCGACCGCCGGCTTGCGCAGGCGCTGCAGGCGGCGTAATCCTTGCGGGAATGACCACCCAATTCGACTTGGATACGCGGGAACTGGCCGAAAGCTACGATCGGTTGAGCGACGCTCAATTTCGCTTTGGGAAGCTCCTGGTCGATCGCTTGGAGATCCAGCCGGGGCAGCGGGTCCTGGATGTCGGTTGCGGCACAGGACGGCTGGCGGAGTACGTGGCGCAAATGGTCGGTCCTTCCGGGGAGGTCCTCGGGATCGACCCGCTCCCGTTTCGGATCGAGATCGCCCGGAAAAGAGTCCGGCGCGGCCTCTCCTTCGAAGCCGGGGGGAGCGACGATCTGGGCCGCTTTGCCGATCGGTCCTGGGATGTCGTTTGCCTCAACAGCGTCTTTCATTGGATCGAACGGAAGGCGGAAGCGCTACGGGAGATCCATCGGATTCTCCCGCCGGGCGGGAGGCTCGGGATCGGGACCGGCGAGAAAGACCAGCCCAACCCGTTCCATGCGATCATCAAAGAGGCGATCGCCTCGGTGATGGGCGAGGTGCCGGAAGAGGCTCAGCTCTCTCCCTTTCTGCTTTCCGCGGAGGAGGTGCGCGCACTGGTTCTCGGGGCGGGGCTTTCGGTGCTCCTCGTGGAGTCGACGCTCAACACCGACTTTGTGGATCGAGTGGACGATCTGCTCGACTTCTTTCAAGCGAGCAGCTTCGGAAACTTTCTGGCCGCGGTCCCCGAGGAGCGCCAACCGGCGGTCACGGAGAGAGTTCGCGAGGAGTTGGAAAAGCTCCGGACGGCACGCGGAATCGAGAGAAAGTTTCAGCGGCTGCTGGTCATTGGCGAGCGGAAGGAGTAAGCGCAAGGCACCGGGCTTCCTTGGCCGGAAACGAAAAGAGTGGCAGCTTGTGAAAACAGAGGTGCAATCGAATTGGGTGGATCTCGAATCCCCTGATGGGAGCCGCTTCTCCGGCTTCCTGGCCCGCCCGGGCCGCCCCGGCTCCTATCCGGGAATTCTCGTGTTCATGGAGGCATTCGGGGTGAACCGCCACATCCGGAATGTAACCGAGCGAATCGCCCAAGAAGGATATCTGGCCCTTGCCCCGGACCTCTATCACCGGAGTGCTTCGCGCTGGGAGGGGAGCTACGAGGACTTTTCGCATGCGATGGCCCATCTTCGGCGGGTCACGATCGACCAGCTCTCGGCCGACGTGCAAGGAGCCTGCCGGTGGCTGAGCGCGAACGGGGCCGCAGGAGCGGTGGGGGCGGTGGGCTTTTGTTTCGGAGGGCGAGTGGCCTTTCTGAGCAGCATGGTAGCCCCGGTTCGAGCGGCCTGCTCCTTTTACGGCGGGGGGATCGCGCCGGAACTTCTGGGTCGGGCGAAGGATGTCCATGCCCCGCTGCTGCTTTTCTGGGGAGGACGCGACCAGCACATTCCGCCGGAGCAGACCCGGGCGACCTCCGACGCGCTTCGGGCGGCCGGAAAGAGCTTCATCGAGGTGACCTTTTCGGAAGCGGGCCACGGCTTCTTCTGCGAGGAGCGGGGAAGCTACGATCCCGAGGCAGCCCGGATGTCCTGGCCGCTCGTCCTGGAGTTTTTCGGCCATCATCTCCGCTAAAAGGAGACGCGGATCATTGCCTGGACCCAAAAGGGCATTTGGAGAGCGGCATATTCGAGATTCGCGGAGCGCGCAGGGGTAAAGCCCGGCGCCCCGGCAATCCAGTAGTGGTTGTCGGTAAAGTTGTAGAACCAGATCCGGGCCTCCCAGTGCTTGGCGGCATAGAAGACGCTCGCGTTCAAGGTGTACCAGGCCGGGGCCCGGACGGCGTAGTCGTAGGAGAGGAACTGGCCTCCCTGCTCGATCGCCCAAAAGGAGACGCCGAAGCCCGCGTCGGTCTTGTAGGTGAGCATGAGGTTGCCATACTCCCTGGGAAAACCGATGAACGGGTAGATGCCCGGGGCGAGCGAGACGATCTGGCTGACCGGAAGGCCGTATTGCGCGGCGACGTTGGCCGGGTAGGGGGTGAAGGTGGTCGGGCCGACTCCGTCGGCGTTGTTCCAGTTTTCGTAGCCCTGCATGTAGTTGAAGCCGAAGTTCGCCCAAAAATGGCGGTTCGGCTGGTAGCTCCCCTGGAGTTGGACTCCTTGGACATTGGCCGACACGGTCGGCGTGGTGCCTCCAGGGAGGACGAAGGCCGGGATGAAGCCCGATTGGGCGTAGGCCGAGAGGCCAAGGAAGAGGGTATCCCGGAGCAGGGAGAACTTGAGGCCCGTCTCGTACAAGGTCTGGGTCTGGTGGTAGTAGGTGCTGGTGAACTCCGGCGCGAAGGAGCCGAAGATCGACTGGGCGGTCGTCTGCCCGAGGTAGTAGGTCGCGTACCAGGACATCCAGGGGAAGATCCGGTAGGTCGGGCTGGCTGTGACCTGCGGCAGGAGGGCGCTCGTCGAGGTCGCGTCATAGCCGACGGAGGGGCCGATGAGCTGGGCGGGGGTGCCGGACGGGGGTTGGGCGCTAACGAAGTAGGCGTCAAGCCGGGCTC
>JAQTUK010000199.1 GCA_028710285.1 Methylacidiphilaceae bacterium | reverse complement strand
CTGTCTTCTTGGGCACCCCAAACTTCCTCGCAGTTTCCCAGGCTTCGAACACCCGGAATCCTGCACCAGAAGCGGGGTGCCCCCTGTCTCACCCCGAAAACGGACCCACGAGACCGTCACAAGAGCCGGTTTTGTGGGGTGCTCCCGCCAGCCTGCATTGCCGGAGACTAGCACGCGAACGGAAGAACCCTCCAAGAACAGGGCGGCCCTCGTTGACTGTCAACAGCCCGCAGTGAACGGCGGTCAACGAAGAGAGCCTGTCTCCGACGTGATTACGGCGAGCCGCTCGCGGATCCGGTGAGCCGCGTGTGTCGAGGTCCAGCGATGGCCGACCCTCTCCGCGGCGCGACGGCCCTTGTCCCGGGCCTCGTCTTGGTGCTCGAAGACATGTCTCAAGAGAGCACGCAGGTGCTCAGGATCCGGATCAGCCCAGGAGAAGCCGGCGTAGACAGGTTTCCGGGCAACCGCCCGCACAACCTGCCTGACCCGGAGAGGATAGGCGACCGATTCGTCAATGAAGTCCAGGTGCGCGCTCCAGTCCGTCGCAATCGCGGGCAGGCCGCATGCCATGGCCTCCATCAGGGGCATGTTCCAGCCTTCCCCTCGGGTGGCGGCGACGTAACAGTCCGCCGAGCGGTAGAGGCATCCGAGCTGCGAATACGGCATGTCTCGATTGGAGATAAAGGCGATTCGACCTCCGGGCCCTCTCAAGCCGAGTCGCAAGACGGCCTCACGGATGCTGAGGTCCGGATCCCGGTTCGAGACCTTGCAGAGAAGGACGACGGGTTCGTCTCTTCGGAAAGTCTCGTTGAAGGCAGTGAGCAGCAAGTCGGGAGCTTTGCGCTCGCCCCATTCGAAATTGGCGAGGAATACGAACTCACGGCGGGGGTTCCGAAAAGGATGGATCGCCGGATGGAAATGATCCACGTCTACTCCGAGGGGCATCACATGGATCGGCCGCGTCAGTCCGGAAGCGGAGAACGTCTCTCGGTTAAAGGAACTGGGCACCCAGACCTCGTCCATCTCGTTCGCCTGGCGAACCCACTCGGACGGAAACCCATCAACCTCCAGCATCGTGTAGCCGATCCTGTACCTTCCGATGCTCCGGTGAAAGACGTCACCTTGCCCGAACACCACGGAGACCGCGGGACGATCCTCCTGGGTGCGCTGAGAAATAACACGAAGAAGGTCGTCTCCCACTATCACCGGCTCTTGTATGGGCTGAACGGTTCCGGGGCCGTAGACATACGAGTACGAAACTCGGACCCCCTCAGCATCCAGCGTTCGAAGGAGCTCGCGACAACTCATCGCGTATCCCGTGGGGAAGTTCAAAATGGACTGCCACGCAACTGAAGAAGTGTACCGTTGCTCAAGGAATAGCTGCCACTTCTTGCAGGGGTCGCTCTGGGCCGGCCTCAGAGTCTGAGGAGTGGTGCCCCGTCTGTGGACCAGCTGGTCGGTAGGTTTGCAGACCATCGTAACGCTGCCGCAGCAGAACGTCTTGTAGCCAGCCTGCCTTGCAGCCAAGCAGTAGTCGGTGTCCCGAAGGGAAGCCCCGTTCGCGTGGAACGGGCTGCCGATCGCGTCCAGGACGTCGCGGCGGATGTACGCAGCCGAAAGGGAGACGCTATGGACCTCGCGGTCTCGGGCGTACTGGTTCACGTCGCGCTCGAGGGAACCGATCGGGAGGGCTCTGCCGGCGTCTGGTAGGACGAAGGCGCCTGCCTGCAAGAGACGCCCGTCGGGCAGGCGCAGCCTACACCCGACGATTCCGACGTTGTCTCCTGAGAGCGCGGTTTCCTGTAGGCAGTCCAGCCAACCGGGCTGCAGGATCTCGACACTGCTCGCGAGGAGCACAATGTCACTCCCCGGTTCTGCTGCGGCGATCCCGGCACAGTATCCGGGAACGAGAGGCGAGCCCGGCTCAGTCCCGACGAATCGCACCCACGGAAAGATGTCGCGATGGGATGCCAGCATTCGGTTAGTCGTTCGAGGCTCCACGACAACGAAACACGCCCGTCCAGTGTCCGTTGTCCTGATGATTGACTCGAGACACGAAGCGGTATGCTCCCACCCGGCCGAACCGAAGACGAGAACAGATAAACCCGATGGCGTCACGAGCGTTTCGGAGGAGCGAGCCGATCCCACGCGAGAAGCAACTCGGTCCCGACTTCGGCCGGGACAAGTTCGGCTCTCTCGTCTAGGGCGAGGTACATGGGTCGGTTCTCGACAGGCAGCGGACTCTCAGTGCGAGCACGTGTGAGTACGGCAAGTTGCTCAGCTGAAAGGAGAGGCACCAAGGCGAGAACTCGTCGGCGGAGCTCGTCGAGAGCCATGCCTCTTTCGTCGGCGAGCGAGCGGAGATAAGAGCTGGGGAAAACCCTCTCGCTCATTTGGGTGCCAATTTCCATGCGAATGCAGCAAGCGGGCGGGCAAGCCGGAAGGGGAGGAATCTCCGGAGCAGCTTCGCTCGTTCCTCATGAATGAGAAGCGCCGCCTGAAGGTGAGAGAGTTCCCCTCGAAGGGCGGCCGACTCGGCCCGTGCGACGTCTCTCTCAAAGCGAGCCTCGCCGAGAAGTACTTCGAGTCGGGCGAGCGTCTCGCCGTAGTCGCCGATCGTTCGGTCACCCGCGTCGAAAACCGGTCCTTCGTCGACCATTCTTGTGTTCGCCTCCTCCACGTGGCTACGGCCAGGGCACGAGAGGAGTTTATCCCGAACCCGAAGGTCGAATCGTCGCCATGGACATTCCCCGGACTGGGCTCACCCTCCGTGGCTGAAGCCCTGGCATCGCCCGATTTGCGTCTGGATGATGGGCTGGTAGTCTCGGGGCGCCGTCTATCCCGAGACGAGTCCCGAAAATGGAAGCGACGCGCGAAACGGTTCAAAGGACCGAGACACATAGCAAGAAGATGAGGAATGCAGGGCTGCTCGCCGTTGACCCACGGAACAAGAACAGACCTCAGGAGAGGGAATCGGCTCGTCGGAGCGCGCTCAGAGAAGGTACCGAGAACCCTCCGGGAGTGGCCGAGACGTCCCGGTGTCGTGGCCGGGCGGGGAGCGAGACGCTGGCCAGGGACGCGCGAAACGGCCGCGCGGAGGCGCCCCGGTCCAGGATGCGCTCGGTCCTTGGTGACTCATGCACGACAG
>JAQTUK010000198.1 GCA_028710285.1 Methylacidiphilaceae bacterium | reverse complement strand
CCCCATGATCACCACTGCCGCCGCCACATAGAGCCGGTTCGCCATGATACTCAAGTCGAAATTCGCGATGCCCTGGACCGCGGCCGCGAACAGGGCGACGAGCCCGCCCAGGACCAGCCTCTGCCGCCTGCGGCCTTCGGCTCGCGCCAGAGCCCGCCGGCCCGCAAGGAGGAGGGAGAGAAAGAGTCAGAGCGCCAGACCAAGGCCAATGGCTCCCGCATCGCAGAGGAGCTGCATATAGTTGCTCTCAACATGGGTGACCGCGTGGTTGCCGGGAAATACCCGCCGCACCAAGTTGAATGCCGGCTCGAACGTCCCCATGTCGCGCTCTGAGGCGGGATGCGACGGTCGAAGCGGTGGTAGTAATAGATCCTGTGGAGAATTCCCTGCTCCCAAAGGAGCCGCGAGTAATTGTGGTAATGTAACCGCACGACCACGCCGCGGTTGACCGAGAATGGCTTCAAATTGTTTCCTTTCTCTAGCCTTGCCTGGTCGTGCCGGTCGGTTGCTTCTCTTCTCTCGCGCCCTTCTTAGCCAAATTCACGTGCTCGTTGCGTTCGCCGGACGATTGTTCAAGCACAGAATCGCCGCATGAAAACGCGCATTCGGGGCACCGCTACTCCTTACGCTCACGTAGATTCATGTTCCTTCCGCGCGATGCAGACGCATTCTTCTCCCTCCTCGGGGAAAAGCGTGACCCGGAGTGGTCCCTCCACATAGTCCAACCAATGAGCGTAAGCCGCTTCGAGCCAAGAAGGCCATCGAGCCTTGGCATGAGCACGACTCCATCTCCACATAGTCCCCATATGCACCGGGCTTGTACTGACCTCGGCCGTCATGGGCAGACCGCCTAGCAAAGCGACGTACCCCCGCTGGCTCGGCAGGATCAGGTGACGCGGAGGATCAAGCTGCCGCCAAATCTTTCGGAACATGCGCGCATTGCGCCCATCGGGATTCGGAGAAAGGCTCACCAGGATTCCTCCCGGACGCAGGGCGGCGACACACCGCTCCAGCGCTACTCGCGGATCGAGGAGATGCTCAGTTACATGGACGAGCGTAATCGCGTCATACGAATCGGGCTTAAGCTCCACGTCCTCGATCCGGCCCTGCCGGACGGAAAGGCCAAATTTCGTGGATTCCTCCACCGCTCGTCCGTCGGGCTCGATTCCCTCGATCTCCCAACCCAACTCCCGCATCAGCGCGAGAAACTTTCCATTGCCACATCCTACATCGAGCAGCTTCCCTCCTCTCCGAAAAGGGAGAAAACGCGCCATGCGTCCGGCAAGAGACCGCGGAAGGAACTTTTGCGCGCCAACCGCCCAGCCACGGCCACCCGCCCGCTCCCACCATTCCTTGGGAATCCGGTAGCCGAAACGGGCTTCCAACCCTGCGAGCTTGATCGAAAGGAACAGCCTCCCGATCGCATGGCCGGGCTTAGGGCATGAAGAAACCGAGGCGTCGTGCGTGTAGTATATCTCAGGGTAATACCCAGGAATCTCTTCCGGTCGAGGAAGAGGATCCATCCAGAGCGAGCGGCAACCAGCGCATCGCCGGTAGGTCCAGCTTCCCGGAATCTCCGAGGCAAGATCCCGGCAATCTTCAAGCGTGTCTTCCGGTGCCCCCCCGCAAAGAGGGCAATTCGTCGCATTCGTTGATTCGCCGCGGCGGTCTTTTTCCAGGACGTCGCGGGCGGGAGAAGTCGATTCAAGAGGAAGCATGGTCTTTTTTGCCGACATAACCTTGAGCCTTACCCCAGCTCTACCCTCCTACGGGTCCCGGGCGGCCCGCATTGGACTCCAGGTCAGCCCCCCTCCCCATGACCACCACTGCCGCCGCCACATAGAGCCAGTTGGCCATGATACTCAAGTCGAAATTCGCGATGCCCTGGACCGCGGCCGCGATCAGGGCGACGAGCCCGCCCAGGACCAGCCTCTGCCGCCTGCGGCCTTCGGCTCGGGCCAGCGCCCGCCCGCCTGCGAGGAGGAGGGAGAGAAAGAGCCAGAACGCCAGACCCAGGCCAATGGCTCCCGTGTCGCAGAGGAGCTGCACATAGTTGCTCTCGGCATGGGTGACCGCGTGGTTGCCGGGAAATACCCGCCGCACCAGGTTGAATGCCGGCTCGAACGTCCCCATGCCGCTTCCCGACAGGGGAAAGCGCTTCCAGAGCTCCAGCGCCTGGCTCCAGATCGCGAAGCGGCTGCTCTCCTTGGGATCGAGGGCTTCCCCGGCCAGCCGCTCGGTCGCCCCGAGGAAGAGATCGGCGCCGATCCAGAGGGCGGCAAGGAGCCCCGCGACCAGGAACGCCACGATTCCCAGGAAGCCCCTCCGCTCCTCCCGTCCCCGCCCTGCAAACCAGAGGGCCATGAGGAGAAGGGCCAGGACGAGGCTGGTGATCGCTCCGCGCGACTTCGAGGTCAAGACTCCCGCGGCCATGAGGAGGAGCAGGAGCGGAAGAAAGAGCCGTTCGAAGAGATCGCGGGCGGGCATCCGGACCCAGGAGCGCCATTCGAAGCGCTCCCCGTTCGTCCTGCGGGCGGCTTCCGCCAAGACAAAGCCCAGACCCAGGGAGATGATCAGGAGGAGGAGGCCACCCATGTGTGTCCGGTTGACGTAGGGGCCGAAGGCGTCGCCTCCCTTGATTGGTCGGATCCAATAGAGCGCGCCGTTCCAGGTCGCCCGCTGGATGATCGCAAAGAGCGTCAACGCAGCTCCATTGCCGAGGATCGCGAGAAGGAGCGCACGAAGCTTATGCCGGTCGGAAACCGCATTCCAGAGGAGAACGGCGTAGAGGCCGATTCCCGCGAATTCCCAGGCGTAGCGCCGGGTCAGCTCGGGATCCACCGAGAGCGCAAGCCACTTCGGGGGCGAGGTCCCAAGGAGATGCGCGGCCTGCTGCGCGAGCCGAAGTCGCTCCGGGGAAAGCAACGCGACCAGCGCCGACGGAATCGGAATGGCCTGGAAGACGATCCAGGCCAACACAAAGGCGGCTGGCAGCCAACTGGGGGGAAGGCCAAGCGACCGGTCCGCGGCCGACGCCCGGACCGTCTGGAGAGCCAAGAACAACGCAATGGCGCAAAAGAGGCCTGCTTGCGCCCACGGCTCGACCGCGCCGAAGAGCCAGGGGGCCAGGAGGAGGAAACCGACCGTCCCCCCCTCGACGATCCGA
>JAQTUK010000063.1 GCA_028710285.1 Methylacidiphilaceae bacterium | reverse complement strand
CTCCTGTTGCTCTTCCGCGGCGGAAGGCCTTCTCCATCGCCCCCAGCCTCGTTTCCTCTCCTTATACGGCTTCCCATAAAATAATGCTATTTGATTGTTCTTATGCGATAGATCAATTTTGTAAATGGAAGTAACGCTACAGCAATTGCGCGTCTTTGAGGCGATTGCGCACCACAAAAGCTTTACCAAGGCGGCGGAAGCAGTGCATCTGACACAGCCGGCCGTTTCCATCGCGATCAAACGCTTCGAGGAAATCGTCGGCCTCCCGCTCTTCGAGCGCATTGGCAAAAAGGTCTACCTCACCCGTGTGGGAGAAGCCCTGGCAGGGCAGATTCACCTCATCCGACGCGAGATCGATGCCTTGGGCGACCTTGTTCTCTCCCTCCAGGGTGGGGTCCAGGGACCGCTGCACGTGGCGGGGGTCACCACCTCGAAATACTTCATGCCCCATCTGCTCGGAGCCTTCGTGCGTCGATATCCGGGAGTGCGTCCGAGCCTGCTGGTCACCAATCGAGCGCAAGTGCTTCAGCGGCTGGCCGAAAACCGGGATGACCTGGTCATCATGGGACAGGTTCCTCAAGGACTTCCGGTGGAGGCCTTTCCTTTTTTGGACAATTCCCTTGTCGTGGTCGGCTGGACAGATCATTCACTTGCCGGAAGACGGAACATCCCGCTTCGAGATCTCCTCCAGGAACGGTTCCTGAGCCGGGAGCCCGGTTCCGGAACGCGCGCCGCAGTCGATCAAGCGTTTCGATCCCACAAATTGAGCGTCGAGCCTTACATGGAACTCGGGAGCAGCGAGGCGATCAAACAGGCCGTGATCGCAGGATTGGGCATTTCTGTCCTTTCTGCGCGCAATATCCGTCCCGAGGTGGAGCAGGGTCGTCTTTGCATTCTGGACGTCGCTGGCTTTCCTCTGCAGCGTCACTGGTATGCCGTTTGTCCCAAGGGAAAGCATCTCTCCCGCACCGCGGAGAGCTTCCGCAGCTTCCTTCACACCGAGAGCGCTGCCATCCTGGAAGGCAACACGAACGGAAAGGATTCGCCCCCCACTGGCTTGAGCAGGAAGAAGCGTCCCGGTACAGTCCCGGGTTCGGCCAATCACGGTCCGTAATCGAGGGCTGGGGCCAAGCGCCAACGCCGCTGCATCCCACAGAGCAAGTAGAAAAGCTTGACCCGGAGCCAGAGAGACGGGTGGAGATCGGTGCTTCCTGCCAAGAGATGAATGATCGCATCTTTCATCGCGAGCGGAGGACGGGGCGTCATAAAAACTTCGAACGCCCGGTCGTCGTAAAACATGTGAATCATGTCTGCGAAGCGGCGCGCAAGCCCATGGATCCGCCGGGTGAATTCGCGTCGCTGCCCGGGAGAAAGCCCAGTCGAGCCTTTCGGCTGGCCCAAGACCGTCTCCGCCGCAAGCACGCCGCCTTCCAAGGCGACCGTGACCCCCGAAGAAAAGACGGGATCCAAAAAGCCGGCCGCATCTCCCGTAGCCAACCACCGGGAACCCGCAAGGCATTCCAACCGATAGGTATAATCCGCCGTCGTCCGGTAGGGGCCCATCGCCTCCGCCTTTTCCAGCCGCATGCGCAATTCCCTGCTCTCACGGACCGTTTCTTCAAAGAGCTCCGAAGGGCCACCCTTCCCGTTTTGAAAAGCGGAGATCGGCCTCACCATGCCGACCGACGTTTTTTCCTCATCGAGCGGAATGAGCCAAAACCATCCATGGGGAAGACGCACCACCGTGATGTTTCCAGCCGCTCTCCCCGGATTGCGCCGCACGTTCCGGAAATGCGCATAGACGGCCATCTTCTTCGGAATCCCAAGATCGGTTCTGGGCAGGTGCAAAAGCTTGCCCACAAAGGGCTCTCGCCCCGTCGCATCGATCAGCCACTGCCCTCGGGCCCGCCCGTTCTCTCCTGCCAGCTCGTATTCCACCTCCACGCCATCCGGGCCCACCCGAAACCCCCGCGCGGCCGCCCCGGTGAGAACGGAGGCTCCGGACTCCTTGGCATGATCGAGGAGGAGCGCATCGAACTTGGATCGTTCCACCTGAAAGGTCTTGTCGTAAGGCTCGGCCAAACTATCTCCGAACCAGAAACGCCGCAAGGATCGCCCATTGCTCAAGACAAACTCGGCTCCCGGCTTGATCATGAAGCCGGCATTCTTCACCTTGTCCCACGCCCCGATCCGCGCCAGCACCCGATGGGAGAATGGCAAAAGCGACTCCCCGATATGAAAGCGAGGAAAAATCTCTTTCTCCAAAAGCAGAACTTTCTTGCCGCTCCGGGCAAGAAGGCTGGCCGCGGCGCTTCCCGCCGGGCCGCCTCCCACGATGATGACCTGATCGTTCATGGATTTTGCCGACCCTGCTCTTCCAGGAGCCAGACACGCAACGTGGACAAGTTTTCCAATACCTTTCGGGCCACCGTAGGATCTTGAATCATGACTCCATACCGTCGTTCGAGCTCCGCAGTCAACTGGAGAGCATCGATCGAATCGAGCCCAATGCCGTTCGGACCGAAAAAAGGAGTCTCCTCCCGAATGCTCTCGACCGGGATGCGGAGCATACAACAGTCCACGAGAAGCGAGCGCAACTCGTCGTAAGTCACCGATTGTGCGCTCATCCAGGTAAGAAGTCCGGTGTTTATAAAGAAAGACTGTTGTAAAGTCTACCGGGAATTTCCACCTCCGACAAGCCAGGGCATTGGTCGGCTCCGAAACCGGCTCCGCGCCTGTCGAGGACCTCTTCCGCAAGCCGCCATGCGGCAGAGTTCTCTCCTGGGAGAGGCGTCGCCTTGTTTTCCTGGGATCGTCTCTTCGCTCTCTCTCTTGTACAATGCGAGTCGTGATCTCTAAGCGCGGAGCAAAACCCGCCGTCGCAGTGACCGGAATGGGGGCGGTCACGGCCCTCGGCGGGGATGCCTTCTCCTCTTGGAAAAGGGTGCTGGAGGGCTCGGATGGCACACGCCCGGTCGATTTGTTCGAAACGGAGGGATGCCGCTGCCGTTCGGCTGCCCAGGCTGCGATCCCGCTCCTTCCCTCTCGCACGTCGGCAGAGCTGCGCAGGCTGCCCCGCACCTCCCGATTCGCCATTCCCGCCGCTTGGGAAGCCCTCGCCCAAGCAGATCTTCTGATCGCGAACGGGCAGGCGAAGCTTCCCCAGATCCCTCTCTGCTTGGCGACCACAGAAGGCGGGATGGAGTTCGGAGAGCGATTTCTGGAGGAAATCCTCGCGGGTCGAAAAGGCCGTCTCCGCTGGGTAGGCCGCTACCAACCTGAGCAGCAAGCGATTGACCTGCAGCGATGCTTTGGGTTATGCGGGCGCTCCGTCGTGATCGCCAACTCCTGCTCCAGCGGCGCGGACGCCTTGGGCTATGCTGCACAACTGATCTGGTCCGGCGAAGCCGCCTGCGTGCTGGCCGGAGGTTTCGAGGCCCTTGCGGAGACGGTCTTTGTCGGGTTCGACTCGTTGCGCATTCTGACGACCGAGCGCTGCGCTCCATTCGATCGAGGGCGCAGCGGGCTCCTGCTCGGGGAAGGAGCCGGCTTCCTCGTCCTGGAATCCTTGGAGCACGCATTGAGCCGACGCGCGCGGCCTCTCTGTCTATTGACCGGTTATGGCCAAGCCACGGATCGCTATCATCTCACCCAACCCTCTCCCGATGGGGGCGCCCTCTGTCAGGCCATGGAATCCGCCCTCGCCCAGGCAAAACTCCCCCGGGAAGCCGTTGGTTACCTGAACGCGCACGGGACGGGCACTTCCTTGAACGACGAAGCGGAGGCCCGCGCCTATTCCCGCTTTTTCGGAGCCGGCTGGCAGACTCCGCGGATGAGCAGCACCAAAGCGATGATCGGCCACGCCCTGGGTGCTGCGGGTGCGATTGAGGCGGTCTTTTCTGTTCTTGCCTTGTCGACGGGTCAGCTTCCCCCGCAATGGAACACCCCTGACCCTCTCCCCGAGGTGGAGCAGGCCCTGGTTCGCCCCCTGGAGTCCTCCCGCCCGCTCAATCACACGATGAGCGTCAACGTAGGGTTCGGGGGTTCCAATGCCGCCCTGCTTTTTTCCCGCTATGACTGATCGTTCGCCTCTCCATGTGAGTGCGGTCGGCGTAGTTTCCCCTGCGGGGCTGGGGGCCGAACAACTCGCACAATTGCACCGGCCGGCCGAAAAGGAGATGGGCCTGTCTTCCTCCCCGTCCCGGAGCTTTCCCGTCTTCCTCGTCGACCGCTCCGATCCCCGGTGGAACACATGGGCAGCGGAGCCCCGGCTTCGCCGCGCGGGCGGCTTGGCTCAATTCCTGGTCGAGGCCATCCATCAGGTGCTGTTCGGCGTAAGCGAGCAGGAGAGATCCCGCGTGGGGCTGATTGCGGTCTTCAACAACGGCAGCATCGCCCATACCGCTCGCTTCTTCGCCGGCTATCGAGGCCAAGGCCGCCGTTTCGCGAGCCCCCTCTTCTTTCCCGAAACCGTCTACAATGCGGCAACGAGCCACGCGGCGGCCGTATGCGGGCTCGGCGGTCCCACCTGCTCGCTCGTCGGCGATGAGTCCGCATGGGTCGAGGGGATCCGCATGGCGCGGATCTGGCTCGAGCTCGGGCGCGCCACTATGGCCGTTGTCGCTGCCGCGGAGGAGGTCACCTCCGTCTCCCTCGATGCCTTCCACTCCGCCCGCTGGCTCCGAAAATCCCGTCCTTTTCGACCCTCGGAGGGCTCGGCTGCCCTCCTCCTGACAACCCGTCCACAGGATGCCCTCTTCGCCCTTGTCGACGCGCCGACAAGCTTCCCTTACCGCAGCCAAGAGGAACTGGCTTCCGCTGCCGCCAAGCTTGCCTGCGAGCTGCCGCCGGGAATCCCGGTTTACCACACGGCCGAGGCATCTTGGCTCGGGTCGCTCGAAAAGACCCTCTTTCGCCAGATGCCTTCCGCAGGCTCCTTCCCCTACCTGGGAGAAGCATTCGCCGTCTCCGCCGGCTGGCATACCATTCGCGCCGCCAGCCTGCTGTCTGAGCGGCGCCGGGAAATCCTTCTCCCGCTATGGGGCAGCATCCACCAGCTCTCCTGGTTGCACCTCCGTCTTGCCGGAGACGTCGGAGCAACGGCGGCAAACCCTCCCTCCGAACCGATTCAATGAGCCGGGACGTCCGGAAAAGAGAGCTACGGAGAGGATCGGCTCGCAGGAACGAGGGAAGCCGAAGGAGGAAAGGAGGAAGATGCGGCAATCCAGCTTTCGAGGCTCGGCTGGCAGCCCGCTTGCTCGATCGCCTGCAAGATACGTTCCTCGGTCATGATGCAGCGATTCCGACGATAGAGCTGGTAATCCCCCCTCCATTCGCTCGGCGTAAGATTGATCGTCGCCAGGTTCGCTCCAGCCCGCAGCGCCCGCACGTACCCCGAAGAGTCACAGAGGTTCAAGGCGCTCACGGCGGGGATGACCCAGCGGGGCGAAGACAGCCGGAGAACCGCTACCACATTGAGCGTCTGCTCCAAGTCCGCCGTCTTCTCCGAGGAGAGCGGAGTCCCTTCACCGGGAATGAAGGGACTGACGCTGCAGCCGGAAAGAGAAAGAGAGCGGAGAAGGTCGAGCGTGCCCACCAGCTGATCCAGGGTCTGGTTCGGGAGACCGTGGATCAAGCCCGAGGAAACGCACCAACCCGTTCGGACAAGATATCGGATCGCCTCCAGCCGCCTCTCCAGCGTGCCTGGGCATTGAAGAAGACGATATTGCTCGGGGTCGCCGGTTTCGAGCTTAATGATGTATCCGCGCGCCCCCGCCTGCCTCAATTCGTCATAGAGCCGATGGTCGACGGTTCCCAGGCAGACGCTAATGCCCAAGCGTTTCTCCTTCGCGATCTCCTCGATCACCGGCAAGACCAGTTCTTTGAGAGCAACGGGATCCTCACCTGCCTGAAAATTCAGATCCGTGACCGAGGGCGGCAAACTCTCGCCGATCACCCGCCGGATGATCTCTCGCGCCAGCCGGAATCGACGAAGAGCGCCGTTCTCCCGGCGCATCCCGCAATAGGAGCAGTTCTGCCGGCAGAAATTGGCAACCTCGATGACCCCTCGGACAAAAATCCTCTTGCCGAACCTCTCCTCACGCGCCGTCTCCGCACTGGCCCAGAGCGAGACTTGAGCATCGCCGCTGGCCGCCAGCGCCGATCTCCGCCAGTCTCGCTCCGCCGGAGCAAAACCTTCCTCTTCTCCGCCCCGTTCCCTGCTCACATCCGTGCTCTTCCCCGCTGCAGGAATCATCCTCAGCGCTCTCCTCACTCCCCGGGCCCGCCTGCGAAACCCTGTCGGCCGCATCGCGTCCTCTTTGCCACGAATCCATTCATAACTAACCGGTTGTGAAGTTCATTCTTGATCGGAAGCGTCCATTCACTCAACCTTTCCCTATGCTAGTTCGAGTTGCCACAGGATCGCGCTCTCTTTTTCTGATGGGGACGCTCACCGCCGGCTGGCTTCTGTCGATGGAACTCCTTCCGTCCCATGCTTTCGCCAGCAGCGACGCGGCGACAGACTCCTCTTCCGAATGGAAAACTACACACTCGGAGGAGCAGAGCGCTCCCCCTTCGAGCGAAGCGGGCACGAAGTCGACCAACCGGAAGGCGACCCCCGCCGCCTCCCAGACAGGCCGGAAACGCTCCGCCGCATCATCCAAAGCGAGCGGATCGGCAGCGAAGGAGCACACCGGCAACAAGGGCCAGGAAGCCGCCAAAGAGACAAAGCCCGAACCCATTGGAATCCAGCTCGAGAAACTCTTCCGGGGGATCGGCGCGGATCTGGAGGAATTTTTCGTAGGCACTCGGACCGTGGACAAGGACGATTGATCGTTCCCACCCGGGCGTCCGTTCTTCAACCCCCGCAGGCGCACGGAATTCTGGCTACGGAGTAGCGCAGCACCGTCGCACCTTGCGGGCCATCCCCTACCCGAAAAGAAACCCTAAAAGAGCCGTGTGTTCTTCGTCGGGGTAGATCCCCGCAAACTCGCTCTGGACGCCCCGCCCTGGTGAATGCCTTGGACAGGAATGGCGCGACGGATGCTGGGGCCGGAAGAGGTCTGAGCGACAAACCGATAGTGCTGGATTCGGGAATACTCTTTCGGCCAGACACTCCAGAGAGATCCCGGCTGTCGGAAATCCGAATACCAAACCCCTCGGTAAAAGACTTCGATGTGGCCGTAATGACTTCGCCTTCTCGGCAGGAGAATCCGAACATCGTAGTTTCTCGGCTGCACATTGGCCGGACTTCTCACGTAACAGCCGGTTTTCAGCAGCGGCTCTCCGTACTCCTTTGCGTAGTCCCGCCGCTCCAACTTCCTTCCGGTCAGCTCTTCGACAGCGACGCGCACCGCCCGCGCACACATCCCTTGGGAATGCCGGTGCCTGGGGAGAGCCCTCTCGAACGCCTTGGGATTCGGGTTCGGATTCCCCTGGACGACTCCGGCGGCTAGGCAGCGCGAGACATTCCCTGCGGCGACAAGCGATAGCAGCAAACCACCCCCGAAAAGGATCTTGTAAAACCCCATTTGGGTTTGGGTTATGCCGAAAAGGCGGCGTCTGAGCAAGACTTTCCTCCTTTCTTAATGGTTTCGACCCTCTTTACCGTCTGGCCACTCCGATCGATTGCTCTCGCAGCCCCGCGACCGCAATGCTAAGGATTCTTGCGTCCGCGTTTCCGGGCGATTGGGACTCGGGAGCCTGCTGGACGGCAGAACGGCATCAACGGACACGACCTGGGGCCTCTGCGAAAGATTGGGCGCGCAGGGCAAAACGAATCGGTGGGGGAAGAGGGTCCAGTGAATCGGCGATCCCGAACGCAATCGGGCAGGACATCTGCCCCCTCTCCTGCCCAGCGCCGTGCGAAAGATTCGGCCGCCAGGCCAGTCCCTTTCCCGAACGCAACGCTGCTGTGGAGATCTTGGGAAAACACCGCAGCCCGCCTCGCGGAAGAACCGGCTCTTCTTCCGCTCGAATCGGGAGAATGGATTCGTTTCCGTGACATCGATTCGGCAGCACGGCAACTCGCCCGGGAGCATCTCGCCGGAACACGAGGAGCATGGATCGCCTTCTCCCAGCCGAATGGTCCGGAGTGGGTCCAGAGCTTTCTCGCCTGCCAGGCGGCGGGTGCTGCGGCCATGCCGCTCGACGCCACGATTCCGGCGGAAAGCCTCGTCTCAACGGCCCGTGAGCTGGGCGCCTCCCATGTCTGGACTTCGAGCGGCCTGGAGTCCTTAGGCCTGCCGCGATGGCGCGGCCGGTCCGCCGTCATCAAAATCAGTTCCGGAAGCCGCCGGGAGTGCGCACCCCTCCCCTTCTCGGCCGAAGCGATGATCGAGGATGGCCAGAATACGGCCACCGCGATGGAGACAGGCGAAAACGACGTGGCGTTGGCCCTTCTTCCTTTCGGCCACTCCTATGCACTCGGGAGCTTGATCTTGCCCTTCTTGCTTCGCGGCATGCGCCTTGCCTCTGCCAAGGAGTTCCTGGTGAGACAGATCCCAAGCTGGATCCGCGACCACGCCATCACCTTCTTCCCCTCGGTTCCGGACGTCTGGCGCGCCTTGGGTCAGCTTTCCGATGAGTCCGCGCTTCGTTCGCTGCGGCTCGCCGTCTCCGCCGGGACTGCTTTGTCCGCCGAAACGGCCAAACGAATCTACGACCGCTTTGCCGTGAAGATCCACAGCCTCTACGGCGCTTCCGAAACGGGCAGCATCAGCTACGACGGAAGCGGGGACGCCACCCTCGAGGAGCGCTCGGTCGGAAGGCCTCTTCCTCGTGTCTCCGTAACGATCCGCCGTTCCGGCAGGGTTTCGATTGCCAGCCGAGCCCTATACGGCCGGCATCAGCGGGTCACGCTTCCGGACCTCGCCGAATGGAACGAACTGGGCGAGATTCGCTTATTGGGGCGGGCCGACCCGGTGGTCACGATCGGCGGCCGCAAGATCCATCCAGCGGAAGTCGAGGCCCTTTTGCGGCGCCTTCCCTCGGTTACGGACGCCCACGTCCGATCCGTGCGGAGTCAGTCGCGCAACTACCTGATCGCGGCCGTGGAAAGCCAGACGGACGCGGACGAGCTTCTTCGTCTTCTTGCCGACTTCGTGCCATCCTGGAAGATCCCGCGCCTCTTCCTCTGTCTCCCGCGGCTTCCCCGCAACGGGCGAGGCAAAGTAGAGGAAAAGGCGCTCCAGACGCTCTTCCGGGCTGCCTATCCGCAGCTCCCCTCGGCGGAAGCGAGCAAGACTCGGCCGCTGGCAACCGGCTCATCCGATTCCCGGATCCAGACGGAAAACTCCGCCAGCCTGCCATAGGCGCGCTCCCGCTTGACCTCGATGGAGAGCGTCTGACCAGGCAGGGCAGCCCGCACGAACTTGAAAGCAAGGATCTGAGCGAGCAGGAGCGGCTGCGAGCGAGGCATGCCGACAAGCTCCGACCAGAGGCAGCCCGCGGCTTGCGCACCGCACTCGATGAGCAGAACGCCGGGAAAGATCGCCCTGCCGGGGAAGTGATCGGCGAAGACGGGCAGCGACGGATCGAGAAACTTTTTTGCCCGGGCACAACCCTCCGCTCGATCGACCTCGACCTCATCGATCCAGGTGAAGCCGGGTCCGTGGGGCAACGCCGGCACCGTCATGGGGGATCGTGGCAAAAAAGGTATAAAGCGTTGCCCTCCCCGGCCACCCTTCGATGTGGCTTCCGGCCGAGCGCTCCCGTCGAGGCGCGAAGGACCCATACGGTGAATCGTTCCCCATGGATCGTGACACCGACGTCATCGCCGCGAATCCAGCTGCCGGGCAGATGCCTGGGAGCCAGCAGCACGATCGCATCCCCTCCCCGCCGGCAGGCCTCCTGTGCCAGGCGGTAAAGCGGCTGGTGGGACAACCCCACCGTCTCGAAGGATCGCAGCACACCCAAGACACGATAGGGTCGTCGCGGCATGCGAGACCAGACTGGCACATCCCGTTCTCCGATTCGATAGACGACCAGAATCCTCGCCCCCGCCTCGGGGCCGGGAGACTCTCCCTTCCAACGATCGAAGGAGATATCTCGAGCCTGGACGCAGGCGGCGGAAAGGAACAGAAAGGCTCCCAGGAGGTGCAAGACGCCGAACCTCCTTGCCGGAAAGCTCATCGATACCCTTCCTTCCTTTCCTTGACCTGCTCTTTGCCTGGCGTCTCCCGATGGAGCCTGCGCCGGCCGCCGATCGACCGTCTCCTTAGCGCTAAGCATCTGGCATTCCGGGGGATACCGATCACTTCTTACTTGTCATCGGCACGGAGCACTGTAGCCTGGGGTTGTCCGCAGTGCCACAACCAATTCAAGGAGGATATCGATGAAGACACGCTTCCGTTTGTCAGCCTGGTCGCTTCTCTTTTCCGTCGGCTGCCTTTTGAGCGCCCCGCGAACCTTCGCCGCCTGGAACCTGCAGGAGACCGTCGGCCACGCCGCCGCAACCATCCATCAATTCAAGGAGGAGGGAAAGATCCCGAAGTCGGTTTTCGATAAGGCCAAGGGCATTGCCTTCTTGCGGATGACCAAGGGGGGGCTTGTCATCAGCGGGGAGTATGGGCACGGGCTCGTCGTCCAGCGTCTGGCCGATGGCTGGTCCGGCCCCTCGGCGATCTCCAGCAGTGCGGTCGGGATTGGTGCGCAAATCGGCGGAAGCGAGACCAACTATGTCTTCGTGCTGAACACCGAGGGCGCCGTTCGGCGCTTTGCTCATGGCGGCAAGGTGCACATGATCGGAGAGATGAGCGGCGTCGCCGGCCCCGAGAGCGAGCATGACGTCTTCCTGAAGCCGAAGAGGGCCGTCTATGTCTACCGCGTCACGCAAGGTCTCTTTGGAGGCATTGCGTTCTCCGGGACGGATCTGCACGAAGCGTCGGACACCAACGAGAAATACTACCACCGTGCGGTTACGGCCCGGGAAATCCTCTCCGGAGCAGTGGCTGCGCCTCATCGGGCTCAAACCCTGATTGATGCGCTCAACGCTCCCTATCCCAAATAGCGCCACGAAACAGGGCCAAAGGGAAGGTCCGGCCTTCGCGCAGGCGGAACGGTGAGTTCCCTGCAAAAGAATGCGTTCTTGACGGGCGGCGATCCTTTACGCCTTCTCCAGGGAGGCGACAGCCATCGCCGCCATCCCTTCCCCTCTCCCGGGAAAACCCATCCCTTCGTTGGTCGTCGCCTTGATCCCGATCCGGGCGGGCTCGATGCCCAAGGCCCGCCCGATCGCCGCACGCATTGCCTCCAGGTAGGGGCCGATCTTCGGAGCCTCGGCGATCAACGAAGCGTCGATATTCTCGACGGCCCATCCTTGCCGGTGGAGCAGATCCCCGATCTGCTCCAGGAAAATAAGGCTGGAGGCTCCCTTCCACTGCGGATCGGAGTTCGGGAAGAGATGTCCGATGTCCCTCTCCCCTGCCGCTCCGAGCAGAGCATCGGCGATCGCATGGAGCAGCACATCCCCGTCGGAATGCCCAAGCAGCCCCTTTTCCGAGGGAATCGCCACTCCTCCCAACATGAGCGCCCTTCCCGTCACGAGCCTGTGCGCATCGTAGCCAATCCCAACTCGTCCCATCCCGATCCCTTTCCGGTTCGCTTCGGTTACATCGATCCCGTTTCGCCTCCGACCCGCGATTCGGAAGCACGCACTTTACCAAAACGTCGATCCGCTCTATATCGGGAGATGATGCTTCCGACAAGCTTAGCCCTTCTGGGAGCCGGTCTTTTGGGTCACGGCGTGGCGCGGTGCTTCCTCGGCCGGGGGCTTCCCGTAACGGTCTACAACCGTACTCGAACCAAGGCCGAAGACCTGGCCGCACGCGGAGCGCGGCTCTCTTCGAGCCCGCAGGAAGCAATCGGGGCCTCCGAGATCCTTCTTCTCTGCCTCTCGGATGCGGCCGCCATTCGACAGACGGTCTTTTCCGATCCTTGTCCACCTCTCTTGTCGGGACGGACGATCTGCCAAATGGGAACCATCGGCCCGGAAGAGAGCAAGGAGATTGCCGCGCTCGCCTCCTCTTTCGGGGCGCGCTATCTGGAAGCCCCCGTCCTTGGAAACGCGAAGGATGTGGAAGAAGGCCGTGCCCAGGTCATGATCGGGGCGGTCCCCGAGGACTACGAACGATGGCGGGAACTGCTCGGCCTTCTGGGGAAGCTCTTTTGGATCGGACCGGTAGGAAAAGCCGCGGCGCTAAAGCTGGCTTTGAACCAGCTCATTGCCGCGGAAACCGCGGCCTTCGCGCTCAGCCTCGGATTTGTCCGGCGTTCCGGCGTTCCGGTCGAGCCCTTCCTCGACATTCTCCGCGAGAGCTCCCTCTATTGCCCTACCTTCGACAAGAAGCTCTCCAGGATGAGGGAGCGAAGCTTCGCCTCTCCCAACTTCTCGGTGCGGCTCCTGCTCAAGGACATCGATCTCTTCCTCGCCAACTCCGCGACGCTCGGACTCCGATCCGACTCGCTCAAAGGCGTAAGAACGATCGTTCGGGAAGCGGTGGAATCCGGCCGGGCCGATCTCGACTATTCCGCACTGGTCGATCTGGTCGATCCTCTCGCTCCGGCCGGAGCGAAGGAAGAAAGTCAAACCACATGAGATTGCGGCTCTCGTGCCGCGAGAGCCAGCCCTGAATCCCACCCAAGGGAGGTTTTGCTGACGATTCCCTCTTCCCGACCCCGCTCAAAGAGCAGGCTGTCGAAGACATGTCAAACTGACCGCTTTGAGAACAAATGGTCTGACCGTTTCGGTTGTTGGCTTGTTGTTTCTTTTGGGGTTCTTGCCCTTGCCCCGGGGCAAGGGCAAAAAGTTCTCGTCGCTTTTTTAAGCCGCCTTGGTTTGGTTTTGCTCCAATGGATTGCCC
>JAQTUK010000062.1 GCA_028710285.1 Methylacidiphilaceae bacterium | reverse complement strand
GCGGGGGATCAACTCTACCGGATGGATTTCCGGGCATTGATCGAACAGCACGTGGCGTCCTGCGCGGATTTAACGGTTGCCGTGACTCCCGTCAGCCAGAGCCGGGTCAGTGGTTTTGGGATTCTTCGGGTGACCGAGGAGCGCCGGATCGCCTCCTTCGTCGAGAAACCGAAAGAGCCGTCGCTTCTCACGCAGCTGGCGATCGGCGAGCCGTTCGTCTCCCTGCTTCGCCTGCCCCCCGATGAGCCGCAATATTGGGCTTCGACCGGGATCTATCTTTTCAATCGGAAGGTCTTGACCAACGCATTAATGGGTGGGGAGCCGGACTTTGGCAAAGACGTGATCCCCCGTCTCATTCCCAGCCATCGGGTCTTCGCCTATGTCCACTCGGGGTATTGGGAAGACATCGGAACGATTCGCGCCTTTTACGAAGCGAACCTCGATCTGTGCGCACCGCAGCCGAAGTTCGATTTTTACGACAGCCGGTTCCCGATCTATACGCGGGCACGCTACCTTCCCAGCTCCAAGGTCTCGCGAGCGGACGTCTCCGGCTCGCTTATTGCCGAAGGCAGCGTGATCTCGGATGCAAAAATCGAGCGTTCGCTCATTGGGATCCGAAGCATCGTCCTGCCCGGAGCGACGATCAAGGATACGCTGCTCCTGGGGAACGACTACTACGAGACCGACGCGCAGGCCCTCGGGGCGGAAGGACGCGGCCTGCCCAGAATGGGGATCGGCCGGAACAGCTCCCTGGAAGGAACGATCGTCGATAAGAACACTCGAGTGGGCGACAACGTGCGGGTCTCTCCCGAAGGCAAACCCGCGAACATGGACGGAGATTGCTTTTTCATCCGAGACGGCCTGGTCATCATTCCCCGTGGCGGGGTCGTGCCCCATGGGACGGTGATCTGACAACAGGCTTTCCCCGCTCGGCCCCCCGCAATGCTCCTCCTGATTCCGCAAATCGCAAACTTTTGCTTTGCCTGAACCGCTTTTCTCGAAAAATGATAGACATGGCTATTTCCGCGCCTCGCCGCCGACGGGGGACGCTTCCTTGCCGTTGCGCGGGCACCTGCTATCCAAGCGATGGGCGCCAAGCGCTTTCCTATTTTCGCTCTTTCTTCTCCGCACCGGGCGCCGCTCCGTTGCCGCCACCCTCCCTGCAACGTCGAACCGATCTTCTCGGCGTCCTCTCCCCTCACATTGATTTCCGCGTCAGCCAAAGAGCGTACGCACACGCCTTTGCTCCGCTGGTCAATGCTCCGGAGGCGGACGTCTACCTCGTTTTGGGCGTGGGCCACCGTTCCAGGCTCGAATGGAGCATCGACGATCGCGATCTTCGCACGCCACTCGGCCTAGCCCTCGCGGAGGTCGAGGCGGTCGAATGGCTTCGCACACAGCTGAGCTTCCCCTGCCACGATTCGGAGGCGCACCAGGGCGAGCATTCCATCGAGTTTCCCATCGTGCTTCTTCAAGCCCTTCACGCCTTTCGTGGCGACAATCGGCCCGTGCGCTTTCTCCCCGTTCTTTGCGGCGGGCTCTTCGAGTGGGTCGAGCAGGGGAAAGAGCCTTGCCGAAACTCACCATTCGACGAGCTGGCGACATCGCTTCATTCGCTGTGGAAAACTTACGGAAAGCGCATGCAGTTGATTCTCAGCATCGATGGGTGCCACATGGGTCCGCGCTTCGGACATCCATTTGCGATCACTCCCATCCTCCTGGAGCAGACCCGTCGTTGGGAGGAGCAGCTTTGGCGGACCGTGGAGCAACGGGACCTCTCCGCCTTTTTTGCGCACCTGGGTCGGGAACGAAACATTCGCTTCTTCGACGGGGTTGGTGCTCTTGCCCTGCTGCTTCGCATCGCCGAATCTAGGGTGCGGCTGAAGCGCACCTATCATGAACAGTGGTTCGAGGAAGGGGATCGGTCGGTGGTCACGTTCACGAGCGGCTTGTTGCAGAGGAGCGAAGGACACCCAAGCGACGGAGCAGTGACATGAATGGCCTGCGAGTTCGTTTTGCCCCTTCCCCGACGGGTTTCCTTCATGTCGGCGGAGCACGCACCGCCCTGTTCAATTGGCTCTACGCCCGCCACGCACGAGGGACATTCGTCCTTCGCATCGAGGACACGGATACCGCGCGAAATACCGCCGAAGCGGTGAAAGTCATCTTCGACGGCCTTCAGTGGCTTGGGCTCGACTGGGACGAAGGACCTCTGCCGGACGGAGGCGTCCGTGGCGATCGAGGACCTTATTTTCAAAGCGAGCGGCGCTCCATTTACGACCGCGCCCTTCGGCGGCTTCTCGATCAGGATCAAGCCTACGAAAGCGATGGGGCGATCCGCTTCCGAATGCCGCGCAAGAAGATCGTGGTCGAGGACTTGATCTGTGGTGAAGTCTGTTTCGATTGCACCCTGGAACAGGACTTCGTGATTCAGCGGAAGGATGGATCTCCGGTCTTCCATCTCGTGAACGTCGTCGATGACCTCGAGATGGGGATCAGCCATGTGATCCGTGGAGAAGACCATCTCTCGAATACTCCCAAACATCTGGCCATTGCCGCTGCTTTGGGAGGAACAGCTCCCCAGTACGCCCACATCCCGCTGATCTTGAATCGCACCGGCTCAAAGATGAGCAAGCGGGATGTCGGCGCTTCCCTGGGCGAGTATCAAGAGGGCGGTTATCTGCCGCAGGCGGTTCGCAACTACCTCTGCCTTCTCGGATGGTCGCTCCGCGAGAACCGCGAAGTCTTTCCGATCGAGGAGGCCGCTGAGAAGTTTGAGCTGAACCAGATTCACCGAAGCAACGCCCGCTTCGATGCGGACAAGCTTCTCTGGATGAACGGGACCTATCTGCGAAGCCTGAGCGTCGAGGAGATCCTGCCTCATGCGCGAACATGGCTCCAGAGGAGCGGCCTCCCGATTGCGAAGCGGGAGCCGGACTACCTCAAAGAGGTCGTCCTCTTGCTGAAGGAAAAAGTGAAGACGGGAAAAGAGCTTGTCGAATGGGCTCATCCGTTTTTTCAGGAAGAAGTCTCTTTCCAAGCCAACGCGGTCAAAAGGTTTTTCGATCCTGCGGGCCTCCAGGCGCTTCGGGAGCTCCTGGCCGATCTTTCGGAAGCGTCCGACTTTACGTCCTCCGCCTTGGAAGCGCGCTTTCAGCGGCTTGCGCAGGCTCACGCGACACCCGTTCGGACCTACGTCCATCCGGCGCGCGTCGCCACCACGGGTCGAGAGGTAGGGCCAAGCCTCTATCCCTCCCTGGCGATTCTTGGCAAAGATCTGGTTCTTCACCGCCTTCGCCGAGCGATCGAGACTTTCGCCTCATGACATGGGCCAATCGTGTCACCATCGTTCGATTGCTCTGCGTCCCCGCCATGGCCCTGATGCTCTGGCAGTATGGCAAGAGCCAAGCGGACGCAGCGGCGGATGATCGTTTTCGGGTCGCGGGTTTTGTGCTCTTTTTGGCCGCTGCCCTGAGCGACGCCCTGGACGGATTCATCGCCAGGCACTGGCACCAGCAGAGCCCCCTGGGAAGAATCCTCGACCCGTTGGCAGACAAACTCCTCTTGCTTGTCTCCCTTCTCTGCTTGACCACCCTCCCCACCCGGCAGTCGGCGCCCCTCCCCTTCTGGTTCCTCGTCCTGGTCCTCATTCGAGATGTTTTTCTTCTCGGAGGGATCGGCTTTTTGCGGCTCCTGAAAAGACAAGTGCCGATCCATCCCCATTGGACAGGGAAAGCAGCAACCTTTTTTTCCTTTATCACCGTGGCGGCGGCTCTCCTGAAGCTCGCCTGGTCCACAGCCTCTTGCTGGATTGCGACCGTCTTCCTGATCGCCTCGTCCGCCTTTTACTTCTGGAGGGGGTTGCGCATCCTGATCCAAGGGATATCCTGTTCCCCACTCCCGTCCTCGCGCCATGGAAGCGCCAGCCTTCATTAGGCCGTCGAGCGGGTTTACGCGGAAAGCCAGAGGCGACTATGCAAACCTTCGTGATCGTGGGCCGGCCTAATGTCGGAAAGTCGACTCTATTTAACCGACTCTGTGGAAAAGAGATCGCACTCACCCATCGCGAGCCCGGGGTGACGCGGGACCCTCTTTCCGCGCGAGTTCGCTTCGGCGGCAAGCCAGCGGTTCTGATCGACACAGGAGGAGTTGCATTTTCTCCTGAGGAAAAGGAGCAGGCGATCGCCGACCTCACGATGGCCACTCTCCGCAAGGCCACCGATCTCCTCCTCGTTCTGGACGGCCGATCCGGCCTTACCCCGCTCGACCGGGAGATCGCCGGATGTCTTCGCAAGCTAGGCAAGAAAGTATGGGTGATAGCCAACAAGATCGATCAAGAAGATCTGGACCCGCTTGCCGCAGAGATCTCCGAACTCGGTCTGGGGGAGCCGATCCTGATCTCCGCGGCCCATAACCGGGGCATTCGCCCGCTGCGAGAGAGATTAACGGGAGAAAATCCCGTCCCGGCATCGCCCACCCTCCCGGAAGAGCCGGCTCGACGGCTCGCCCTCCTGGGACGGCCCAACGTGGGCAAGTCGACCCTCGCGAATGCGTTGATCGGCGAATCTCGATTGCTTGTGGCTCCAGAGCCGGGAACCACTCACGACGCCATCGATATCGAGTTCACATGGCACCAGAAGCGCTTTCTCCTCATCGACACGGCGGGATTGGCACCACGCCATAAACAGCGGGAAGGGCTCGAATCGAAGACGGCCGGGCGATCGCTCCACGCGTTGGCTCGGGCCCATGTGGTGATTTTCGTGCTGGACGGCCATTCGGGCATCACGCGGCAAGACAAAAGGATTGCCGGATGGATTCAGCGTATCGGTCGGCCTTGCGTCATCGCCTGGAACAAGTGGGATCTCCTCTCGCGATCCCCCGGCGGCAAGCAAACGCAAGCTCTTCCGGAAAATGCCGTCAAGAGCGAGCTCCCCTTTCTCTCGTTCGCTCCCATCGTCCCTTTGAGTGCCAGAGACGGCACCAATCTCGACCGTTTGCTAGAGACAATCCTCCGTGTCGACGAGGAAGCAGGCCGGGAGATCTCGACCGGCGCCCTCAATCGGTTCTTCCAAAAAGCCCAACGCCGTCTTCCCCCGCCGGGATCGGGCGGGAGGCGCCTGAAAATCTATTACGCAGTAAACGAAGCACCACGGGATTCCGCCTCCGCCTCCGCCTTTCGCCTCCGGCTCTTCGTGAATGATCCGCGGCTCCTGGTCGACTCCTACGAACGCTTCCTGGAAGCCCAGATGCGCAAGGAGTTCCCGCTGCTGGGACGTCCGCTCCACTGGAACTGGAAAAAAGCGGAAGGAAGCGCTCTCAGCGGGAAGCGCCCTCTTCCAAGCCGAAGAAGGAAAAAATTCTCGTCCTGACCAAGGCGAGTGCGGCCAGGAAAATCGCCAGCGTCCCGAGGAGCCCGATCACGACCGGCCACGGGAGGGGCGCCATGCCCACGCCAACGATCGCCAGAAGCGACACGAGCACGACCCCTCCCAAGGAGCTAATCAAGAGCCAGAGGCCGGGGAGCGGTCCGGCCGTTGGGCTTCGTTCCCGAACGACATAGACCATGCCCTGCCCGGAAAAGGCGAGCCAGGCAAAGACGAGCGTCTGCAGATGGGCCGTGTCGAGCTTAAGCCAATGGACGCCCAGCGAGAAGATCGTGAACGAGACAGCCAAAAGGCAGAGCGCAAAACTCCCCGCGGTCAGCACCACGGAGCGGATCGGCCAGCGGCGGCAACGGACCGGGATGCGAACGCGGTCGGAGGCAAGTGACATCGTGATGAAATCATTCGTCAGGAGGAGAAGCACTCCCAGGAACGGGGTAAGAACGAAGATGCCGGTGG
Organism: Methylacidiphilaceae bacterium; assembly: GCA_028710285.1. GTDB lineage: Bacteria > Verrucomicrobiota > Verrucomicrobiia > Methylacidiphilales > Methylacidiphilaceae > Methylacidimicrobium. The sequence goes on along the minus strand of JAQTUK010000062.1, from coordinate 7,054 downwards.
AGAGGAGGCCTGCGGTCAGGAAGACCGCGACCTCGACCGTTTTGATGATCTTGTTCAAGATGTAGGTCAGCATTCGCTCGTAGATTCCCCGGCTCATCTCCACCGCGGCAACGATATCCATGAGTCCAGGGTTGGTCAGAGCGATGCTTGCCGCCTCCCGTGCGACATCGCAGGCGGTGCTGACCGCGATTCCCACTTCGGCTTGCCGGAGTGCCGGCGCATCGTTCACCCCATCGCCGGTCATTCCCGTCACATGGCCGGCCCTTTGCAGATGATCCACGATTCGGAATTTCTCTTCCGGGAAAACGCCCGCAAAAATGTCACAGGAGTCGATCCAATCGTCCTTTCCCGCAATCGGAGACAAGGGGGTGGCGCAAATCCGCGAGCCAATGCCGAGTTCGCGCGCAACGGTGCGAGCCGCTGCCACGGTGTCCCCGGTCACCAGCAGCACGCGGATTCCCAGCTCCTGCAGCCTGGCGACCAAGCTATGGGAATCGCTGCGAACGGGATCGGAAAAACCAAGAAAGCCGGCCAGCTGCAAATGCCCGGGACTGCCTGCCGCCACGGCGAGAACGCGCATGCCCCGAGCGGAAAGCCGTTCCATGGTCTCGCGGACCTCCGTCGAAATCCCCCCGACGACGCGCTCCACGGCGCTGGGCGCTCCTTTGAGGACACGGAAGGGGCTCCCGTTCCTCTTGAACTCGGCGCCGGAAGATTTGGTCGAGGGATCGAAGGGCGTGAAGAAGATCTGCTTTTCCTCCGGCAGAGAGAGGCGCTCCTTTTTCGCGAGCGCAAGAATCGCGGAGTCGAGCGGATCCTCGCTTGCTTCCAGCGAAGCAATCGCTCCCCACGAGAGGAGTTCCTGCCTGGTAGCGGGAGCAACAGGCGAGATCTCCTGAAGGACGGCCTCGTTGGTCGTAATGGTTCCGGTTTTGTCGGCGACCAAGACATCCATCGTTGCCGCATTCTCGACGGCGGCCAGTCGACGGACGAGCACCCCCTTCCTCGCCAACTCCTGCGCCCCAAGGGCGCTCGTCATCGCAAAGGTCGCGGGTAGGGCGGCCGGCACGGAGGTGATCAGCAAAACGAGGGCATACGGCAGCACTTCGGCGAGCGGAAGAGCATGAACGAGCCCGTAGCCGAAAACCAGGACCACGAGAAAAGCATCGATCCCGATCAGCCAACGCACGATCCGAAAAATCGTCTGCTCCACCTGGCTTGGAGCCCTTGCCGAGGACATCAGGCCGGCGATTCTTCCAAAAGAGCTTCTTGCTCCCGTGGCAAAGACCTCTCCGGTCGCCTCTCCCTTGCGGATCACCGTCCCACCGTAGACGACGTCCTCCGCTTCTTTCCCCCGGGCGAAGGGCTCTCCGGTAAGAGAAGATTCGTCGACTTCCACGGCGCCCGACCGCAACCGGGCATCCGCCGGAACAACATCCCCGACCCGCAAATGAATCCAATCGCCTCGAACAATTTCGGTGACCGGAAGGCGTTGCCAGCTCCCATCCCGATAGACACGAGCCCTCCCGATCCAATGTCGCCGGAGGAGGCGCAAGGCGCGTTCCGCGCGATTTTCCTGAAAGAAAGCCAAGGCCGCGGTGAAGAGCAAGAGCACCCCGACCCCGATCGCATCCCCGAAGCGCCCCAGGAGTATTTCGATGGCGATCGCGGCTTCCAACATCCACGGAACGGGAGCCCACAACTTGCCCAGGAAAACCAGCAGAGGAGTCCGGCGACGCTCCGGGAGCGTATTCCGCCCCTCCACGGCCATCCGTCTTGCCGCTTCTTCGCGGGACAGCCCACCCGTCAAGCCTGCGCCGGCAAGCTCCTTGGAAAGATCTTCTTCGCTCATCCGCCCTTCCGCGGCTTGCGTCCGGCTCGCCGGGTTCCCTCCGCACCGAACGCGGGAAGGGAAAAGAGTACCCGTTCGCACAAGCCCCATGCTACATTTCTCCATTCCCGTCGGCTCAACGACCGCCGAAGATCTGGCCCGCGATGACTAGCACCGCTTCCTTCGAGCTCTCTCGCATCCGAGAAACCCTGCTCCTGATGGCCAGCCTGGCCGCACGCCACCTCCGCGTGGCGCTGCAAGCCCTCATCGAGCGAAACGATACGCTCACCGAATGGGTCGAAAAGCAGGACTCGGAAATCGACTCCCTGGAAGTCAAGGTCGACGATCTGGTCATCACTTATATCGCGACGCACAGCCCGGTCGCCATCGACTGTCGGTTTGTGCTCGTGGCTTCCAAGATTTCCAGCGATCTGGAACGGATCGGCGACCAGGCCGTTACGATCGCCCGCCTCGCCCGACGGCTCAACGCCGCGCCCCCGCTTAAGCTCCTCTTTGACATTCCTCAGATGGCGATGGTGGCCGAAGAAATGTACCGCGATGCCATCGACTGCTTCATCGAGGCCAAGGCCAAGGAGGCCATTGGCATCGTGAAGCGGGACAAGGAAGTCGACGTCCTCAATAAGAAGCTTTCCGAGGATCTGCTTCAAGCGATGCGGGAACATCCGGGATCGATCCCGCAAGCGACGAGCCTGCTTCTGATCAGTCGCGCCATCGAACGGATCGCCGACCACGCCAAAAACATCGCCGAAGAAGTCTATTACCTCTATCGCGCCCGAGACATCCGTCATCGGGGCCGAACGGAAAGCGGCCGCCCGCTACCGGAAAATCCCGAAGATTCGAATTAGGATGGGCTCTTGCCTCTACGTCTCCCGCCCGGGAGCCGCGCAAGCCCGACGCTCATTGCGCGCCGCTCACTCCATGCGGGAGATAAGGGCGGCACTGTTTCCATAGAATATAGAGTACCCCGGCGAGGAGCAGGAGAAGCAGGAGAAACCGCTTTCGGTCCCGCTTCCGCTGTGCGCTATGACGCCAGCGCAGCGAGCGTCGTTCTTCCTTCCCGAGCCGTTCTTCGGCCTCGTCGCTGCCCTCGGTCGAAAATTGCCTGGCCCCGGAATCTCGCTCCCGCCTTTTCGAGAAAGCCTCTTCCCCCTCCGGATCCAGCGGCATGAGTCTACTTCTTCAGAAACCAGACGAGGGAAACCCCCAGGAGAGAGAGAATCAGGGGGAGGGAATAAGCAAAGCCGCTTGCCACCTTGCGCCAAAAACCAAATCCTTCGTCCGTCTCCTCGAGGGCTCCTTCTGCCCGAGGTGCGTTGCCCTCCTGCTCGGCCGCCTCCCATCCCAAGCGGTCGAGACGCCCTTGGGCCTGCCGCAGGGCAGCCCGGGACTGATCCACCAGGGACAGTGCTTTGGTCAGCTCATCGGCAAGATTCGCCGGTTCCCACGTTGCGGGCTCAAGCGCCTCCAGCGAGGCCAGTTGGCCGGCGAGAGTCTTCCGAACCGAGCGTATATCTTCCAGCTCCCTCTGACCGTCCTCTTCTTGACGCTCCAAAAGGGCGACGCTCCGCGTCAATTCCTCGGTCACTGCTCGATGCCCGACCTCGAAATCCCGCTGCTTTTTCCGTAGCTCCTCGAGCTGGCGCTTCTGGCGTTCGATCTCCTCTCGCCTCCGCTCCAGATCGAGCAGGACCTCTTGGGCCTGCTGAACCTTGATGTTTAGATCATCCACGGAGAAACGGGGAGCAAGCTCGTCTTCTCCGGGCGAAGGCGCCGTTTCCCCAACTTTCTTACTCATAGTGCGACTCTCGACATCATCCTACCGCTTCGTTTCGATCAAGCAAGCCTTCAGGAGACAACGGACCGCTTCCGCGGGCGACGGAGCAGGCACGCCCGAAGGCGAAGAGATCTTGACAAGACGATTCCGTCTCGCCTTGACTCGTCTCGAGAGTGCAAGCTTCTCCTCCCCCTCCTCTCCGAATCTCCACGCTGGACGACCGTCATCGAAAATGCGGAGCTCGAATGGGAAGCTTCGCCGGATGGACGCTCCCGATCGTCTACAGCTCGGTGGCGGAAGAGGTGTTGAGCGTCCGCCGAAAGGCCGGCCTTTTCGATATCAGCCACATGGGAGAGCTTCTTCTCTGGGGTCCGGATGCACAGGAGTGGCTCGATCGACTCTTGCCGAGCAATATCACGGCCCTCCCCACGGGGCGGGGACGATACTCGTTGCTGCTGAACGAGGACGGCGGGATCATAGACGACCTCCTGGTCTACCGGATCGAGCCGTCGAAGTTTTTTTTGGTGGTCAACGCCGCGACGACGCAAACCGATGCTCGCTGGTTTTCCGAAAAACTAGCCCATGCCGAAGCGGCCGTTGCAGAGGAAAGCGAACGCTGGGGAGGCCTGGCCCTCCAGGGACCCGAGGCTCTGGACATCCTCCGACGGGTACTTCCCGAGCTTCCGCTCGCATTCGAGCGCCGCGCCATCGTGGCCGCTTCCTGGATGGGGCGTAGCTTGTGGGTAGCACACACCGGCTACACGGGCGAAGATGGGGCGGAACTGTTTTTTCCTCCTTCGCTTGGGACGAGTCTCTGGGACGCGCTGCTCCGGGCGGGCGCATCGTCGGGCCTGCGTCCTTGCGGCCTAGCGGCGCGAGACATCCTCCGCCTGGAAGCCTGCCTTCCGCTCAACGGCCATGAATTGAAGGAAGATCTGACCCCGTTGGAAGCTCGCCTGACATGGGTCGTGGATTGGGAAAAGAGCGCTTCCTTCCCTGGTAAAAAAGCGCTGGTGGAGAAAAGGCGCCGAGGTCAGGACATCTCTCTGGTTGCGTTTGCCGCCGAGCGGCCCGCTCCTCCGCCCAGAGCCGGCTATGATCTCCTGGCCGGAGATCACGTGGTGGGAACGGTAACGAGCGGAGGTTTTTCTCCCACTCTCGAGGCAGCGATCGGGATGGGCTATGTGAACAGGGCGCTGGCTACCGAGGGCATCCAACTTGCGTATGTGGTGAGAGGGAGGAGCTATCCCGTGACCCTGAAACCCGCCCCTCTCTATCGACGGAAAAACTGATGAACATCCCCACCGATCGTTTCTATTCCAAATCGCATGAGTGGTTGCTGCTTGAAGGACCAATTGGCGTCGTCGGTGTGACCGATTATGCGCAGCGGGAGCTCTCCGACATCGTCTTTGTCGAACTGCCGGCAATCGGCATGCATGTGCGACGGGGAGAAGCCGTGGCCACCATCGAATCGGTAAAAGCCGCCTCCGATATTTACTCCCCCGCTACCGGGGAGGTCCTGGAAGTCAACGCCGTCCTGGCTCAGGAACCCGGCCTGATCAATACCGATCCCTACGGGAAAGGCTGGCTCTTCCGGATCCGTGTCGAGGCTCCGGGAGAAACGGAGCGCCTCGAATCGCCGGAGGCCTATGCGAAGCTCACGGCAATCGCGAGCGGAGCCGCCACATAAGCGCGGCCGCCCCCCAAAGAGGCCCGCTCGCGGAGGCAGCCTAAGGACCAGAGATGAGCGATCCAGAAGAGCCCGCCTCCTTTTTGAAACGCCACATCGGGCCAGGCCCGCGCGAGGAGGAGGAGATGCGGAAAGTGCTCGGCTTCTCCTCGGCGGAAGCCTTGACCGACGCGATTATCCCCCGGTCGGTCCGCACCCGGGCCCCATTGCAGCTCCCGGAAGCCCTCTCGGAAGCCGACGCCCTGGCGGCTCTGCGGGATCTCGCCAAGAAGAACCGCATCTTCCGTTCCTATCTGGGAATGGGCTATTCCGCCTCGATCACTCCATCCGTGATCCGGCGGAACGTCTTGGAGAACCCCGACTGGTATACGCCATATACTCCATACCAGTCGGAGATTAGCCAGGGGCGCCTGGAAGCACTTCTCACCTTCCAAACACTAGTCGCCGACCTTACGGGAATGGACGTAGCCAATGCGTCTCTTCTCGATGCCGATACGGCTGCAAGCGAAGCCATGTCCATGTGCGCGCGCGTAAGCGCCATCCCGGACTCGAGGCGCTTCCTCGTTTCTTCGCTCTGCCATCCGCAAACGATTGCCGTGGTGCAGACCCACGCGGAACCCCTAGGGATCGTGGTAGAGGTTTGCGATCCGGTGCGGGACAGCCTCCCCGAGGAGAACTGCTTCGGCGCTCTTCTTCCCTATCCGACGACCGACGGCGTCGTCCTGGACTACACCGACACGATCGCCGCGCTTCGAGAGCGGCGCACGATCGTGGTGATGCATGTGGATCCTTTGGCGCTCATCCTTTTCCGAACTCCGGGCGAGTTCGGCGCGGACATCGCCGTCGGCTCGATGCAGCGCTTTGGCCTTCCGCTCGGTTACGGCGGGCCTCATCCCGGCTTTTTGGCCACCCGGTCGAGCTATCTCCGCAAAATGCCGGGTCGCATTGTAGGCATCTCACGCGACCGGGAGGGGAGGCAAGCGCTCCGCCTTGCCTTACAAACACGGGAGCAGCACATCCGGCGGGAAAAGGCCACGAGCAACATTTGCACCGCGCAAGCACTCCCCGCTGTCGTCGCCGCCTTTTACGCGATCCATCATGGACCTTCCGGCCTTCGGGCCATTGCCGAAGGCGTGCGGACACTCGCCAACCGTCTTGCGGACGGGCTCGCCGAGATCGGCCTTCCGCCTCATCCCGGGCCGCGCTTCGATACCGTGGTCGCTCTGCTGCCCCCATCGCGCGCCGACTCCCTCCTTTGCCGCGCGCAAGCGGCCGGGATCAATCTTCGCCGGCTACCCTCCGGGCTGGGGATCTCCTTGGATGAGACGACTCGGGAAAAAGACTTGCTCGATCTCCTCTCTCTTTTCGCCGAGGAGTCCGGTTGCTCCCTTCCATCCCCGCCACCCGCACAGGCGGCGTCATCGCTCATTCCGCCGAACCTCAGCCGGCGCCTGCCTCTTCTCCCTCACCCGATCTTCCATCGATACAAGAGCGAGACCGAGCTTGTCCGTTATATGCGAAGGCTCGCCGGGCGCGACATCAGCTTGACGACCTCCATGATCCCCTTGGGATCGTGCACCATGAAGCTCAACGCCGCAGCCGAGATGCTGCCGATGCTTTGGGAGGAATTCTCGCAGATTCACCCATTCTGTCCGGTGGAGCAGGCTCGCGGGTACCAGGAAATGCTCGGCGACCTGGAGCGCTGGCTCAAGGAAATCACGGGAATGGCTGCCGTCTC
>JAQTUK010000061.1 GCA_028710285.1 Methylacidiphilaceae bacterium | reverse complement strand
GGCGAGTAGAGATCGCGCGCCTCTTCGGGCGAGATCCTCTCCCCGGCCATAACCTTGGCCCCAGCTCGACTCATCCCGTTTCCGTTGGTCAAATCCACAACAGCTCCTTCCCGGAGGGTGCGCGGCCTCCCAGGATCCTCAGCTCTTCGCAAAAGCGCGCCACCCCCTCTTTCTCCCGCTCACCCACCTCGTATCGGATGTAGCGCGTCAAGTATTCCCATTCGCTCTGGTCTTTGGCAATCGTGGTTCGTGCCGCAAGACCGCGGCTCTTCGTCTCCCGTAAGAGGACGGCCGCCTCCTTGCCCAACTCGTCCTCCCGCCGAACAGCCCAGACGGCAAAAACAAAAGGGAGTTCCGTCCGCTCCCGCCACGCTTCACCCAGATCCATGAGCGTTGCGGACGGGTGTTCCCTCCGGTACGCGAGCGCTCGATCTCCGATCAGAAGCCGTGCCGCTGCCCGCTCTGAAAAAGCAACGTAGTTCGGACGGAAGCCAAGATAATTCTCCAAAAGAACCCGAAGGAGCAGGAAAGAAGATCGTGTATCGGGGTCGATGGCAATGCTCCGAATTTCGGAAAGCGGAGCGTCATGGGCAAGAATGACGCTTTTCACCGGACCGTCAGCCACGATTCCGACACCGTCAACCAGGGCAAACTCTCCGGAAAGAGAGCCACCCAACGGCGCAAGCGCCGCGTCGAGCTCACCCGAGCGAAGCCGGTCGGGCAATTCCGCCGGCGGGAAGAACAAAACCTCCTCCTCCAGCCCGTAGATCAGGGGCTTGGCATTGAGATATGGAGCAGAGCCGATGCGAAAAGTACTCATTTGCGTCACTCTTACCACCTTTCTAGCCGATCGACCGTCTCTCGTTCAATCGTTCCTCTGCGTAAGCCTGTCGCTCCCCGCTTCAGCCTGGCTCCGCTCTCCAATCCACAATCCGCACTCGCACGCGCTTGCCCATCGAGTCCCAGTCCAAGTGGCCCGCGACCTGAAATCGGCCCGCGATCGCGCCCCTCATCGGAAGGTCGAAACCGAATGCCTCGCACCGGGCATCGCCGGAACGAAGGGAGATCCGGGTGCATCCTCGAGCTTGAATTGGCACCCCATCCAGGGAAAGGGCGGGAAAGGCGAAGAGCGGGCGGGCATTCCCTGCCCCGTAGGGGGCCAGTTGCTCCAACTCCTCGTAGAGCGGGACGCCCGCCGCAGAGAGGGGAAGTTCCCTGGCGATTTTGAGACGCTTGCGAAAGATCTCCGGCGAACCCGCACGGCTCGCCCATTGGGCCAAGCTCGCGCGAAACGCAGGCAGGTTTTCCTCCCGAATGGAAAAACCGGCGGCCAGATCGTGTCCGCCGAATTTCTCCAGGTAAGCGGCGCTTTCCCGCAACCCCTCCACGATCGACATCCCGGGGATCCCGCGAGCGCTCCCCTTTCCCTCCCCCGCTTCATCAAAGGCAACGACGGCGACCAGCCGGTGAAACCGGCTCAAGAGACGCGAGGCCACGACTCCCGCCACTCCCGCATGCCACCCCCTCTTCCCGACCACGATCGATCCGCTGGTCAAAGCGAGCGGCTCTTTCTCCAATGTGCCGAGAGCTTCCTCGAGCATCTCTCGCTCCACGAGCCGTCGCTGCAGGTTCTTCCGATGCAGCGAAAGGGCTCCCCGCTCCGCTTCGGCGGGCGAGTCGGCAAGCAGGAGGCGCACGGATTCCATCGCGTCGTCGAGCCGGCCGCTCGCATTGAGGCGAGGGGCAAGGCGAAAGGCAACATCCTCCACCGTCGGCTTCTCGCCCACGTTCGAAACGCTCGCCAGCGCCCCCAAACCGGGCAAGCGCCGTCGGCCAAGCTGCTCCAGGCCCCGAGCGACGAAAATCCGATTGTCACCCGTCAAGGGCACGACATCGGCGATGGTTCCCAGGGCAACCAGATCCAACTCTTCCCGCAGCCGCAACCGCTCGCGGTAGGCCGGCTCCAGCTTGAGGAGTCCGTGGAGGAGCTTGAAGACAAGGCCCACGCTCGCGAAATGGCTGCCCCGGCCATCCCGGTGAGGGTTGATGATCGCGCAGGCCCGTGGCCAGCAGCCGGCGGGTCGATGGTGATCGACGACGATGGCCTCCACGCCCTCCTCCGCGAGCCAAGACAACTCCTCGATCGAGGTCGTGCCGCAGTCGACGGCGATCATCAGATCGGGCATCCCTTTCCTCCCTAGGCCATGGTCCCCGGTCTCCTCGCGAAAAAGGCGGAACGCTCGCTCCAGGCCCTTCCGCGTGAGCCCGTAGCCCTCCGATGCCCGCTCGGGAATGAAAGCCGATGCCGGGGCTCCCAACAGGCGCAGGGCGCGGACCAAAAGAGCCGTGGAGCTCACTCCGTCGACGTCGTAATCACCGTAAATCAGCGTCCGCTGTCCTTCCACGATGGCCTGCCGCAACCGCCCGGCCGCCGTCCGCAAGCCGCTCAACTGGAAAGGGTCTTCCAGCGCGGACAGCTTGGGGTTGAGGAAGCGCGCAGCCTCCTCCGGGTCGCGATATCCTCGCTCCGCCAGGAGCCCGCCGAGCAAGGGAGAGATGCCGAGTTCTCGTCCGAGAGCCTCGGCTTCTCCCCCGGGCGAGCCAATCTCCCAAATCGTCCCGGTCCCTCGCTCCCGTTCTTCGCCTGTCTCGGCTTCGCCCATGGAGTTCCCTTCCCCGCCTGAGCTTATGCGCTCTGGGGCGCCGGATGCTGCGTCACTCGGCCACGCTTTTCTCGAAGCTCGTGAAACCAATACATCAGCGCCGGTGTCAGGAAGTGGGAGGAAAACATGCCGCCCACTACACCGATGAGAATCGCCAGGGCAAAGGGGGAGATGACCGGACCTCCAAGCAGCAGCATGGAAAGGGTGGCCAGGAGAACGGTGCCTCCCGTGATCAACGTACGAGCCAGGGTCAGATTGACCCCGCTATTGACGTGATCCGGAAAGGTCCCGGCGAGGCGCAGCCGTACCGCCTCCCGAACCCGATCGGAAATGACGATCTTCTCGTTGATGGAATAACCAAGGATCGTCAGGAAAGCGCCGACCAGCGGCATCGTGAATTCTTGACCCAGGATCGCCATGACCCCCACGGCAAGAAAGACGTCGTGAAGCTGTCCAAGGGCGGCTGCGGCGGCGAACGACCATTCGTAACGCAGGGTCACATAGAGCAGAATCGCCGCGAGCCCCAGAGAGAGGGCCAGCATCGCTCGTCCTTTGAGCTCCTCGCCCACGACAGGGCCGACACTGTCGAGCCTGGCATTGGCAAATCCGGCGGACGGGAGCTTTTGCTGGAGGATCTTTAGCGCGCGCTCTCCCTCGCCGTATCGGGTCTCCAGCGAGAGCTGCCGGAACTCCCGCGCATACTGCATCATGCTCGGGTGGATGCCCGCCTCTTCCAGTACCGCCCGAACTTCCTGGACCGGGGCCGCCTGCTGGTATCCAACGGTAAGGGAGTCTCCCCCCACGAAATCCACCCCTAGGAGCCTGTTGCTGCGGAGAAAGAAGGTCGTCAGCCCTGCGCAGAGCAGAACAAGAGCCAGCCAACACGCCGCCCGGCGCCACGCAAGGAAGGGGAAGTTAGGCCGCGTCAAGATCCGCATCATGGAAAGGCGTCGCAGCCAGCCGCTCGCCAAGAGCCATTCGAACGTATTCCGCGTGACCACAAGGGCTGCGAAAAGATTCGCCACGATGCCCAACACGAGGGTGACCGCAAATCCCTGCAGCGGACCGCTTCCCAGCCACATCAGGATCACCGCGACCAGGATGACGGTGACGTTGGAGTCGAAGATGGCGCTGAAGGCTCGCTCAAAACCAGCGGTCACCGCCTGACGAATCGGTTTCCCTGCGTCGATCTCGTCCCGCATTCGCTCATACACCAGCACGTTGGCATCCACAGCCATACCGATCGTCAGGATGACGCCGGCAAGACCGGGAAGGGTCAAAGTGAAATGGAATTGCGCCAAAAAACCGAAGAGAAGAAAGAGATTCACCCCCAAGGCGAAGACGGCCACCAAGCCGGCCACGCGATAGTAGGCGACCATGAAGAGCACGACGAGGGCCAAAGCCACCCAGCCCGCTCTCGCTCCGCTCAAGATCGAATCGCGGCCCAGGGAAGGATCGATCCCACGCTCCTCCAGCAGCTTGACGGGCATTTCCAGCGGGTTTTCCAGGACGCTGGCCAGGTCTTCCGCTTCCTTGGGGCTCATGTTGCCGCCAGAAATGACCGCGCTTCGAAAGATCGCCGACTGAATCACGGGGGCGCTCCGTACCTCTCCATCCAGGACGATGGCAAGCTGCCTCCCGATGTTCCCGCTGGTCAGCGCTCCAAAGCGGCGCGATCCCTCCTCGCTGAATTCGATCACTACGGTGGGACGGCCGACTTCGTCGAACCCTCGGAACGCCCGACGGACATACTTCCCCCCCATCTCCGCTCGACGTTTTACCAAGATCTGACGCAATCCGGTGGTCCGCCCCTCCTCCGGGGCAAAGGAAAGCACCTCGTAGTCGGCGGGGATCCGTCCCTGGCCTGCCTGAACCTCCGCGAGGAGCTGGCCGGCCTGCGGGTGGACGAGCTTGAACTCGAGCTTGGCCACCTTCGAAAGCTGTTGGCGGGCGGCGTTTTTTTCGGCTTCGGCAAGCCCGGGGATCTGAACGCTGATCCGGTTGCGGCCCACTGGCTGGATGATCGGCTCGGACAAGCCGAATTTATCGACCCGCTTGCGGATGACCGCCGTGGCCTGCTGCAGCGCCCCGGGGGAAGGCTGGCCCTCCAACTCCAAAAGAAAGGCCGTACCGCCCTTGAGGTCGAGGCCGAGCCGAATCGCCTTGTCCAGTGGAAAGAGCGAGAGACCGGCATTGGCCAGGAGCATCACGATGGAAAAGAGGCCGACCCAGCGGCGCACCCGCTCCTCCGTCGCCGTGAAATACCAAATCAGGGCGATCAGAAAGAAGAGTGCCGTAACGAAAGACCAGAGCAGCATGGCGTTTTCTCTCCCCGCTCCTACCGGCTCCCTACTTCGTTTCCGCTTCCGGCTTCGTGACCGACGTCAGACTCGTTTTGAGCACCTCGACCTTGACATTCTCCGCTACCCGGACAAGCACCGTCTTCTCCTTCACATTGGTCACCGTTCCCAGCACTCCGCCGCTGGTAACCACGCGATCGCCCGTTTTCACGCCCGCGATGAGTCGCTCCTGGTCCTTCCGGGCTTTCTGCTGTGGCCGTATCAACAAAAAGTAGAAGACCCCGAAGATCAACGCCATTGTGACCAGGGAGGAAAAGGCCGGCATACTCTCCGGCGGCCCGCCTCCCTGACCCGCCGAGGCGGCCGGTTGCGCCGCCGCGATCCATAAAAGCTCTATGCCCACAGTCATGATCCTCCCTCAAATTCCTCTCAGGCGCTTTCTCTGCTCTGCCAGGAATGCTTCCCAGCGCCCCGTCTCCAGAGCCGTTCGTATCTCCTTCATGAGGCAAAAGTAGAAATACAGGTTATGCAGCGTGAGCAGCATAACGCCAAGAATTTCCTCCGATTTCAGCAGATGGCGCAAATAGGCTCGGGAAAAATGCCGGCAGGTGTAGCAGCCGCACTCCGAGGAGAGCGGCTCCGGATCCAGACGAAACGACGAGTTCCGGAGCGAAAGCCGCCCCATCCCCGTGTAGGCGACCCCGTGTCGCGCCAGCCTGGTCGGAAGGACGCAGTCGAAGAGATCGACCCCAAGATGGACCATCTCGACAATCTGCCAAGGTTCGCCCACGCCCATGACGTACCGAGGCCGTGCCGGGTCGAGATGGATAACCGTCTCCGCAACGGCGCGCAAGGCCTCCTCGGGAGGCTCGCCCACGCTGACCCCCCCGATGGCGAAACCATCGAATCCGATCGCTCCCAGCTCTTCCGCGCAGAGCGCCCGGAGCCTGGCATCTCCTCCTCCTTGAACGATGCCGAAAAGCCCCGCTTCAGGGGTGGGGAGCCCGGTGTGGGATTCCCGGAGTCGCTCCCACGTCTCCTTCCCCCTCGCGGCCCAGAGCACCGTTCTTCGGACCGCTTGATCGAGCTCGCTTGGGGACGCGGGCCAGGGCGGACACTCGTCCAAGCTCATGATCAGGTCGCTGCCGGCCATCATCTGGAACTCGACCGCCAACTCGGGAGAAAGGAAGAGTGGGCTCCCGTCCAGATGGGAACGAAAAACGACTCCGCGATCGTCGACCCTCCGGAGGGACGAGAGACTGAAGACCTGATAGCCTCCGCTGTCCGTAAGGATGGCTCCGGGCCATCCAAGAAATCGATGGAGCCCGCCCAGATCGCGCAGCAGGTCGATTCCGGGCCGAAGCAGAAGGTGATAGGTGTTGCAGAGAATCACCTGCGCCCCCAGTTCCAGAAGATCCCGCGGAAAGACGCCTTTGACCGTCCCTCGCGTGCCCACGGGCATGAACGCCGGGGTGTGGATCCAACCATGGCCCGTGCCCAGCTCTCCGATCCGGGCTCGGCTCGCCGCTGAGCCAATGAGGCGAAACTTCATCTCGGTCTCGGGTCGGCCCTTCTCGATCCGACCTAAACCCGGTGGGAGGCGAAGGACGAAAAGATCATGTACTCTGCTCTGCCGGCGATTTCGGTTGAGCGGCACTACTCTTTCTCATAGAAGAGAAGTCTCGCAACCTTTTTCGGATCGCCGCAAGGCGCCGAGACGCAAAGGTTCGATGCGTGGGTCATCGCGATATGCCGCAATTGCGCCGAGAACCGCTTTTCCCGAAACGATGGGTCGTCTTCGCGCCGGAGCGCAAGCAGCGGCCGATGGACTTTCCTTCTCCGCCCGAGCCGTCGAACCCAATCCGTCCTTTCATGACGGGCAATGAGAATCTCACTCCCCACGAGGTCTTCGCCATCCGGCCAAAGGGAGGGGCTCCGAACTCTCCCGGGTGGACGGTTCGCGTCGTCCCCAACCGTTTTCCGGCGCTTCGCGTCGAAGGGGAGCTTCTCCCGGAAGGGGTTGGCATCTACGATCAGATCAATGGGATCGGTGCTCACGAAGTGATCATCGAGACGCCGGATCCAGATCTGGAGCTCGAGGATCAGCCCCTGGGGGCCGTCACCGACGTGCTTCGGGCCTATCGGGCTCGGATCATCGACCTGGTTCAAGACATCCGCTTTCGCTACATCTTCGTTTTCAAGAATGTCGGCATGCTTGCGGGAGCTTCCCTGCGCCACCCTCATTCCCAGTTGATCGCACTCCCGATCGTCCCCCGCGCAGTCGAAGAACAACTGGAAACCGCCCGCTCCCACTTCGAGCTCAAGGAGCGAAGCCTCTTCGCCGATGTCTTGCAGGCCGAGATGAGATCGGGGGATCGGCTGGTCTACGAAAACTCGGCATTCGCCTCCTTCTGTCCCTGGGCCAGCCGCTTTGCCTTCGAAACGTGGATCATGCCAAAGTTTCCCGCGGCCCACTTCCACGCGCTGGACGATTATCACCTCGGCCTGCTCGCGGAGGCACTCCGCCACGTCCTGCGCCGCATCCGGAAAGGGCTCCAGAAACCCGCATACAACCTGATTCTTCAGACCGCACCCTTTCACCAGACGCGCGTCCGGGAATCGATCCCTCCCGAAATGGAGTTTCGCTGGCATATCGAAATTCTTCCCCGGTTGGCACAGGCCGCCGGATTTGAATATGGCACGGGGTTCTACATCAACACCACCTTCCCGGAGGAAGCCGCCAGCTTCCTCCGTCGGGTTCGCGTGGAAACGTAGCATGGGCCTTTCTCGCATCTGGCAAGGCAGAGAAAGAGCTGCTTGGGTCTTTCCCCAGGCTGAACCCAAGGGAGCAACCTAGTGAATATCGTTCTCCTCTGGCACATGCACCAGCCGGACTACGTCGATCGGCAGAACGGCAAGGCCCGCATGCCTTGGGTCCGGCTCCACGCCGTGCATAGCTATCTCGACATGATCGAGATGGTAGAGCGATTTCCCACGCTGAAGGTCGCGTTCAACTTCACTCCCGTTCTGATCGAGCAGCTCGTCGAGATCGGGGCCGGCGAGGTCGTCGACGAATGCGAAGCCTGGAGCCGCATCCGGGCCGAGGACCTGACGCAAGGGGAGAAGGAAAAGCTTCTCGAGCACTTTTTCCGCGCCAATTTCGACACGCTCATCCGCCCGCTACCGCGCTTTTGGGAGCTCCTGAATCGGCGCGGCCGCATCGTCAACTTTCAGAACCTGGCGGAAATGACCGCCCTCTTTTCCCCCCAAGACTATCGCGATCTGCAGACCCTTTACAATTTGGCCTGGTGCGGTTTTGCCTCTTTGCAGTCCTATCCCTTGCTACGGGAGTTGCGCGCACAAGGAAGGGATTTCACCGAGGAGCAAAAAATCCAGTTGCTCGATCTGCACCGGGACATCGTCCGGACCGTCCTCTCCCGGTACCGGGCGGCCGCCCAACGAGGCCAGATCGAGATCACGACCTCTCCCTACTGCCATCCCATCCTGCCACTGCTCCTGGACACCAATCTCGCCCGCCGATCGATGCCGCACGTCAACCTTCCGCCCCAATTCTCCGCTCCGGAAGACGTGCGGAGCCATCTGGCGCTTGCGCAGGAAAAGATGCGGGAGGTTTTCGGAGCACCGGCCCGAGGGCTCTGGCCCTCGGAAGGGTCCGTCGCCCCCGAACTCATTCCGTTCTTTCGCGAGGCGGGCTTCGATTATTTCTTCACGGACGAGGCGATTCTCTTCCGCAGCTTGGAGCTGGATCCGCGCTGGCGCGGCAGGGGCGTCGATCACATGGTTCTCTTCCAAGGATGGACGGTGAGTTGGGGAGGAGCCACGGTTTCCGCCCTTTTCCGCGAAAGGCCGCTTTCCGATTTCGTTGGCTTCCAAGCCTCGCAGAATCCCCCGGATCAAGCCGCCAATTTTCTCCTCCATCACTTCGAGAATATCTGCCACGTGGCGACTGCCGAAGAATCGGCCATCTTGATCGCCCTGGATGGCGAGAACGCCTGGGAGGCGTTCCCGGACGGAGGAGAACGTTTTCTCTCTTCCCTCTACCAAGGGCTCACGACCCACAGCCACCTTCATACCGGGCGGCCGGGCGACTACTTCGACGCCTACCGGCCGAAAGTGGAGCTGGGCGCACTCCATACGGGTTCCTGGATCAACGCCGATTTTGATATCTGGATCGGCGATTCCGAGGAAAACCGTGCCTGGGAATGGTTAGGGCGAACCCGCCAGTTCCTGCGTCGGATTGGAGAAGACCGGTCGATTCCTGCGGAAAAGATGACGGCGGCGATGCGCTCCCTCTACGCGGCTGAGGGAAGCGACTGGTTCTGGTGGTATGGACCCGACTTCTCGACCGACTCCGACCTCCTCTTTGACGAGATCTTTCGCACTCATCTGCGGAACGTCTACCTCGCGCTTGGGTTTTCTCCCCCTCCCTATCTGGACTTCCCGATCTGCGCCCCTGCGGTTCCCACGCCGTATGCGATTCCGCGCCTCTACATCCATCCGCAGCTCACGGGCCGATTGGACAACTTCTTCGATTGGGTGGGGGCCGGCAACGTGGACGCTCTTGTCCAACAGACGGCCATGTTCCAAGCGAACCGCCTGGGCCAGAAGCTCTACTTCGGCTTTGACGAAGAACACTTCTATCTGCGGCTGGATCTTACGGGCGCCCCGGAGGAGGTCGAAGTGGAATTCCTCTCCCCGCAGATCCGTCGCGTGACTGCGTCCGTGCTCCCGAACGGCTCCTGGAAGGTCCGCACCGAAGATTCCGAGGATGCCGTTCTCTTCTCCACCGCCGACGAACGGGGGGCAGCCGCCTGGGAGGACTTCTTTGTCCTCATGGTGCCGGTGGCAGCGCTCGGATGGAAAGAGAAGGATCCGGTCAGCTTTTTCGTTCGCCTGCTGCGCGAAAGGCTCGTTCTGGAAAGATACCCGGAACGGGGAACGATTGACTTCATTTTTCCGTCCAAGGACTTCGAAGCCCGTCAATGGTTCGTCTAGACTCGGTGCAACTGGTTTGGGTCGTCCACTTTCATCAGCCGCTGGGCAACTTTCCGGAAACCTACCGCCGTTTCCTGGAACGTGTCTGCCGTCCTTTCCTGGATGCCCTGGAACGCCATCCGCGCATACGCATGGGGCTCCATTTTTCGGGCAGCTTCCTCTTCTATTTAGAACGCGAGGAGCCTGGACTCCTGGAACAGATCCGCCGGATCGTATCCCGCAATCAGGTGGAACTGCTGGGCGGCGGTTTCTATGAGCCCATCTTGAGCATGATCCCCCGTGAGGATGCCCTGGCGCAACTCCGGAAAACCATTGCCTGGATCCAGGAGCATTTTGGCGTGACCCCACGGGGTGCCTGGCTGCCCGAGTCGGTCTGGGAACCGTACTTTCCGGCCCTCCTTGCGGAGGGAGGCTACGAATACGTCCTGCTGGAAGACAGCCTGCTGGAACGAGCCGGCCTGGAACGAGCCGAACTCTGCCATCCCTTTCTGACCAGCCACCTCTCGTCCACCGTTTCCCTCTTGCCGATCTCTTCCCGTCTTTCGGCGGAGATCCCCTTCCGTCCGCTCCGGGACATCCACGCTTCCCTCGTTCAGCTCTGGCACCGTCCCGAGCCGCAGATGTTGATCCTGGCACAGCGTGCGGAGGCTTATGGCTTCTGGCCTTCCACCTTCCACCGGTTTTATGAGGAAGCGGTCTTGGAAGAGTGGATGATCTACCTGGAAAGCCAGTCCCAGCGGCTCGCCACGCAGACGCCTTCCGAGGCAACGATCGGACGCTGGCCACGGGTTTTCTTGTCCTCCGGCGCGCGGACCGACCTGGAAGGATACGCCCTTCCCACGACCGCAAGCCGTTCCTACTTTGCCGTACGGGAAGACCTCTCCCACCGCTTCGATGCGGATCGCTTTTTCCGCTTCCTCCATGGCGGCGCCTGGCAGGAGTTCCTGGAAAAGTATGCCGAGGCGAACTGGATGCACAGCAAGATGCTCTCGCTCGCCCGGCGACTCCAAGGGATCCCGAACGCCGACTCCCTGGCCTGTCGGGATCGCCTGCTCGCAGCCCAGGAACACACTCCTTATTGGCACGCGCTCAGCGGTGGGCTTTTCGCCAACTACTTGCGGGATGCCGTCTATCGTTTACTGCTTCAGGCCGAAGAGGAGATCGATCGGATCCCTTCGGCTCCCCCGGCGACCGAGATGGCGGATCTCGACGGGGACCGCGAACCGGAAGTCATCCTGCGCACCCAGCTCTGCCGGGCGATCGTCGACCCGGACTACGGCGGCTCGCTGGTGGAGATGGCTTTCCTGCCGTCTCACTACAACGTGTCCAACACCTTGCGTCGGCATTCCCAGGTATATCCCGACCTTCCTCCGATGGAGCCGGTCGAGGACTGGCATCGTCGTCACCTCTTCCAAGAACACTTCGTGCCGGCCGAAACTTCCCTCGCCCAATTCGAGAAGGAGTCCTACATCGAGCGCGGAGACTTCGTGAACCTGCCCTATCGCGTTGTTTGGCTCGCGGAGGAAGGCGCGGCCCGGCGGCTGCTCCTCGAGCGGGAGGGAGGGATCTATCTCGACCAGGAACGACGACCCCTGCGCTGCCAAAAGCTCTTCGAGCTTGAGGAACCCGATACGCTTCGGATTCGCTACACGATCACCAACGAGAGCGCGCTACCGCTCGAACTCCTCTTTCTCTGCGAAGCGAACTACAGCTTTCTCGCCTCCGAGGGACCTGGCCGATTCGTCTCCCTCGGAGACGAGCGGCTACCGTGCGGCCTCCTTTTTGAAAAGTCGGAAATCCAATCCTGGGCTCTGGTGGACGAAATCCGCGCCCTGCGATGGAACTGGACGCTACCGGATGGACCGTGCACGCTCTGGCACCACCCCGTCTATACCATCGGCTATGCCAATGGCGAATTCGAACTCAATTATCAGGGCTCGGCCCTCGGCATCGTCTGGCCACTTCACCTTGCTTCGCACGAAAAGCAGGTGTTTACGATTTTCACTCGGTTTCAACATCTCCAAGGTTGATCTCGGAGAGGGTTGTCACTACTCTCCTGCGCAAGGGATGAAAAAGATCTTTCTGGTATCGTTAAGCTTCAGTCTCTTCGTCTTGGGATGCGCTTCTCCATCAAAGAAAGTAAAGAGCGGCGAGTCCGCTGGTGCCAGCTCGGGGTCCATGCCCCAGCCCGCCAACCAGCCCGAATCGGCTGCCGGCAACCAACCGGCTGGCACATCTCCCTCAACGACTGGCTCAACGGGAACCCCCTCCAGCCAGACACCGGCGACCGGCCAGTATAAGCCGTGGGGACAGGAAGGCCAGTCTTCCGGGGGGCCATCCACGGCGGCCAGCCGTTACCCGAAGGGGCTTGCCGTCGAGGGCAAGCCGGGTTACGTGAAGAGCCCCTACGCTCCGGACGCGGGGCTTGTGGATGTTCGAGGGTTTCCTCCGGGAACCGAGGTGCGTTGTCCCTACACCGGCAAGATCTTCGTAGTGCCGTAAGCCTGCTCGGATTCTCGCCCTCTTGTGTCCGCGCGGCTTGGTGCTGGGCGTCTTAACATTCTGTTTCGACCAGGCGACTCACGGGCGGAAAGAAACGGCGAAGAGGATTGCGATCGGACGCTCATCTCGCACGGGAGAGCGCTCGCGTGCGGCAATTCATCATTTCGCGCGCTTCTTCCACGGCGGAATCGGCGGCTGGATCATCTTCCCTCGTCCGGGGGGCTCCCGAACCTCGACATCGCATCAATCCTGCCCCAGCCAAGCCGCTGGAAGGGTTTTAACAGTTCTCTTGCAATCTATCTAACTCTACGCAACTACCATCGATATGGAAAGGGTTGTTGGCATAGGCGAAGCGGCGGCGGCGCTGGGTGTGTCGATCACGACGCTGCGCCGCTGGGAAGCCGAAGGCCGCCTGATCGCCGAGCATACGCCCGGCGGACATCGG
>JAQTUK010000060.1:11411-12931 GCA_028710285.1 Methylacidiphilaceae bacterium | reverse complement strand
CCAGCAAGGCGCTTCTCTCCTCGACCGAAGCCTACGCCTTTGCCCGCGATCGCCTGCCCAGGAGCGGAATCGCGGCGAAGGGCTTTGAAATCGAGATGTCGCGGCTGCACGCGCGCAAAGAGGCGATCGTGGAGAAGCTGGCCAAGGGTATCGCCTTCCTCATGCGGCAAAACCGCGTCGAGGTATGGGAGGGGATGGGGCGGATCGCCGGGCCGCATGCCGTTGCGGTCCGCACGGCCGAGCGGGAGGAGACCCTGGAGACGCGCTCCATCCTGCTCGCCACGGGAAGCGAGCCCGTTGAGCTCCCCGCCCTCCCCTTTGACCAGGATCGAGTCGTGAACAGCACCGAAGCCCTCTCCTTTGCGGAGGCCCCCAAACGCCTGCTGGTGATTGGGGCAGGAGCCATCGGGCTTGAGCTCGGATCGGTTTGGAGCCGATTGGGAAGCGAGGTGGTCGTCGTGGAGTTGCTTCCGAGGATTGCGGCGGGATTCAGCCCGATCGTTTCCAAGACCCTTCAGCGCGAGCTCGAGAAGCAGCAGATCCAGTTTCTTCTCGGGACACGGGTCACGGGCGGCGGAGTCAAGGAGACGGAGGTCGCCATTCAAATCGAGCGGGGAGGAGAAGTGCAGACTCTCGTTGCCGAACGAGCACTGGTGGCGGTGGGGCGGAAACCGCGCCACGAGGGCCTTGGACTCGCCGAAGTAGGGGTAAGCCTGACGGCGGGCGGACGGGTGGCGGTCAATCGTTTTTGGCAAACTTCCCTGCGGTCGGTCTATGCCATCGGCGACCTGATCGACGGTCCCATGCTGGCTCATCGGGCCCAGGCCGAAGGGCGCGCCGTGGCGGAGCTCCTGGCGGGGAAACCGGCGGAAGTGCGCTACCTCGGCATCCCAAACGTGATCTACACCGAACCGGAGGTGGCCGCCGTCGGCTTCTCGGAAGAGGACTTCCTCGCGGCCCAGCGTCCCTATCGGCGAGGCACCGCCTATTTTCAGGCAAACGGCAGAGCGCTGGCGGCCGAAGCCCCGGAAGGCTTCGTCACGATCTTGATGGACGAGAGTTCCGGCAAGTTTGCGGGAATGGAGATCGTCGGCAGCCGTGCCTCCGATCTGATCGGCACCGGCGCGCTCGCGCTGGAGACGGGGGCGACCTTGGCGTCGGTGGCGCGGGCGGTCCAAGCGCATCCCTCCTTCCTGGAAAGCGTGCGCGAGGCCGCCTTCGCGGCGCTAAGCGCGCGGCCGTCGGGCGCTTCTTGAGTTTTTGCTCGGAATCCCTTCGGAGGAGGAAGGGTGGACCTCCCGCGATCCCGTCCTGCGGGCTCTGGGTTGCGTCGGCGCCTCACCGCCTTGCGGCAGGGTGAGAAAATCCCGATAGATGCGCGGAACGCGACCGCTGACCGCCGTCACGATTTCATACCCGATCGTTCCGGCGATCCTGGCCAACTCCTCGGCGTGGATGGCCTGGTCACCTTGCGCGCCGAGAAGCACGACCTCGTCGCCCACCTTGCAGCCGGCAGCGGC
>JAQTUK010000060.1:6392-11401 GCA_028710285.1 Methylacidiphilaceae bacterium | reverse complement strand
AGCGGCGCTGACATCCACGACCGTCTGATCCATCGTCACCCGGCCGCGAACCCGGCATCGATTGCCGCGCACCAAGACTTGCGCGCGATTGGAGAGAGCGCGGAAATAGCCGTCTCCATACCCGACGGCGAGCGTCGCCAGCCGCTGTGTCTTGCGAAGGACATAGGTTGCTCCGTAGCTGATGCTTCGCCCGGCGGAAAGATGACGCAGCAGGGTGATGCGCGTCTTCCACGACATGACGGGCCGAAGCAGCCGCCGAAGGAACGGCATGGGCGGCAAGCCGTAGAGCGCGAGGCCGACCCGAACATACGAACAGGCGTAGACGGTCTTGCGCCACAGGGCGGCGCTGTTCGCGACGTGGAGGGCCTTGTCGGCGAAATGCGGGCGCCAGCGCATGAGCTCCGTCCACTGTTCTTCCGTTCTTTCCGGGTTCTCGTCCGCCGAGCTGAAGTGCGTGCAGACCGCTTCGATTTCGACGGCTGGAAGCTTTTCTGCCCGCTTGAGTTCCTTTGCGGCTTCGGCTCCCCAAAGGCCGAGCCTGCCCATGCCCGTATCGATCTTGAAATGAGCGGGGCAGCGTCTCCCGGCTTTCTGGGCTGCGGCATTGAGCCGCCTGGCCTCCTCGTAGGTCGAGATGGTCGGCCAGGCGCGGCATTCGATTGCTCGCGGGAACTCCGCGGGAAGGCAGGCGCTCAGCAAGAGGATGGGAGTCGTCGTCATCCCCGCCGCACGGATCTCGGCCGCCTCCTCGACGTTGCTTACGCCCAGGACATCTGCCCCTCCCTTGACGAGCTCCTTGGCGACCGGCACGAGGCCGTGCCCGTATGCGTTGGCTTTGACCACGGCGATCAGCTTCGTCTCTTGTGGAATCCTGCTTCGGACCACGGCGAGATTATGGCGAAGGGCGGAGCCGTCGATTTCCGCCCAACAGCGCAACGGGCGATCCTTCATGGAAGCCGGGCTAACACTCCGGCCGCCGGCGCAAGCGGGCCGCGCAGATCGATGGGTTCGGGAAACGGATCCTCCGAAAAAGCCGAGCTGTCTTCCTCGAGCCGAAGAAAATCCTCGGCCCGGGGAAAGGCGCGGAGCAGGCCAGGCCCAAGCTCCTCCGCGGAAACGGCCAGATCGAGGCTCTGCACCAGTGTCGGCAGCTCATCTTTCGGAAAGGCGAACGTGGGCCGTGCGAGCCGGCCGAAGGAAAAGAGGGTTCCGTAAAGCTCTCCCCGCCTGGCGTCGGCAAATACGCCGAGTTGCGCCACATCGGGATGTCGAAGCGCGAGAGACCAGGCGCTGCAGAGAGAACGGAGATGCGCACCCTTGGCGAAGGCGATCGCCTGGGCAGCGGCAACAGAGACGCGAATGGAGGAGAAGGAGCCCGGCCCTACGCCCACGATCACGGTTTGGATGGGGAGCGACGCCAGAGGCAGTGCCCGCAAGGCCGAAAAAAAGGCCGCCATATGGCGGGTTCCTCGAAGCTCCCGGGTCTCGACGATTCGCCCTCCCTCGCCGATGGCCAGGCTGCCCGAGGACGAAGACATTTCCAAGGCGAGAATCATCGGCGCGCGCGGATCTGGAGTTGGTTTTTCGGCCGAGCGAGGGATTAAGCCAGCTTCCGGCGGATCATCCGTTCTTTTTCGGAAAGAAGCAAGATCTCCCATCGCTCCGTTTGCCGCGGCAGGAGATCTTCCATCTTCTCCGGCCACTCGATCACGACGACCACCGGCTCGGCCCAGAACTCCTCCAGATGCAGCGCCTCCGCTTCCCGAGGCCCTTCCAGTCGGTAAAGGTCAACGTGAACCAAGGGGAGTCGACCGCTCCGGTATTCGTGAACCAGGGTAAAGGTCGGGCTCGTAACGAGTTCCAGGGCGCCGATCCCGTGGGCGATCCCGCGCGTGAGCGTCGATTTGCCTGCTCCCAACTCGCCGTAGAGAGCAAAGACGGAATGGGGAGAGGACCCCTCCCCTAGGCGCCGGCCGAAACGCTCGGTCTCTTCAGGAGAGGCGGAAATGATCGAATCCATGGGAGTAGGATTGCTTCCGAGAGAGGGCGAAGGAGGGGCGAAGGCAGACGCCGATTCGGCTCAAGCGGGTCGGGAAGGGCCACTCCTTTCGGAGCGCGACTTCGCGTTCCGGCGCCACCGTGAAGAGAAGCTCATAATCCTCTCCGTCGCGGAATGCCTGGCTCAGGGAGCAGCCACGGTGTCGGGGAATCTGCGAGTCTTTGAGCGAGAACTCGACGCGGGAAGACCGAGCGAGCCGGGGCAGATCCGAAGCCAATCCATCGCTGATGTCCATGAGAGAGGTGGCCCAATGCCCTTGGGCAAGCCACTGGCCTTCCGCCAGCCGTGGGGAAAATCGGAGGTGCCGACCGCTCTCCAGGCTCCCGCCGAGGCTCCCCGTCACATAGAGACCGTCTTCCGGACGGGCGCCGGAGCGCAAGAGGGGAAGGTGGCCCGCCGTTTCCCCCAGCAGAGCGATGGTGAGGACGAGTTGACGGCTTCGGCTGAGCTCGCCGCCGACGAGCTCCACGGCGAACCGTCGGGCCAGGCGCTCGATCCCCCGGTAGAGCGCTTGCACGTCCGCCGGTGCGGACGTCGGCGGGAGGGCGAGGGCGATCAAGGCGTAGAGAGGACGCCCGCCCATGGCGGCAACGTCGCTCAGCGCTCGAGCGAGCGCCTTGCGCCCCACCAGCCGTAACGGGGTTTCCGGAGAGAAGTGAACCCCTTCGACCACCGAGTCGGTCTTGAAAAGCAGGAAGTGGTCCTTCCTCCGTCCTTCGAGAACGGCACAATCGTCGCCGACTCCCGTCCGCACGCCGGGGCCATGCCGCCAGCGACGGGTCAAGAGGCGCAGCAATCCGTCCTCGCCGAGGGAGGCAAGGGAACTGCGATCCGCGACCGGCTTGCGCAGATTCATCGTAACGTTTTTGGGCTTCTCCTCGTCTCCTCAGCCGAACTTCGCCAGGAGCAGCAGCCCCGTCGTAAAGCTATTAAACCAGCAGTGAATGGCAACGGAGAGCAGGAGCGAGCCAGAAAATTCATAGGCGACGCCGAGCAGCAGCCCAAAGCAGAAGAGAGGCAGGAAGGTTGGCCAATTGAAATGGAGAAAGGCAAAGAGCAGCGCCGTCAGGACAAGGGCGGCGCCGCGCGAGAGGCGGTTTTTCAAATAGACGTAGAGGAATCCGCGGAAGAGCACCTCCTCTCCCAATGGCGCGAGTACGAGAATGAACAGGAGGAGCAGCGAGAGTAGGGGCCAGCTGCGGGTGCGGATGAACAGCTCGACCGCCGGTTGCGGAGGAGCGGGCACGCCGATCGCCTTCCCCAC
Source organism: Methylacidiphilaceae bacterium (assembly GCA_028710285.1). GTDB lineage: Bacteria > Verrucomicrobiota > Verrucomicrobiia > Methylacidiphilales > Methylacidiphilaceae > Methylacidimicrobium. Next base: position 8,078 of record JAQTUK010000060.1, on the reverse strand, counting down.
CAGTTCCCCGAGCCAGGCCAGGAGCCGGAGAGGGAGATCGGCCGCCAGGGCGATCCAAAATCCGGCTACGAGGATTTGCCAAAGGGAGAGGCGCCGGGTCCCGAAGTAGGTGGCGAAATCGAGCCGGTGGAAGCGGACCAAGAGCAGGATGGCAATGAGGGCAAGGGAAGACCCTGCCGAGAAAAAGACTCCGGAGATCAGGAATAGGAATACGGTGATGAGCTCGATCGTGGAGAAATGGATCGTCGGAGCTTGTCCGTAGGGAAGCGTCCCCGCGCGTCGGAACCGCCGGAAGAGGATGCCCAGGCTCGAGGCGGCCGCCACGCTGGCCAACACGAAGCCCATGACCACCGCCCCGTAGTGGTGCAGGAGCTTGGGGGTGATCTCATTCATTCCGGGCGGAACGAGAGCCTGGACGAGGCGATTGATCCAGGAGGAACGGATGCCTGGGAGGAACCGTCGGCCGCCGGGATGTCACGGCAGGAATCCACCCGATCCAAAGACGGTCGGCGCCAGGTAGTAGAGGCGTCCGGAGACCAGCGGAAGCCTGCTGGCGGCAAGGACCGCGCTCTGCGCTCGGGCTTCCGCCCCGAAGAGGCCGCGGACCAGCGCCGAAAGCCGAAAGGGAGGCGTGTACCGGACCACGCGAGCCGTCTTGACCTTGCCAAGCTCCTTGCACTTGTCGACGGCATCTTCGAAATAGCCGATCTGGTCGATCAGCTTCGCCTGGAGCGCCATCGATCCGGAGAGAATTCTCCCGTCGGCCCAATGCGTCTTCAGCTGATTGAGATCCAGGTGCCTCTCCCGGGAGACGATGCCGACGAAGCGATCGTAGCTCTCGTTGATGAGGCCTTGAACATAGGCCTGTTCCTCCGGAGTCATCTCCCGGGTGGGATTGAGAATGTCCTTCATTTTGCCCGACTTGAGGGTCAGCGCCTTGACGCCGATCTTGTCGAGCAGATCCTTGACGGTGAAGCTCTGCAGGATGACGCCGATACTCCCCGTGAGGGAGAGATCGTTTGCCATCAGGTAAGTGGCGCCCATGGCCGCATAATAGCCTCCCGAGGCCGCCACCGATTCCATGTAGACGACGATCGGCTTGACCCGCCGCGTTCGTTCGATCTCGTGATAGAGCACATCACTCGCATCGACCTCCCCGCCCGGGGAATTGATCGCCAGAAGGATGGATTTGACCCGGCGATCCTCGCGGGCCTGCCGGAGCTGAAGAGCGACATCCTCCACCATGCTATCCGAGAATTGGCCCGATTCTTCCCTGGCAATCAACCCTTGTAGACGAATCAGGACGATCTTCTGCTCCCGGTCTGGATCACCGGCGACGTATTCTTCCGGGAATTCCGGAGGCTTCATTTCCGGGCCGCTGCCCTTCCGCATCTGCAACGCATTCCAGAAGAACAAATTGAACAATACACTAATCGCCAAGAGAACGAGGAGGAAGACCGACCCGCATCCGATCCGTTTCTCCCCGCTCATGGAGCACGAGAATGACAGAGAGAGCTCTCCGGGGCAATGGCAAGATCATGGGCGGAGAGGAAATCTCCCTGTTTTCCGACCTATTCCTCGATCCGGGGGAATAGGGGTTCGGGAAGGCCGACCGGGTAGCTTTCCCTCGGGGGGGCAAAGGACGAGCGGGAGAGCAGGGGGCGTTCGGTAATGCCGAGTTGGATC
>JAQTUK010000060.1:0-6382 GCA_028710285.1 Methylacidiphilaceae bacterium | reverse complement strand
GGAGTTTTCGGCTGCTCCGGGGAAGTGCCGGTTCGATGCAGACGGCAATGCGGCGGAGGGTCTCCGCGAGCGCTGCCAGAATCGCGTCCAACCGCTTCTCGGAGCCAGGAGATCGGGCAACCTGCCACGGGGCGGCCTGATCGACGTAGCGATTGGCATGCCCGATCCAAGCCCACACGACGGAGAGTCCCGTGCTGGTGTCTCCCTGGTCGAAGGCGCTTCGATAGGCACCTTCGTCGAAGGCGGAAGCAAGTTCCTTCTCGGCCTGGCCGGCCTCGGAATCGATCCACCCGGGGACCCGTCCGCCTCGGTACCGGGCGATCATCGAGAGGGAGCGATGCGCGAAATTCCCAAGATCGTTGGCCAGATCGCTCTGGTATCGCTGGAGGAACTTCTCATCCGAGAAGTCGGCGTCGTTGCCCAGGGTCATCTCACGCAGGAGGAAGTTACGGAGCGCTTCCGATCCGTAGCGTTCCAGGTAGGGAAGGGGATCGATCGCATTCCCGGTCGACTTGCTCATCTTGGCGCCCCGATTGAGCCACCATCCATGCACCAGGAGCCGCCGCGGAAGCGGGAGCCCCAGGGCGTCGAGGATCGCGGGCCAGTAGATGCCGTGGGCGGGCACGAGGATATCCTTGCCGATGATCTGCAGATCCGCCGGCCACCAGGAGCCGCCGTCCGCGCTTGCGGCGAAAGAGACATAATTGAGCAGGGCATCGAACCAGACATAGGTTACATACTGCTCGTCGAAAGGCAGCGGAATGCCCCAGGAAAGCCGGCTCTTGGGCCGGGAGATGCAGAGCTCCTGCAGCGGCCGCTGCAAGGCGGCGAGCAGCTCGTTGCGGCGAAATTGGGGAACGATCCAGTCCGGGCGGGATTCGATTTCGCGCCGGATCCGCTCCCCGAATCGCGAGAGAAGGAAGAAGTAGTTGGGCTCCCGCATCGGGACGACTTCGCCGAAGATCTCGGGCCATCGGCCCTCGACCCGCTCCTTCTCGGTGACGAACTGCTCTTGCCGCAGGCTGTAGAAGCCCTCGTGCTCCTCGAAGCGGAGAAGGTCTCTCTTCTGAAGCTCCCGCAGGAAGGAGCGGACCGCTTCCTTGTGTAAGGGGTCCGTGGTGCGGACGAACCGGTCGAAGGAGATGTCGAGCCGTTCCCAGAGCGCGCGAAAGAGGGCGCTCTGCCGGTCGCAGAAATCCTGTGGATCGAGCCCCAGAGCTCGCGCCGATTGTTGCACTTTTTGCCCATGCTCGTCGACGCCGGACAGGAAAAAGACCGATCGGCCGCAGAGGCGCTGGTAGCGCGCGAGCGCATCGGCAAGAGTCTTCTCATAGGCATGTCCCAGGTGGGGCGAGCCATTGACGTAATCGATCGCCGTCGTGAGGAAGAAGCGTTCTCCCATAAAAGGAAGCCCTCAGCGGACCTGCGGCCGCGGATTTCGTTGCCAATGGAGTTGGGCATAGCGTCTATGGGGAGACGGCCGCACGAGAGGAGGGGACAAGCACATGTAGAGCCCAAGAAAAGCAGACCCGCCTGGATTTGCAAGCCGAGGAGGCAAAATTCGCTGACCGGCCGCTCGCACGGGGCAAGATCGGCCGGCAAAAGGCCCTTCTTCCACTTTTTTCGGTTGTGCCAGCCTCTTTTCAGACTATCCTTTCGGTAGAAACGGCTTCCGGAGAGGGAAGCCACAACGGATCAATCTATGGGAAACCTGACGCGGAGGGATTTGGTAGTGCAGGTTGCGGAGGAGACGAAACTTCCGCAGCAGCAGGCGGCGAAAGTCTTGGGCTCCCTGTTGCGGATTCTCATGGAGAGCTTCGGGAATCGGCAGAACATCGAGTTGCGGAACTTCGGGGTCTTCGAAGTCGCGTTGCGTCGCGCTCGAGTCGGTCGGAATCCTCGGAGTCCCGGGCGGGACATCACGATTCCTCCCCGTGCGGTTGTCCGCTTCAAGCCAGGGAAGCAGGTCAAGCGAATCCTGCAAAAGGTCACTCAAGAGCTTTTGCAGGAGGAGGCCGGGAAAAAAAGCTCGCACTGAAGCGTCCGGTTGGGGATAGTGCCTGGGCTCGCCAACCCGCTTTGAGTGAAGAGCGGGAGTCGCACAATGCAGTCTCTCCCCGGATTTCGCGATTTTTACCCGGAGGATTTTGCCTTCCGGGAAGCCATCCTCTGCCGCTGGCGGAGCACCGCCCGGCGCTACGGCTTCGTCGAGTACGACGGCCCGGTGCTCGAGCCTTTGGAACTCTATCGAAAAAAATCCGGCTCCGAGATCCTGGACCAAGTCTACCAGTTCACGGATCGGGGGGGGAGACTGGTGGCCATGCGGCCGGAGATCACGCCGACGCTCGTGCGAATGGTCCAGGCGCGCCATCGCGACTACCGAAAGCCGTTGAAATGGTTTTCGATCCCGCAGCTCTACCGCTATGAGCGGGCGCAGCGGGGCCGGCTGCGCGAGCACTTTCAGTGGAACTGCGACATCCTGGGGGAAGAGTCTCTCGAAGCGGACATCGAGATCCTCTCTCTGTTGATTGACCTCTTGCGCGGCTTTGGCCTGGGGCCGGAGGAGTTCGTGGTGCGGGTGAGCGATCGTGGGTTTTGGGCCCGGTTTTTCGAGCGGCACAAGGTGAGGGAAGAGGAGCAGTACGGGTTCTTTCAGGCGATCGACAAGATCGAGAGGCAGCCGAGGGAAAAGACAGAGGAGGCATTGGGTCCTCTGGCCGCCCCGGTCTTTCGCCTGATCGACGAGGGCGAGCCATGGGAGCCGGTCGAGCGGGTCTTGGCGGGGTTGAGCACGCGAGGGCTCTCGGGCTTCGCCGAGCAGGATTATCGCGTGGTGCGGGGGCTCGCCTATTACACCGGCATCGTGTTCGAGGTGTTCGACCGGCAAGGCATCTTCCGGGCCATCGCGGGAGGCGGTCGGTATGATGATCTTCTGGAACGTCTCGGCGGTGAGCGGATGCCGGCGGTCGGATTTGGGATGGGGGACGTGGTTCTCGGAGAGCTGTTGCGGGCGAAGCAAAAGCTTGGCGCAACGATGCCGCAGCCAGAGCTCTTTGTCGTGATTTCCGAGGAAGAGGTTCGTCCTGCCGCCGTGCGGCTGGTCCATGCGTTGCGGGACCAGGGCTTTTCGGTCGATTACCCGCTCCATGCCGCCAAGCCCAAGAAGCAGTGGGAGCGGGCGGAGGCCGTCGGCGCCCGCCATGTCATGCTGGCGGACTTCCGCATCATGGAAGGGAAGGCGGAAGTGCGGGAGGTGACTTCCCGGAAGAGCCAGGTCGTTGCGCTCGAGGCAATCGGATCCCTTCTGCAGGCGGGAGGCAGAGAGGCCGAACCGGGCGGCGGATCGCCCCTGTCCGAGCTTTCCGAGGGGAAAGGATCGAGATGAGAATCGCAAACCGGTGGCGCACCCATCATTGCGCTCAATTGCGGACGGCCGACGCTGGCCGAAACGTGCGGCTGTGCGGCTGGGTCGATCGGCGGCGCGACCATGGCGGGCTTGTCTTCATCGATCTTCGGGACCGGGAGGGAGTCTGCCAGATCGTGTTTCATCCAGAGGAGCATCCCGAGGCAGCGGAGATCGGGAAAGCGCTGCATGCCGAGGATCTCGTGCAAGTCGAAGGGCAGGTGGCTCGGAGACCGGAGGGCACCGAGAACAGCGGCCTGGCGACCGGAGAAATCGAGGTGGTCGCCCATGCCGTCCGTTTGCTCGGCGCCTGCCCATCGCTCCCGTTTCCGCTCGATGGGGTCGTGGAAAACGAAGAGCTTCGGCTCAGCTTCCGCTTCCTGGATCTGCGACGACGGAAGATGCTGGAAAACCTCCAGCTTCGTCATCGGATCAGCAGGGCGGTGAGAGAATACCTGGATGCCCAGGGCTTTCTGGAGGTGGAAACCCCGATCCTCTCGAAGAGCACGCCCGAAGGAGCGCGGGATTTTCTGGTTCCGAGCAGGCTGATCCCTGGCTCCTTCTATGCCCTTCCCCAAGCCCCGCAGCAGTACAAGCAGCTTCTGATGGTCGCGGGAGTCGAGCGCTACTACCAGATCGCCCGCTGCTTCCGGGACGAAGACTTGCGAGCGGACCGGCAGCCGGAATTTACCCAGGTCGATCTGGAGGCATCCTTCGTCGAGCCCGAGGACATTCAATTCTGGGTCGAAGGGATGCTGAGGAAGATCTTTCACGACGTGCTCGACGCCGATCTGGCGCTGCCCTTTCCCCGCATGAGCTACCGGGAGGCGATGGATCGCTACGGCAGCGACAAGCCCGATCTCCGGTTCGGGATCGACCTTTATGATGTCGGCGAGATCTTTCGCGAGTCGGATCTTCAAGTCTTCCGGACCGTCTTGGAGAAAGGAGGGGTTGTCAAGGCGGTGAACGGGAAGGGGCTTGCCCACATCGCGGCCTCGGAGGTGGCCGGACTCGAGGATCTTGCCCGCAGCCTCGGAGGGAAGGGTTTGGCCTACGTTCGCGTGGAGAGTTCTGGGTGGAAATCGCCGATCGGAAAATTTCTCACGGCCGGGGAGCGGGATGCGCTTGCCCGCACGCTTGGGGCGACCGAGGGCGATCTGCTCCTCTTCGTGGCCGACCGGTGGGATCTTGCCTGCGAGATTCTCGGTCGCGTCCGTCTTCGGCTGGCCGATCTCTCCAGCGAGAGGAAAGGGAAGACGGAATGGAACTTTCTTTGGGTGACGGACTTCCCCCTGCTGGCCTATGATCGGGAAGAAGGCCGCTGGACCTCGATGCACCATCCCTTCACCCGGCCACGCTCCGACGACCTTCCCCTCCTGGACGAAGGGCGCTACGGCGAGCTGAGGGCATTAGCCTATGATATCGTTCTCAACGGGACGGAGCTGGGCGGGGGCAGCATCCGGATCCATGAGGCGGATTTGCAGCAGAAGATCTTTTCGGTGCTGGGCATCGATCCGGAGACCCAAGAGCAGCGCTTTGGCCACCTGCTGAAAGCCTTCCGTTACGGCGCCCCGCCCCATGGCGGTGTCGCGCTCGGCCTGGACCGGCTCGTCATGCTTTTGGCCGGAGCCGAATCGATTCGGGATGTCATCGCCTTTCCGAAGAATCGGCACGGCGTGGATCCGATGACGGGCTCGCCGTCGTGGGTCGAGGCGAAGCAGCTGCGAGAACTGAGGATCGCCACCGGGAGTAGAGACCTATGAGTTCGCGAGGAGAAAACCCTGGGCCGTACCCCTTCGGTGCGTCGAGTTCGGACGTTTCCCTGGGGAAAGGGGAGGAGGAGCCTCGAGAAGCGGTTGCGATGGAACTGGCGCGAAAGCGAAAGACAAGGATCATCGCCACGCTCGGACCGGCCAGCGAGTCCGAGGAAAAGATCGTCGAGCTGATCGCCCGCGGAGTGGACATCTTCCGTTTCAACATGTCCCACGCTTCTCCGGATTGGGTTCGGAGGACCAGTGCGTTCGTGCGCGAGCAGAGTCGCCGTTTGGGCAGGAACGTGGGGCTCCTTCTCGATACCCAAGGGCCGGCCATTCGCACGGGGGATCTGGCCGCTCGGCTCGAGCTTCATCCGGGAGACACGTTTACCTTCACGGTGCGTGGAGATCCGAGTGTCGACGAGCGATCCGTTGCCGTGAACTACGATGATTTGGCCCAGGATTTACAGGTAGGAGACGTAGTTCTCGTGGATAACGGGGTCATTCAGATGAAGGTGCTCGACAAGCAGGGATCCCGCGTCCGCTGCGAGGTCGTGACTCCCGGAGTCATGGGGAGCCGGCGCCACATCAACCTGCCCGGAATCCGGGTCAACCTTCCTCCCTTGACCAACAAGGACTTGCAGGATGTCGACCTCGGGGTGGAGTGCCAGATGGACTACTTTGCCCTTTCCTTTGTCCGGGAGGCGAATGATGTCGATCTTCTGCGTCAGATCCTGATCGCCAGGGGATCGAAGGCGGTTATCGTCGCGAAGATCGAAGACCAAGCCGCCGTGCGGAACCTCCCTCAAATCCTGGAGTCGGCCGATGCGATCATGGTCGCTCGCGGAGATCTGGGGATCGAGTGCCCTTTCGAGGAGCTTCCGATCATTCAGAGGCGGATCGTAAAGATTTGCCTCCAGAAGATGAAGCCGGTCATCGTGGCGACACACCTGTTGGAGAGCATGACCCAGAACCCGGTCCCCACGCGCGCCGAGATCACCGACATCGCCAATGCCGTTTACGAACAGGCCGATGCCTTGATGCTTTCGGGGGAGACGGCGGCGGGCCGTTACCCGCTTGAGTGCGTCTCCGTCCTGGACCGGGTCATTCGGCGGACGGAGCGCAGCGGAGGAGCAGGCTATGCGGCCCTCGCCGACTTGAACGAGGATCAGCAAGAGATCGCCAGTGCGGCCGTTCACCTGGCCGATCAGGTCCGGGCGGCGGC
>JAQTUK010000059.1 GCA_028710285.1 Methylacidiphilaceae bacterium | reverse complement strand
GGACCAGGAGGAGATCATCCCGTCTTCCGCGGAAATCGGGAATCAGGACCTCGATGCGCGTGTCGGGATTGCGCTCCCGAACCGCTCGAATCGTGGCGGCCCACACCGAGGCCCCGCCATCCGGAAGCTCGTCGCGCGCCACCGAGGTCAGGACGGCGTGACGCAGCCCCATGGCCGCCACGGCTTCGGCCGCTCTTCGCGGCTCGTCCCAATCGACCTCCCCCGGGCGCCCGGTGCGCACGGCACAGAACCCGCAGCTGCGCGTGCAGGTCTCTCCCAGGATCATGAGCGTGGCAGTGCCTTTCGACCAGCATTCACCCAGATTGGGGCAGTGGGCGCTTTCGCAAACGGTGTGCAGCCGATTTTCGGCGACGAGCTTCCGTACCGCGCCATACCGGGGACCGGAAGGGATTTTGGCCCGAAGCCAGGGCGGCTTTCGATCCGTCGGCCAGGCGGGAGTTGGCAAAGCGCATGCCATCTCCCCTACATGAAGGACGATTGCCCTTGGCGCAAGACTCCTTTCGCCGCATAGGTAAAATTATGCGGATCGTCGTGACCTGCGGGCCTTCCTCCGAGCCGCTGGACCAGGTCCGGCGCCTGACGAATGTTTCGACGGGCTCTCTTGGCCTCTTGCTCTCCTCGGTTTTCGCCGACGCCGGCCACGAGGTGCTCTGCTTCCGCGGCTCGGGAGCAACGGCCTGGGCATCGACGCCGGCGTTCTCCCTCCGGCCCTTCACCACGAACGAGGATCTCGCGCGGGAGCTGAAACTGGTTGCGCTTGCGCAACCAATCGACGCGCTTTTCCATGCCGCCGCGCTCAGCGATTTTCGAGTAGGCGCCATTCACGACCAGGCTGGACAGCCGATCCGATCCGGCAAGATCCGCAGCGATCTGCCCTGCCTGCTCACGCTGGTTCCCGCTCCCAAGCTGCTGCTCGATCTGAGGGATCTCTTTGCCCACGCCTTCTTGGCGGGTTGGAAATTCGAGGTGGAGGGAGACCGAGACGCCGCTGTCGCCTGCGGGAAGAGGCAGATCCTCGAGGCTCGAACCGATCTTTGCGTGGTCAACGGGCCTGCTTACGGAGCGGGCTTCGGCCTGCTGACCCGCGGCGGAGCGCTGCTTGCCGCGGAAGATCGGGAAAGCCTGGCGCGGCTTCTTCTTGCGCAGCTCTCTGGCTGGGACGAGGAGCGGGCTAGGCGAGGGCGATCGCGGTGCTCTGCTGCCTCTCCTTGAGGATCGCCGCGACGGTGCCGATTCCGACAAAGCCGAACCCGAAGAAGTGCAAGAGACAGCCCGGCAGGGCAAACCACCAGCCATGCCGGCTCGCGACCACGAGCGCCCAGAGAAACGCCGCGGCGACGGAAGTTTCGAGCAAGGGCAGACCCCAGCCGTGTCGCGCCCGATAGGAGGGTCCGCCTGGTCGCGCGCTACGGTCCCCCTGTTTCGGGGTGCGGACGAAGCTGCTGGGGACGTTGAGCGCCCCCTCCACCACCGAGCGGGTGTTGGCAAAGCTCATGCCCAAGGAAAGCCCCAGGGAGACCGGCAGCAGGAGCCAGTCGCTCGCGGCGAGCTTGCCGCGAGCCAGCCGTTGGATCGCCAAGAGATAGAAGAGAAAGGAGAGGGAAAGGCAGGTAAACGACCAGGAGACCGTTGCCTGCAGGGAAGAGGAGCGCCAGGGAACCAAGAGAATGGCGAGATTGAGGAGAGCCAGGACGGCGACCAGGGGATGAATCGTGTGGGCGAGGAGGTGAAAGCCGCCTTCGACCTTGTGACGCAAGGGAAAAGCCCCGCAAAGAAGCGTGGGAAAATGTCGTCGGGCGGTCTGAATGGCTCCTTTTGCCCAGCGATGCTGCTGCGTGCGAAACGCGGCGATGGGAGCGGGGAGCTCGCTCGGCACGACGATTTCCGGCGCGTAAACGAAGCGCCAGCCGCGGAACTGGGCTCGATAGCTCAGATCGAGATCCTCCGTTAGCGTCCCGCCGTCCCAACCGCCCGCATCCTCGATGCAGGATTTCCGCCAAAGACCGGCCGTTCCATTGAAGTTGAAGAAAAGGCCGCTTTTGGAGCGCACCTCCTGTTCCAGGAGAAAGTGGCCGTCCAGGAAGAGGGCCTCGCAGCGGGTGAGGAGATTTTCCTCTCGATTGAGAAAACCCCAGCGGGCCTGGACCATTCCTACGCGAGGATCGGAAAAATAGGAGATCGCCTTCTGGAGGAAGTCGGCCGGAGGAATAAAATCGGCATCCAGAATCGCGACAAGCTCCCCTCGGGCCCGTTTCAGGCCATACTGAAGCGCTCCGGCTTTGAAGCCGGCACGCGTCGGCCGACGCAGATGTTCCACGGAGACGCCCGACCGGCGCAGCTCCGCGGCGATTTGTTCTACCTCCTGGCTCGTCGCGTCGGTCGAATCGTCGAGCACTTGGATCTCCAGCCGATCCCGCGGGTAATCAAGGGAGGCCACGGAACGGAGCAGCCGTTCGACGACGAACCGCTCGTTGTAGATCGGAAGCTGCACCGTGACCCTGGGCCAGTCTCTGTTCTCCGGGGGAAGGCACGGTTCGGATCGCAGACCGCGAAGCCGGACCAGGAGAGAGAGGCGGTGCGCCGCGTGGGGCACCATGGCAACGGCAAGAACCAACAAGATGACCCAAATCATACGCCTCCTGCAGATCCTCCGGAGCAAGACACCCCACTCCGCCACCACCTGCCAAGGCAGGGCACCCATCGCCCCGATCCTGCTGGTTTACTCCCGGCGGCGGGAAGGCGCCGAATCATTTCTGATCATCCTGCCGGGATCAAGAGAAACCTTCTGTCCCAAGCGTGGCCGACGGGAACCGCCCGAAAGACGCCGGAATGGAAAATGGAGTTGCCGTGCTTCCCGTGGTGGCTCATAGAGCACTCGGAGTCGAGAGACGACGCTCGCGACCTCGGTGTTCCACCCTATGCAACTGGGCTATGCACTCGTCAATCTCGCCGGTCTGGCCGCCCTGCTCCTGTGGGGAGTGCGGATGGTGCGCACGGGCTTGCAGCGCGCGTTCGGCAATCGCCTTCGCCTTCTCATGGGAAGAGCGCTCGGCAGCCGCTGGCGCTCTTTTCTGGCCGGCATCCTGATCACGGCCTTGCTCCAGAGCAGCACGGCCACCGCCCTCATGGCAACCAGCTTCGTGGCCAAGAAGGTCGTCGGCCTGGTCCCGGCCTTGGCGGTCATGCTGGGAGCCAACGTGGGAACCACCCTCATCGTGCAGCTCCTCTCCTTTCCGGTCTTTGCCGCCGCTCCCGCGGCGATTCTGGCCGGGCTCATCCTGTTTCGCTCTCGAAATACGACGGCGCATGATCTGGGCCGGGTCTTCATCGGGCTTGGCTTGATCCTGCTGGCGCTCCACCAGATGGTCCAGTTCGCCGACACCTATGCGCAGTCCGAGGGGCTGAGGGAGCTTCTCACGGCCGTCTCTCGGCAGCCGCTCCTCGAGGCGCTCTGCGCGGCTGCCTTCGCTTGGGCTGCTCATTCGAGCGCCGCCGCCATCCTTCTTGCGGCTTCTTTTGCAGCAAAAGGAGTGGTCTCGCTTCCCGCCGCATTTGCCTTGACCCTCGGTGCCAACCTAGGGGCAGCGATCAACCCCATCTTCGAAAGCACGACGGGCAGGGACCCAGCCTTTCGCCGCCTGCCGATCGGCAACCTCCTCAACCGGCTGGTCGGCGTCCTAGGCGGCCTCCTCCTCCTGCCGGAAATCACCACTTGGATGGAAGCCTGGGAAGCGAACCTGGCCCGGGCGGTCGCCAACTTTCACACCTTCCTGAATCTTGCGCTGGCTCTCCTCTTCTTTCCGTGGCTTCCGGCCTACGGGCAGCTCTTGAGTGCCTGGCTTCCGGAGCGGAAAGACAAGGAGGATCTCCGTCAACCCCTCTACCTGGATCCGGGTGTGCTCGGAACGCCTGCGGTCGCCTTGGGCAGTGCCGTGCGAGAGGCGCTTCGCCTAGCCGATCTCCTGAAGACCATGCTCGAGAAGTTTCGGGATGTCTTTGTCAAGGGTGACCGGCAGAATCTCTCTCCCATTCAGCGGACCGCCGAAGCCATGGACAAGATTCATCAGGCGATTCGCGGTTACCTGAGCGTGCTCGACCGTGACATCATGAACGAATCGGAACGGACCAGGCTCCAGGACATCCTCTTCTTTTCCTCCAGCCTGGAGCAGGCAGCGGGATTCGCCGAGAAGGAGCTCCTGGGACTGGCGGCCCAACGGATCCAGAAAAACCTCGTCCTCCCGGCGCAAGAGCAGGCCGAGCTCTCTTCGATCATGGAGCGCATTCTCTCCAACTTGCGCACGGCCTCCTCCCTCCTTGTCGCGCCAGACCTGGAAACCGCTCGGTCCCTGGCGCTCGAAAAGGAGTCCTTCCGGAGCCTCGAAGCGGCGGCCTCCGCCGCCCATTTCGAGCGGCTGCGGGCAAGCCCGGGAGACCGCGATCCAGCGGGAGCCCTTTACGTCAAGGTCGTGGGGCAGCTGAAACGAATCCATGGCCAGGTGGTGGCTTCGGCCGCCTATCCCATTCTCGAAAGGGAGGGAGAGCTTTTGCCGAGCCGGCTGCGCTCGGTAACCGATGCAGATTCGCCGAAGGAGTAGGGGCGCTCGGAGCGCGCCGAGGAGCGGGATGCGTCCTTTTGCCTTGCGGTCGCGGCACATTCTCTAAAAAAAGAAGAGAGACGGGATCGTGCTCGGTCCCGAACGGAAGAACATCGATGATGCCTAAAACCGCCGTTCTCTTGATTACCTGCCCCGATCAAAAGGGCCTGGTCTCCGCAATCGCCAACTTTCTCTTCGAGCATGGCGGCAACATCCTCCATGCGGACCAACACCAAGATGCCGAGATCGGCCTCTTCCTCATGCGCGTCGAATGGGATCTGGAGGGCTTCGCGCTCGATTTCTCGGAGATTCCCGCTCGTTTCGGTCCCATCGCCCGGCGCCTGGGGATGGAGTGGCGCCTTGCCTCCTCCTCCCACCGGCCCCGGGTCGCCGTCTTTGTCTCCCGCCAAACCCACTGCCTGGTCGACCTGGTTCACCGCTACCGGGCAGGGGAGCTCGCCTGCGAGATTCCCCTGGTCGTGAGCAACCACCCCGACGGGCAATGGATCGCCGCAAGCTGCGGCATTCCCTACTACCAAGTCGAGGTCTCCCCCGGGAACAAGGAAAAGGCGGAAGCCCGCCAGATCGAGCTTATGGATGAACATCGCATCGATTTCCTGGTGCTCGCCCGCTACATGCAGATTCTCTCTCCGACGATGGCAGCGCGCTTTCCCAACCGGATCATCAACATCCACCACTCCTTTCTGCCCGCTTTCTCGGGTGCGAAGCCCTACCACCAGGCCTATGAGCGGGGAGTGAAGCTCATCGGCGCGACGAGCCACTATGTCACCGAAATCCTGGACGACGGGCCGATCATTGAGCAGGACGTCGTCCGCATCTCCCACCGGGATGGGGTTGAGGAACTAGTGCGAAAAGGACAGGATCTGGAGAAGGTCGTTCTTTCCCGTGCCGTGCGCTGGCATGTCGAAAACCGCATCCTGGTCTACGGCAGGAAAACGGCGGTCTTCGCCTAACTGCTTCCCTCCACGCCATCCGTCTTGACCGGAAGGAAGCCGGCGGATAGATAGAGGCAAGGGTCTCGTCCCGGCGACGGGCCGGCATTCCCACACTTCAGAGGAGGGTCCGCATGGAAATCAGTCCGCTCGCCGGCAAGCTGCCGCCGCTCTCGCTTCTTACCGATCTGGCGAGGCTCGTATCCGCGTACTATGAGATTTCGCCGGATGCCAAGGTTGAGGAGCAGCGGGTCCAGTTCGGAACCTCGGGCCACCGGGGATCGAGCTTTCGCGGCTCCTTCAACCAGGCTCACATTCTTGCGATCAGCCAGGCGATCTGCGACTACCGCCGCGAACAGGGCATCTCCGGGCCGCTCTTCCTAGGGAAGGATACCCACGCGCTTTCCGAACCCGCCTTCGCGACGGCTCTCGAGGTCCTGGCAGCCAATGGCGTCGAAGTCCGCATCGATTCCGACCTCGGCTACACGCCGACACCCGTGATCTCCCACGCCATCCTGACCCACAACGGGAGGTCCGGAGCGGGACAGGCCGATGGGATCGTGATCACGCCCTCCCACAACCCGCCGACCGATGGAGGCTTCAAATACAATCCTCCCCATGGCGGTCCAGCCGACACCGGCGTAACCCGGACGATCGAGCAGAGAGCCAATGCCATTTTGCAGGGAGGCGGCGCGGAAGCTCGCCGGATGCCCTACGAGCGGGCCCTCCGCTCCCCCCAAGTCCAGCGACACGACTACCTTCGCCATTATGTCGACGATCTCTCCTCGGTGATCGACTGCGAGGCCATTCGCTCCGCCGGAGTCCGGATCGGCATCGATCCGCTAGGGGGCGCGGGAGTCCACTATTGGAAGCCGATCGCCGAGCGCTACGGCTTGAACGCAACCGTCTTGAACGAAGGGGTGGATGCCACCTTCCGCTTCCTGACCGTCGATTGGGACGGCCAGATCCGGATGGACTGCTCCTCGCCTTACGCGATGAGGGGATTGATCGATCGGGCCCGGCAGTTCGACATCGCCTTCGGCTGCGACACCGACCACGACCGTCACGGGATCGTCGCACCCAGCTGCGGATTGCTCAATCCGAACCACTTTCTGGCCGTGGCCGCCTCCTATCTTTTCGGAGGCGCACGCCCTCAATGGGGGCCGGAAGCCGCCTTGGGGAAGACCGTGGTCAGCTCGAGCATCCTCGATCGGGTGGCGCAAGCCGCGAAACGGCCTCTCTTCGAGGTGCCGGTGGGCTTCAAATGGTTCGTCGAGGGACTTCTCTCCCGCACTCTCGGATTCGCCGGAGAGGAAAGCGCGGGAGCCACCCTCTTGCGGAAAGACGGCACCCCTTGGACGACCGACAAGGACGGCATGGTCCTCGGTCTCTTGGCGGCGGAAATCACGGCGCGGACCGGCAAAGATCCCGGCCTCTTCTATCAAGAGATTACCGCGAAGCTCGGCAATCCGTTCTACGAGCGCATCGATGCCCCGGCTACTCACGAGCAGAAGAAGAAGCTCCTGTCGCTCTCCCCTCAGAACGTCGCCATGCCGACCCTCGCCGGAGATCCGGTGACGGCCGTCCTCAATCGCGCCCCCGCGGGCGGAGAGATCGGCGGTATCAAGGTGATCAGCGAGAATGGCTGGTTTGCGGCCCGCCCCTCGGGAACCGAAGAGGTCTACAAGCTCTACGCCGAGAGCTTTCGGAACGTCCTCCATCTGCACCGGATTCAGGAGGAAGCCCGGGCGATGCTTGTCCAGATCTTCGCCCGGTAGCGGAAGCCTGGCTACGCATGGAGCCGCGAGGCTTCCAGCGCTTCCGGATGGAGCACGAACTCGTCGAGGCAGACGATGGCCTGCTCCAGGGCGTCCGCCCCGGCGACCTCTTCGGGGTCGAGGACATGCAGGAAGCGCCGAAACTGGAGAAGCTCCTTCAGCGCCTCTCCCTCGCTGCGCACCCGCTCGCGGATCTGGCGAATCTCCCGGCGGGCATCGATCCTGCCTTCCAGGACGAGCATCTTGGCCAGCTCGAGGTTTTCGGAAACCGAGAACTCATCGAAGTAGATTCGCCGCAGGATCTCGAGCAGCCGTTCGCCCGCTCTCGCCCGTTTTTGCAGCAGGCGAGAGCTGCGCTCGATCTCTTCCATCGAGAGCTCGACCATCCTCTGGAATGTGAGAAGCTCCTGCGGATGAAGGGGAGGGAAGGAGAGGGTCGTCAATCGCTCGAGCTCTTCCTCGATCGGTGTCTGGTTCAAGATGCGCTTGATCGACGGCAGAGGGCGAACGCGCAGCGGTTCGAGCGCCTTCTTCTTCAACGCCCGAAAAAGCCGTTCGGTATCGAACCCCCGCGCCTCGAAGGGCGTCTCCCAGAAGCCGACGTAGCCGGCTTCCTGCAGGTTGGGCCGCCCCGCCCGCCCCGCCATTTGTAAAAACTCCGTCTTGGCGATCGGGCCGGAGATATACCGTGCCAGCTGGGCAAAGAGAACCGTCCTCACCGGAAGGTTGATTCCCAAGGAAAGGGCATCGGTAGCCGCGACGGCCAGGAGCAGGTTTTCTCGGGCGAGCCGTTCGACGAAGAGCTTCTCCTTGTAAAGAAGCGTGCCGTGGTAGATGGCCACCCCATCGGTCGCCAGCCGCAGGAGATCGGGCCGATCGACCCGGTACCGCTTCGCCAGCTCCCGGATCCGTTCGCGCTCCGGAGCCCCTAGTCGGCCGTGGGTGGCACGATGGAACTCTGCCGCCAGCCCCATCACTCCCTTGTAGGAAAAGACGAAGACGAGCACCGGAGCGAGCTCCTGCCACAGCTTTCGCTCAGAAGGCTGCCGATCCAAATAGTGGAGGGGAACCGGACGACGGCTCTGCTCGACGAGCTCGAGTGGCCGCGCCGCCAGCCGCGAGAGGTAGGAAAGGAAGCGCCGCGCATCGACCGTCGCCGAGAGAAAGAGCAGATCGCTTTCCGGATGCGTCCCCGCGATCCCCTCGGCGTACGCCCGCGCCCGCTCCGGATTGTGGACCATGTAGTGGATCTCGTCGACGATGACCCGCTGATGCGGCAGGCGGCAAAAGCGATTGGCATAGACCTCCTGCGTCATGCAGAGGAGAGGTGCTTCCGGGTTGCGCTTCACATCCCCCGTGAGAATCCCCACCTCCTCTCCAAAGAGAGCGCGGAGCTCCAGGTATCGCTCGTTGGAGAGGGCCTTGATCGGAGCCGTGAAAATCACCCGCCGCCGCCGCTCTTCCCAGAGCTCCGCCCAGCGATAGGCGATCACGGTCTTCCCGCTGCCGGTTGGTGCGGCAATGAGGGCGCTTCGACCCCGGACGCGCGCCAGCGCCTCCTCCTGCCACGGGTAGAGGTCGATCTTCTTTCCGTAGAGATTGCGCATCGGAGGCCTAGCCGGGAAAAGGCGGGATCGCCGCTCGGCAAACCGAAAAGCAAAGCACGGACAACGTTCGGCTCTTTTCTTTCCTTGCTCAAGGGAATAAATGAGGAAGGCAAGGAGATCGCCGCTTCGGCCGGGACCTTGGACTCCGGGCTGAGCTGAGCGTCTTCGCCAAGGAGTTCTGATGAAACGGGCTCTGGCCGAGCTGCCGCTGCACAACGGAAAGGCTCCCGCCGCCCTTTTCGATCGGATGGTCCGCCTGGCCGGGGCGGTCGTGATGGCGATCATCGATGAGCACGGCTCGGACGAGATGCTCCGCCGCCTTGCCGATCCCTGGTGGTTCCAAGCCTTCGGCTGCCTGCTCGGCTTCGACTGGCACTCCTCCGGCCTGACGACGGTGACCTGCGGGGCGCTTAAGGAAGCCTATCGGGCCTATGGAACGGATCTGGGGATCGTGGTCGCCGGCGGGAAGGGGGCGACGAGCCGGAAGGCCCCGGAGGAAATCACCCGCTCCGCCGATCAGCTGGGGATCAGCGGGGGGGAGCGGCTCGTCTATGCCTCCCGGATGAGCGCCAAGGTCGACTCGGCCGCCGTGCAAGACGGCTACGCGCTCTATCATCATAGCTTCTTCTTCACCCCTAAGGGAGCTTGGTGCGTCGTCCAGCAAGGGATGAACGAGCAATGTCGAACGGCCCGCCGCTACCATTGGATCGGCGAATCCGTCGCCGACTTTGTCTGCGAACCCCATGCCGGGATCGGGGATCTTGCCTCCGCTCCCGGAGAAGATCGGCGCCCGGCCTCCGAAGATCTCCTCAACATGGTCGCCCAAGAGGCCGCTCCCAATCGGGCGGCCAGCGCCGCGCTCATCCGCGAGGAGCCGGAGCGTTTCCTGGAGACCCTGCGGGCCGGCGTGGAAGGGCCGACGCTCTTCGCTCCCGCGCGCCACGCTCTTCTGCCGATCGACGTCGACCTGGCGAGACTTGGCCGCATCGTCGCCGCCGCCCACCGGGGCGCCCCCCAAGACTTCGAGGCGCTCCTTGGCACGCCGCAAGTAGGTCCCAAGGCGATCCGGAGCTTGGCGCTGACGGCCGAGATCATCTACGGGGCTCCAATTGCGCGACGGGATCCCGCCCGCTCCGGTCGGTGGGCCGATTATGCCTATGCGCACGGAGGCAAGGACGGACACCCGTTTCCGGTGGATCGGCGGCTCTATGAGCAGGACATCGCCGTCGTCACCGATGCCGTGAGAAGAGCCCGCCTTGGGCATACCCAGAAGACCGAAGCGCTCCGGAGGCTCGCTCGGCTCGGTGGATAGGGGTTCGGAAGCTCGCTGCGGCGTCGCGGCTTTTTGCGAGTCCCTATTCCCCGTACAGCTGGAGGATGCGCCGCACTCGGCGCGCGCCCACCACGAAAGCGGATGGTGGAAACGTGAAAGCGGCGGGGTAGCGACCGATTTCCAGGAGCGAAGCCACTCCTTTTCCTTTCAAGCTGCGCACCTCGATCCGCCAGACGTCGCGCCATTGCGTGGCCAGGAGCCACCAGCGGCAGTGGCCCTCCAGCCAGCCGATGAGGGGCGCCGGACCGAGAAAGGAAGCGAGCCGCTCGTAATCGAGCGGGAGGAGCGGGTGGAGCAGCAAGTTGACCTCCCGAGGCACCGCCTCCCGCTCCCAGTCTCTTTCTTTTTCCACCAGTTCCTGGAGAACGGCGGACACGGCGACGGATTCCGACGAGAGCGACATCGGCGGAAACCTCACGGTGGGAAGATCCGCCAACCGATCCACGGCAAAAGAGGGCAGCACTCCCACATCGATCGTGTGGGTGAGACGGTCCGGTCCCGTTTTCCTCTCGACGAACCAGACTCCGCTCAGCATGGTCGCCATCGCGGTTTCTCCCGCCTCTCCTGGGGCCTCCACAATCGCCGCGCCCTCTCCGAGGATCCCCAGCAGCAGCTCCTGCTCGTCGGGGTCGAGGTCCGCCAGAGGGATCGAGCGGGGCGGCTCCCACAAGCGCTGGCCCAGCAGCGCCCGTTCGAGCGTAAGGAGCACCTCTTCGATGCGAGGCGCATAGCGGAGGAATGGCTCTTCTGGCGCCGAAGGCGAAGCCCTTCGCTTCGGCTTAGGAAGCTTCTCAGGCGGGAAGGGAGGATGGCCCTTTTCGCCCGCCGCCGCAGCCGCAAATGGCGATCTTCTCGAGGAGCGCATAGGAGGAAAACACCGCGGGAAGCCAAGGAACCCTCTTCTCCAAGCCAGGGACGCTGCCGGCCTCCTCTGCGAGGAGGGCACGACCCCGTGCATCGGCGGGCAGTACAAAGACATCGGCGCTAGCTAAAGGATCGTTCATTTTTTAGGGCGCCTAAAATTCGATGCTCGTAAGATTAGTGCCGCTTCGGAGCGGCGTCAAGCGACGGCACCCTCAGGAAATCCCTTTGGCACGAATACAGGGATTTGCCTAAGACAGCGGCTCACCCAGCTGGCACGCGGCTTCCGACGCAAGCATCCCCAGAGCAATCGCCGGCCTCCGCTTCCGTGAACCCTGTCCAGGCATCGGAGGAAATCCCCATTGTCCTTCCGCCTTCTCAAACGTACCCTCTTCGTGGCGGCAGCCAGGCGACGGCGCTCCTGGAGTGCCGCAGGCCGAACAGGGACAGGTGGCAGAGCGGTTGAATGCGGCGGTCTTGAAAACCGCTAACCCGCAAGGGTTCGTGGGTTCGAATCCCACCCTGTCCGCCACTTCAGCCCCTGAGTGGGCACAGCGTTTACGCCACTGCTCGCTACCAACGTCTGGAGCAGCCGGGACTTCGATCCCATGTTCCTGACTTCGCCGATATCGATCTCGGCGCGCTGTGCGGGCGCGCGGAGGCGGTCGCCGATGCGCCGGGTTCAATGAAGGTTTCAACCAGTTGCGGTCCGCGCGCCTCGCAATAGGCTTCGTCCCGCCGCTTTTGGTCGGGGATGGAGACATCGTGCTCGGCCTGCCGCGCCGTCGAGGAACGCAGGTAAAGGGCGGTGCGCAGGGGCATGGTCATGAGCTGTGTCTCCTTCTCAAATTGTGGCCTGACCCGAACCATCGGGGCGCATGACTACGCTCAGGCTGCGCTCTGCAACGGACGGGCGCGCTCCACGCGCTCGCGCTTCTTCGGCGTGTTCATCACCTCCCAAAGATCGCTGCGCCGCTGCACGTTGAGCCAGAACTCCGGGCTGTTGCCGAACACTCGGGCCAGGATCAGCGCCGTCGCCGCTGTTACATTCCTTCGGTTGCCGCACAGTTCATTGACGTGCTTGCGCTGAACGCCCATTGCCTCAGCGAGCACGCCCTGCGTCAAACCCATCGGTTCCATGAACTCCTCGGTTAGTATCTTGCCGACCGTGGCCGGCTTGCGCTTGGTAGTCAGCATGTTTGCCTCGCTCTCATCGGTAGCTGTGATCGTCCAGATAAATTCCGTCAGCCTCGCCGCGCTTGCCATCCCAACGGAAGACGAGCCGCCATTGCTGATTGACGCGGATCGAATGGAATCCTGCCAGATTGCCGCGCAGCTTCTCAAAGTGATTGCTGGGCGGCACGCGCAAGTCCTGATCGGTCACGGCATCGTCAATCATCTGGAGCTTGCGGAACAATCGGGCTTCGAGATCGGACGGGATGTTGCGGGAATGGACATCGTCCACAAAGAAGGCTCGCAGCCAGTCATCCCGAAAGCCGACGATCACTCGTTGACTCCATTGAGGGGTATATGTACCACACTATGACTCATAACGCAACAAAGAACGTTGCGGCCTTCCGGACGACGAGTTGACTCACAAATTGTGACACCGAAGCGGAGGGAGGCGGGGCGGGCCAAAGAGGGTCGTTGACTCATAAAAAATGACACCGAAGAACGACGGAGGTCATGAAGATGAGTCAATGGGTCGCGGAAGAGGTGCTTGGGCGCATGCGTGAGCGATACGCCCTGCGGGCTCCTTGCGTTCCGAGGCTGTCCTTGCCAAGGCAGAAAACATCACCAGTTA
>JAQTUK010000197.1 GCA_028710285.1 Methylacidiphilaceae bacterium | reverse complement strand
ACCCCCACGAGCCAATTACCCGAAGGAAGCCTGGACGTTCCTGATCGGCCGGCCTGCTTATGCGAGAAACCGGGCAAGAACGTCTTCCTTATCGAGCTTCGTCAAATCGGAGGGAATCGTCTTGACCAGCCGCTCACGGGCGGAAGAGGAGAGCTTCTCCAAGATCCTCGGGAGCTCTTCGGAGCAGGCGGCCAAGCCCCAACGCTTGCAATCTTCCCGATGGATCAGGGAGTCGATCTCCTGGGCCAGTTGGCCCAGCAATCTCTTGCGAACCTCCAGCTCCACGTTGTGCAGCTCTCCGGAAGGGCGGCCCAAAGTCACCTTTCCGGTCCGAACCGAATAACGGCCGGGCTCGTCGGTTTCCATGTTCGTCCATTTCTTGTGCCCTTCCGCAAGGATCTGGTCCGCCAGGATCTGAACATGGGTTTTTCCAGAAAGCTCGTCCACCGACACCCGATATGCCTTGAGACGTCCCAAGTCCGCCGTGATTAACGCATCGATCCGCATGAGATTTTTCACCTAGCCCGTTTGTTTTCGTTCGTCCATCCGCCACTCGGAAAGCTCCAGCTCTTCCGCCCCTTCCACCCCCACCCCGTGTCCGCTCCACTGGCAAACGGCCGCTAGCCTTTTCTTCGTGCGAGGCGGATTCGATCCCAAGGGCGAAGGTCCGCCAGCCGCCGGCTTGACAGCAGGAAGGGCCGGCCCGGTGGGTAACGCACCCAACCAAGTGGCCCCGCCTCGGCCGGCCGGAGGCCCCTTAAGACCTTTCGAGTCACGGTTTTCAGGCTATGGGCTTTTTCCCAAGCGAGTCAAGACTCCAGAAGACGATCGCATTGACGCGGATCGCTCCGCTGGCTAGGCTGGATTCCCCTATCCGATCCTTTGCTGAGGGGGGGGGTAGGAGTTCCCCGTGTATGAAAGCCATGGTCCTGGAAGAGCCTGGAAAGGCTCTTGTCGAGCGCGAGTTGCCCATACCCGAACCGGGGGAGGGCGAGATCCTCGTCAAGGTTGGAGCCTGCGGCGTCTGCCGGACCGACCTCCATGTAGTCGATGGCGAGCTCCCGGAACCAAAGCTGCCCCTCATTCCCGGCCATGAGGTCGTCGGGACGGTCGTGTCCCCGGGCCCGGGGGCAACGCGGTTCGCGGCGGGGCAGCGGGTGGGAATTCCTTGGCTGGGCAGAACCTGCGGGCGGTGTCGCTTCTGTCGGAGCGGCCGGGAAAACCTCTGCGAAAATCCCGAATTTACCGGTTACACCCGCAATGGAGGCTACGCGGACTACCTGGTAGCCGACGAGCGGTTTGCCTTTCCCCTGCCGGAGGGCTACGGCGACGGAGAGGCCGCTCCGCTGCTCTGCGCCGGTCTCATCGGCTACCGCTCCTATCGGCTGGCCGGACCAGGGGAGAAGCTGGGTTTCTACGGATTCGGGGCCGCGGCGCATCTTCTGGTCCAACTCGCCGTTGCCCAAGGGAAAGAGGTCTACGCCTTCACCCGCTCCGGCGATGTCGCGGCGCAAAACCTGGCTCGGGAGCTGGGCGCGGTCTGGACAGGCGCATCGACCGAAGCTCCACCCGTTCCACTGGATGCAGCCATCCTCTTCGCTCCGGCCGGCGAGCTGATCCCAGCCGCCTTGCGCGCGCTCGATCGAGGCGGGAAGGTCGTCTGTGCGGGAATTCACATGAGCGACATCCCCTCCTTTCCCTACCGTCTCCTTTGGGAAGAGAGGCAGATCGCCTCGGTTGCCAATCTCACTCGACAGGACGCCGAAGAATTCTTTTCCTTGGCAGCGCGCCTCCATTTTCGTACTCATATCCACTCCTACCCGCTCTCGCAGGCAAACGCGGCGCTCAGTGCGCTTCGGGAGGGCCGAATCGCGGGTGCGGCCGTACTATTTCCTGGCAGCGGAAGAAAGTGATTCCGATCTTTGGGAAAAGAGCATCTTTTCCCGTTGAAGAGCAAAACAAACCCTGGAGGCAAATGACTGAAGTCCGAGTAAAAAAAGGCGAATCGATCGATAAGGCATTACGACGGCTCAAGCGCAAGCTCGACCGCGAAGGAACGCTACGGGAAGTGCGCGCGCGCCGCTCTTTCGAAAAACCTTCTGACCGCCGGCGCCGGAAGGCGAAGGAAGCCCGGTTGAAGGTGTTCACCTTCCACCTTGCCGCCCGCTAGAGCCGACCTCGCTTCTCGCCTCTCCCCGGTCACCACGGGCATCCGGATGGAGAATGAGCCCGATTTCCAGCCGATGGGCGGAAAGCCCGGCGTCCGCCGCTTCGGGAGCATCCGCCAAGCGAGGCTGGGCTCCACGACAAGAGGCGGAGACTTGCCCGGCGGGAAGATGCTCGCCTTCCACCAGCTGTTTTGCGACAGCGGAGGCGCGCAGGGAGGAGACTTCCCAGTTGGACATGGCTGCTTTGCGGGAGCCCGCGGCCGTCGGAAGCGGATCGGCGAAAGCCGTGACCCGAACTTCGGACGATTCCGGAAGAGCTTGCAGAGCGGCTACCACTTCGTGAAGAAGCGTCTGGCCAGAACTCCCGACCTTAAGTCCGGCTCCGGGAAAAAGGGTGCGATCGTCGAGGACGATCACGACCCCGCCTCCCCGCTGGAGGATCGCCGCTTCCTTAGCGATCACCCGAGCGGCAAATGCATGATTCAGCCGTTCCTCCAGGGTCTGAAGCTCAAGGGTTTCCGAGGACGTAAGCATTCTCGATCCCGTCTCCCCTTGTTTCGGCTCGCCGACTCCATTCGCGGCACCGGATTGTCCTAAGAGGTCCTGCTGCAGAGGCAGCAGGCTGCCCGTCTGGCTGAGCTCGGTCTGCAGCTGGTCGACCACCGCGTGAAGCTTTTGGTTTTCTCTTCGCAGAAGCTCGGACTCGCCTTGCAGGGCTCGTGCCTTGCGGTCTTGGACCGTAAATTCCCCGTAAAAGTGGAAGGCGCTGATTCCGAGAAAGACGCAGACGCTGATCCAGAACAGAAGCCCACCGATTCCTCCGTGTGGGATCACGCTCGGACGGGCCTTTGAAGCGTCGACCGGAATGACGATGGGCTTTTGACTCTCCATACCCGTCACCAAGAGACTCTGCCGGCTGTTCTGCCTGTGCGCATCGGCAGGGAAGCGGTCATGACGCCGGCCCTCTAATTCGGGCCGCTTCCCACCGCTTTCTGCACGGGAGCCGCGGTGGCGGGCCCTGCCGCGGAGGTTTCGA
>JAQTUK010000058.1 GCA_028710285.1 Methylacidiphilaceae bacterium | reverse complement strand
GAAATGAAGATCGCGTCAACTCTGGATCCGCGGGGGAAGGAAGGGAGGAGGCGGGACGCCGATCCGTTTCGAGCGATCCTTGGCCTGGCCACAGGAAAAGTCCGACCGAGAGTCCGGCCCCGGGGAATCCTCGCGCCGGAGCGGCGGATCGGGAAAGCGAGAGGCTCGCCTGCCGTGGCCTTTTTTGCTCTTTTGTCCACGACAACTGCTCCTGTGGCCACTTCCCTTCGTTCTGTCCGGAAAGGCGGACGACAAGTTCGCCGCAAGCGAGCTCTTTTTGCAGGGATCGCGCCCTGGCGGACGATCGGTTGTCCGATCGTCTGCCTCCTCTGGTTCGCCGCCGCGCAATCTGGATGGGCGGACAGGGAGGGAGCGAGTCGCCGCCAATATCTCGGGAGCTGGCTGGAGGCGGTCGAAGAAGGGAACCCGAGTACTGCGTCGAGCAGCGCGCGCTCCACCGCCCCAGGGCCGGTGCGCTTGGGTCCTCATTTCTGGATCGATCGCTGGCTCGCGCACTCGGAGATTGCTCGGTCCCAGGAACAGCCGATCTGGCCCGCGGCGATGGTCACCCAAACTCCGAGGTTGGAAGAGTATATGCAATACTCGCAGGGCTGGCAGCAGGCCCCGGGAGGAATCCAGTCGACGCAGTACGCGGCTCCCTTTACCGGAATGAAGAATATCGTCGGCGAAAACCTGGCCGTGGCTCTCAGTCCGCCGATGTACGCTACCGATGTTGGAGCTCCGGGGGTGAGCGGCTTCGGGGATGCGGCGGCCTTTCTCAAGTACCGGATCGCTTCAGCCAATGAGGAGAACGGCAACTACGCCGTGAGCGTCCTCTTGCTGACCGAGGCGCCCATCGGGCCAGTGCCGGTCAGCACAGGCGCCTGGGTCTTCGATCCCTATCTCGTGGCGGGAAAGGGCTGGGGCCATTTCGACATCCAGGGAGGGGTCGATGTCGCGATCCCGACCGGCCGCTCGGCGGAATTGGGCACTCCCGCGTCGCTGCGGATGGCCATGCAGTACAACTGGTTGACCTATCTTTGGCCGACCTTGGAGGTCTTTTCCACGTACTGGGCCAATGGCCCCTATTCCGGGGAGACGCAGGTCGTCCTCATGCCCGAACTGGAAATCGGGTACCTTCCGATCCCCGGCACTCGCTACATGGTGGTGCTCGGCGTGGGCTATGAGATCGCGGTGACGCAGCCGAGCGTCTTCAACCACGCTTGGGATCTGATGTTTCGTTTCTATTACTAGCGCTGGAGTCCAGCAGCTTCGTGCGTCGGAACGGGAATGCCTCGGTCCGCTCGGAGAGAGCGGGACCCCAGGAACCGGCCTCCGACCGTCATCTCGCGCAGATCGAACTCGCTCCGGGGTCCTCGGCGGACTTCCCGGAGGTCGGCGTTGCCACGGACCCGGAGGCGGCGGAGGATGGCCCCGGTTTGGGGAAAGGAGCTGTCGAAGAGGGAAAACGAACCGCCGATCCGACCATCTTCCAAGAAGAGGGCGCAGGGACGCCGATAGGTGAACTGCGCCCGGGAAGCGTCGAAGTCGCCGCCGACGCGAAGGCCGCCGAGCCGCACCTCCTCCGAAACCCGAAGGGCGCGGAGGTCGACGTCGCCGGCGACGTTGAGACCCTCTCCATAGATGGCGCTCCCCTCGCAGCCGGAGAAGGAGAGAGCGGGGATCGTCAAGTGGAGGAGGTCGGCCGGATATTGCAGGAAGCAGCGACGAAGGTGAAGGGGAACGGCAAGGTGGAGATAGGAGAGGTAGACCGGCCCCCAGATCCTGGCCCCCTCGATCTCGATCCCGCGATCGGTGAGGAAGTTCCGCGCGTATCGATTCAGGAAGAGCCAGCGGATCATCTCGGCGCGAATCGTCCGGCGGAGCTCGGACGAGGGAAGGCTCCTGGGATTGCGGGGAAGCCAGGGAGGGACGGTCGAGCCGATCCGCGCCGGCTGCCCCGCCGGGATCGCCGACAAGAGCGCCGTTTCCGCAGGCGTGAGCGGGCCGAAGACCCGTACGGCCCGCTCGTGTAGCTCGCGGGCTTTCGTCGCCGCGTCCGCCTGCGTCCGGCCCATGGCCGGGCAGCAGGAGAGGAAGAGGAGGAGGCCGGGCATGAGCGACCGCAGTCCCTCCCTCCGCATCTTCTCTATCCGGCGGCGGGGTGCGGGGCGCTCCACGTCCAATTTTGAATCTCGGGAAGGTCGTCGAGATGGCTCTTCACGTAGATGTGGTGTTCGGCCAGCTTCTTCTCGAAGAGATCGATGACCGGCTGAACGCGGGAAGCCAGGCGGGGGACGCGGCGGAGCGCGTCGATGGCCAGATGGTACCGGCTCATCCCGTTAAGGACGACCATGTCGAAGGAGGTCGTGGTCGTGCCTTCCTCCACGTAGCCCCGCACGTGGAAGCGCCCCGGGTTGGGTCGCCCGTGCACGAGGTCGTGGACCATCCGCCGGTAGCCGTGGAAGGCGAAGATCACCTCTTTGTCCTCGGTGAAGAGATTGACGAAATCCTGGTTATCTACTCCGTGCGGGTTGTAGGCGGGAGGGGACATGGTCATGAGATCGACCACGTTGACGACCCGTACCCGGAGGTCCGGCATGTGGGTCTGCAGAAGCCAGGAAGCAGCGATCGCTTCCAAGGTCGGGACGTCCCCGGCGCAGCCCAGGACAATGTCGGGATCTCCTCCGTCGTTCCCCGCCCACGTCCAGACGGAGGCGCCGCGGCCGCAATGGGCCCGGGCTTCCTCGATGCTCAACCATTGGAGGGCGGGCTGCTTCTCGGCGATGATCAAGTTGACGTAGTGGCGGCTGCGCAGGCAGTGATCGAGGGTCGAGAGGAGGGTGTTGGCGTCGGGCGGAAGATAGATCCGCACGACTTCCCCTTTCTTGTTGATCAGCGTATCGATGAATCCCGGTCCCTGATGGGTGTAGCCGTCGTACTCCTGCCGCCAGACATGGGAGGTCAAGAGGTAATTAAGGGAGGAGATCGGATGGCGCCACGGGATCTCATTGTAGAGCTTGAGCCACTTGGCGTGCTGGCTTGCCATCGAGTCCAGGACGGTGGCGAACGCCTCGTAGGAGACCAGAAGCCCGTGTCTCCCGGTCCAGAGATAGCCTTCGAGCCAGCCCTCGCAGGCATGCTCGCTCAAGATCTCCATGACCCTCCCCTCGGGCGAAATGTGGTCGTCCCCCGGCAAAATTTTCGAGACGAGGCAGCGGTCGGTCACCTCGAAGACCGCTCCCAGCCGGTTCGAGTCGGTCTCGTCGGGGCAAAAGACCCGGAAGTTGTTCGGATTGCGGCGCATCACGTCGCGCACGAAGTTGCCCGCCACCCGGGTGGCTTCCGCTTCCACCGCCCCGCGCGGCTTGATCGAGACGGCATAGTTGGCGAAGTCGGGAAGATCGAGTTCGACCAGGAGCTTCCCGCCGTTGGCGTAGGGGCTCGCTCCCATGCGGAAGTCCCCCTTCGGGGCGAGTGCTGCGAGATCCGCGCGAAGCCGGCCATTCTCTTCGAAGAGCTCTTCGGGCTTGTAGCTGCGGAGCCAGCTTTCGAGGAGCCGGAGATGTTCGGGATTTTCACGCGCATCCATCAAGGGCGAGCGATGCGCCCGGTAGGTGCCCTCGAGGGCTACGCCGTCCACTTCCTTGGGGCCGGTCCAACCATCCGGGGTGCGCAGCAGGATCAGGGGCCATCGAGGGCGTCCCTTCGCGCCGTTCTCGCGAGCCTCCTTTTGGAAGGAGCGGATCTGCCCGTAGGCCTGATCCAGGGCAAGGGCGAATTCGGGATGAACCTTGGCGGGATCGGACCCGGCAACCGTCAACACCTGGTAGCCGAAGCCCGAAAAGAGCATGCGCAACTCCTCGTCCTCCATCCTGCCGAACACCGTGGGGCCGGAGAGCTTGCCGTCGTTGAGGTGGAGAATCGGCAGCACGGCGCCGTCCCGCTTGGGATTGAGGAAGTTGATCGATTGCCAGCTTCCGGAAAGGGGTCCGGTCTCCGCCTCGCCGTCGCTGACGACGGCCACTGCGAGCAGATCGGGATGGTCGAAAACCGCGCCGAAGGCGTGCAGGAGCGAGTAGCCGAGCTCTCCGCCTTCATGGATCGAGCCCGGGGTCATGGCACTGACGTGGCTCGGCACACCTCCCGGGGAAGAAAATTGCCGGCAAAACCGGGTGAGCCCTTCCAGGCTTCGGGGAATCTCGGGGAAAAATTCGGAATAGGTCCCCTCCAAATAGACGTTGGCCAAAATGGCCGAGGCGCAGTGGCCGGGGCCCGTGACATAGAGGAGCCGGGCTTCCGTGTCCTGGATCAGCCGGTTCAGGTGGACATAGACGAAGTTGAGTCCCGGAGCGGAGCCCCAATGGCCGCGAATGCGGGGCTTGAGATGCTCGGGGCGGAGCGGCTCCTGGAGAAGAGGATTCTCCTTGAGGTAGAATTGAGCCGCGGCCAGGTAGTTGGTCGCGCGCCAGTAGGCATCGAGCTTTTCCAGTCTTTCGGCGGAGAGCGGGGTCATGAGCGGATGAATCCTCCTAAGCGATGGTTCCAGTGGATGCGCCGGGCGCCGGCGCGCGGTTCGCGATTCATCTTGGCAAAGGGCTCGGTCCGAGCGCAAGCGGGATTCGGATGACCAGGGATGCTCCGCGCGAGCCGCCCGTGTCAGAAGGGTTATTTCCTTGCCTATCCGGTCATTACCTACACCCAGTAAATGTGGGGTGCGTCCATTCCCCGGAGTAAAGCCCGTCGAAGGGTGGCGCGACCTCGCCTCCCGCTATTCCGAGCAGCGAGCGGAACGCGTGGAACGGATAGCAGCGCCGATGGAATCGAAACGTGAACTCGTTGAGGCAGGCTTGAAGATGCTTGGCGCTGACCCCGTGAGGGACGCCGTGGATCCAGGTCTTCAGATTGGCGAAGGCCGGCATGGCCGCTCCAGTCGTCGGTGGCGATCCGCGATCCGGGAGCGACGGCGTTCTCGGCGAATCCGCAGAGCGAATTGGCGCGACGATCGGGGACGACGGCGAGACGAACGCGTCCCGCGTCGCGACCGTCTTTCCGATCGTCGAGCTTGGTTCCCGGCTTCCGGCGACGCACCATCCCGGCGCGGAGCTTGTGAAGGATGCCGAAGGTCGTCTCCTAGCGCGACAGGCGCGGCAGCGCAGAACGCCCGGGCGCGCCTCAAAACGGAACGGCTCGTCAATGACGTCGCATCTTGGACCGGCGAAC
Source organism: Methylacidiphilaceae bacterium (assembly GCA_028710285.1). Lineage (GTDB taxonomy): Bacteria > Verrucomicrobiota > Verrucomicrobiia > Methylacidiphilales > Methylacidiphilaceae > Methylacidimicrobium. The sequence goes on along the minus strand of JAQTUK010000058.1, from coordinate 7,834 downwards.
CCTCCGTTCCAGCGAGCGATTTCGAGATAGGCAGCACAGGCCGCGTCGTCCGGGAAAATACGTTGGAACTCCGGCAGAGACTGCGGGAACGGCAGGTCTTCACCGGCCAAGGTATCCATGCTCAACACTGGATCTAGTGGGCATGGGAAACTACCGGATAGGAAAGTTATGTCTTCTTCTTCCCGCGCACCTTGGTAGAGGATCGCTTCCCGGGGACTTTCCTGGCCTTGGCGGACGGTTTGCCGGTGTCCTTGGGCGGACGGCGGGCGCCCGCCTTTGAAGACGGGGAGGCGGGGGATCGCTTCTCGAAGGCAAAGCCGATCTTCCCTCCTTCCTTGAGCTCCAGGAAGGCCGAGAAGCGGCGCTTGGTCTTTCGGGAGAGGAAGCCCGGGAGAAGCCGGGTCTTCCGCTCGCGGAGCAGCTGGGCGACCTCCTCTCGGGTGATCTCCCGGCTGAGGATCTGCTTGCCGATGCGGAAGGAGCAGCTGGGAGTCTCTTTGAGGGCATGCTCGCAGGCATAGGCGGTCGCCGTCTCGTAGACCGCGCCGCCGTCCACGGGGCAGATCCCGAGGGACTCTTCGTTCACGATCTGGCGGGACTCGCCTTCGGAGCCACGATCGGAAAACACAAAGGTGACCTTCCCTTCGGGACCGAGCTTGAGCCGCGCCGAGAAGGGCTGGCCCGATCGGCTGCGGAAGCCCGATAGAGGTCCGATCTCGCCCTGTTGGACGAGTGCCGACACCTCCTCGCGGGAGAGGTGTCGGCCGGCCAGGAACTTGCTGATCCGAAAGCCGCCGGCGGAGCGGTAATCGTAGAGAGTCTCCACGAGGGGAGAGCCGTCGACCGGGCTCTTGACCTCCATGGGCTTGGCGTAGGACTCCGCCGAGCCGAACCGGCGCGCATCGTCTACGATCTGGTGGGTCAATCGACAGATCTCCTCCATGAATCGGGGCCGGGTGAACGAGCCGCGCTCGATCTGCTGGAGCTTCCACTCCCAGTCGCCGGTCATCTCGGGCGAAGAAAGGACGGGAATCCCCGCGGCCTGCAAGAGATCGAAGAGGGCAAAGGCCTTCGGGGTTGCGAGAAGCTCCCGTGCCTGCCGCCGAAGATATTCTTCCTGGACCAGCCCTTCGATGATGGCCGCCCGGGTTGCCGGCGTCCCCAAGCCTTTTTTGGCCATGGCCTCGCGCAGCTGCTCTTCTTCCACGAGCCTTCCCGCGTTTTCCATGGCCGAGAGAAGGGTGGCCTCCGTGAAATGGGGGGGAGGCTTGGTCGAGAGTCCCACGACCTCGAGGGCTTCCGCTCGAGCTCTTTCCCCATCCGGCAGCGGAGCAAGGTCGGTCTCTCCTTCGCCGCCCGCCTCCGCGGCGGCTTCCCTCCCGTAGACGGAAAGCCACCCCGGATCCCGAAGGATCTTTCCCTCGGTCCGGAATTTCTCCTCTTCGATCGTCGTGATTCGGGTGACCGCCTCGAAACGGGCCGGAGGGTAGAAGGCGGCGAGGAAGCGCTTGCAGACCAGGTCGTAAATGCGCTGCTCCGCCGGGTCGAGGCTGCCCGGCAGTGTCCCCGTCGGGATGATCGCAAAGTGGTCAGAGACCTTGGTATTGTCGAAGATGCGCTTGTTGGGGCGGATCCAGCCTTTCTCGAGAATTGCCCGGGCCGCCCCATTCCAAAGGGATGCGAGCTTTTCGACCACGCCGCGAACGGTCGGCTGGTAGTCTTCGGGGAGATGGCGGGAGTCGGTTCTCGGGTAGGTGAGGGCCTTGTGGGTCTCGTAGAGAGCCTGGGCGATCTGCAGAGTCCGCTTGGCGCTGAAGCCGAACCGTCCGTTGGCCTCCCGCTGGAGAGAGGTGAGGTCGAAAAGGGCCGGCGGGGCCTGGAGGAGCATCTTCCGTTCTTCGGAGACAGGGCCGGTCTTCCCGAGGCATTTTTCCCGGATCGCCCGGGCCTTTGCCTCTTCCCAGATTCGCTCCGGGCGCTCCTCCGCAGCCTCGGCTGCCCTTCCGGCACGGATCGCGGGATCGAACCAGCGGCCGGGATAGGAGCTCGAGGAAGCCTGGAAGGTCCCGTGGACCTCCCAGTAGTTCCGGGGACGGAAATCCTGGATCTCCCGATCGCGCTTGACGACGACCGCCAGCGTCGGCGTCTGCACTCTTCCGACCGGGGTGAGCGCAAAACCGCCGGGTCTCGAGTGGAGGGCGGTCAGCGCGCGGGTGCCGTTGATTCCGATGAGCCAATCGCTCTCGGAGCGGCACAGCGCGGCTTGCGCCAGCGGCTCCATTTCCGCCTGAGGCCGAAGATGGCTCAACGCCTGGCGAATCGCCTCCGAGGTCATGGATTGGAGCCAGAGGCGATCGACCGGCTTCTTCACGTTTGCATAGTCGATCAGGTAGCGAAAGATGAGCTCGCCTTCTCTTCCCGCGTCGCAGGCGTTGATCACCCGGTCGACGTCGGCCCGCCGGAGCAGCCGGAGCAGCAGGTCGAGCCGCTGCTTGGTCTGGGCGATCGGTCGCAGCCGAAAGGAGGAGGGGAGGATGGGGAGATGGTCGAGGGACCACTCCTTGTGCTTGCTGTCCATCTCGCCAGGCCGGCAGAGCTCGACCAGGTGGCCGATCGCCGACGAGATGACATAGCGATCGTTTTCATAGATCTCGTGGCGACCGTTGGGAAAACCGCCGATCGCCGAGGCGAGATCGGCGGCAACGCTTGGCTTTTCCGCGATGATTAGGGTCTTGGCCATGAATTTCCGAACGGTGCGCTCTCCTTCCGTGGCCTTTTTGCCCTGCGTCCCGAGCCCCGTGTCCCAGCGGTCACGCTAGGCGACGCGCACGAAGGCGTTTCCTGGAAGTCGGCGAACAAGCTGCTTCATTTCGAGTCGCAGCAACGTAGAAGAGACGGTCGGCGATGGCAAACCTGTTCTCGCGACGATCGCGTCGAAGAGGCTCTCGTCCAGGCCGAGGGCAGCAAAGACCGTGCGCTCTTCCTCGGTCAGGGAGGAGGGAAGCGGCCTCTGCTGAGCCACGGGAACCGCCGGAAGCCAGAGCGCAAGCTCCGCGGCGATGTCGCCGACTTCCATGACCAGCTTGGCTCCTTGCTGGATGAGGCGGTTGGAGCCTGCGGCGAGCGGATTGTCGATCCGGCCGGGAACCGCGAAAAGCTGTCGGCCCTGCTCCAGGGCGCATTGCGCGGTCAAAAGCGCCCCGCTGGCCGTCGGCGCCTCGATCACGAGCACTCCCGAGGAGAGGCCGCTGATGAGGCGGTTGCGCTGCGGGAAGGTGTGGCGCGCGGGGGCCGTGCCGAGCGGGAACTCGCTTAAGAGGCAGCCGGTGCTGGCAATCCGCCGGGCGAGTTCCTCGTTTTCCGGTGGGTAGATATGATCGATCCCGCAGCCGAGGATTGCCCAGGTGGAACCTTGGGCGGCGAGAGCGCCCATGTGAGCGGCGGTGTCGATGCCGCGCGCCAGGCCCGAGATTACCGGGATGCCGGCGTAGGCGAGCTGGAAGGAGAGGCGGCGGGCCGTCTCGATCCCATAGACGCTCGTTCGGCGGGATCCGACGACGGCGACCCCGCGCAGCCAGCGTTCGGGCCGCTTGCCGAGGAGATAGAGCAGAAGCGGCGGATCGGGGATTTCGCTCAGGGCTTCCGGGTAGCCCGGTTCCCCAAGAAAAAGGAGGTCGATCCCCAGCTCCTGGCAGCGGGCGATCTCTTTTTGGGCGGGATTGGGATCGGCCTGGCGGATTTCCGCGGCCCGCCTGGCTCCGATCCCGGGGAGTTGAGAGAGGGCTGCCTCTCCCGCGGTGAAGACGGCTTCCGCCGAACCGAAGGCCTCGCGCAGCCGGCGCGCCCGAGCCGAACCGATTCCCGGAAGCAGGTGGAGAAGAACCGTGGCTTCCTGGGCGGTCATTCGGGCCGATCGACGATGAGGGCGAGCGCGCGCTCGATCTCTTCTTCGGGGACGTCGGCGAGCACGGGATCTCCCAGGGAGCGAAGCAGGACCCAGCGATTGGCCCCCCGTTCTCGCTTCTTGTCGACCAGGAGCGCTTCCCGGACCCGGGCGCGGGAGACGGCTTCTACGGTTCGCGGCAGGCCATGATGAACGAGCAGCCGGTCGAGGAAGGCACCCGCCGATTCGGATAGCCCGCAGAGACGTTGGGAGAGAAGGGTGGCTACCCGCATGCCCAAGGCCACGGCTTCCCCGTGGACGAGCGTCCGATAGCCGAGCGCGGCTTCGAGGGCATGACCCGCCGTGTGACCGAAGTTCAAGACGGCGCGCCGCCCGCTCGTCTCCCGTTCATCTTCGGCCACGACAGCCGCTTTGATCTCCACGGACCGTCGGACGATGGCCTGCCAATCGAGCGTGCTCGTTTCGAGGGTCGAGAGGAGCGTGGGATCGGCGATCATGCCGTATTTGATCACTTCGGCCAAGCCGGCACGGATCTCGCGCTCGGGAAGCGTGGAAAGGGTCTGGAGATCCGCAAAGATTCCCCAGGGCTGATAGAACGTTCCCACGAGATTTTTCCCTTGAGGAAGATTGATGCCGGTCTTTCCTCCGACCGAGCTGTCGACCATGGCGAGGAGAGTCGTCGGAAGCTGGAAGAGAGCGATCCCGCGGAGGAAGATCGAAGCGGCGAAGCCGGCGAGATCCCCGACGACTCCTCCGCCCAGGGCAAGCAGGGCTCCCTTCCGATCGACTCGGCTCTCGGCCAGCTTCTCCAAGAGAAGACCGAGCTGCGAGAGGCTCTTGGAGCCTTCTCCGGGAGGGACCCAGAGGATCACGGGATCGAAGCCGGCCTTTGCGAGGGAGGCCTGGACCTCTTCCGCATAGGACCGCAAGGTCGCATCGGCGACGAGGGCGATGCGCGAGCCCAAGCCGTAGTCGGCGGAAAGCCGAGGGCCGAGTTCTTCCAGAAGGCCGCTGCCGATCCAGACGGGATAGGCGCGGCTGCCGGCGGAGACGTGGACGGGGCAGGCGGGGTTCATGAGGAGGAATGTAGAGAAGAAGTGGAAGAGGGACGAGGGGAGGGAAGCCGCTCACCTTCGCGGCTCTGTCGACGGGAGAAGACGCGGGTCGGGACTTGGGAAGAGGCGAGCAGCGCCACGGCGTCAAAGCCCAGGGCTTCTTGGAGGCTATCGAGAAGCGCCTGGCTCACCTGGACAAAAAATTTCCGCGAGGGCTCGATCTCGACGACGGCACCGTCCTCGCGGCGGCAGAGGAAGCGCACCGCGGTTTTTCCAGGCGATTGCTTCAGGATGCGGCCGATCTCTTGCCACCGCTCGGTCGAGCAGTCCTCGAGGGAGAGGTGAAGGAGAAGGGTCTCGACGAGTCGCTCCTGGGCCTCGGCGAGGGAATGAAGAGCCGTGGCGCGTATGCTGAGTCCATTGTCTCGCCGGGAGATCGTGCCGGAGAGAATGGCGATCTCGCCCGGCTCCCATCCTTTGGAGAGAGAGGTGTAGAGGTCGGGGAAGACGATCGCCTCGATCGAGCCCGAGGAATCTTCCAGCTGCATCCGTGCAAACGGTCGCCGGTCGCGGGTCGACGTTCGCACCTCGACTCGGGCGAGGATGCCGGCCAACCGAACCGGGGCTGCGTCCTCAAGATCGGCGAGGGCGCCGATCTCCGCCGTCTGGAAGGGGCGTAGCTGGCCGCGGATCTCTTCTACCGGATGTCCCGAGAGATAGACACCCAAGAGTTCTTTCTCGAAGCGGAGCTTCTGGGAGGAAGAAAACTCGGAAAGCCCCGAATCCACTCCCGGGCGCAACGGAGCGTGGGCGAGGTCGAAAAGGGAGCCTTGCCCCTCGGCTCTCTCACGGGCGGCCGTCGACGCCGAGGAGAGGGACTGATCGATTTCGGAGCAGAGCTGTGCTCGCGATCGGCCGAAGCCGTCGCAGGCCCCCGCCTTGATCAGACTTTCCAAGAGCTTGTGGTTGAGAGCCCGTCCGGTCGTGCGCAGACAGAGATCAGCCAAGGACGAGAAAGCCTTCTCCTTCCGCGCCTGGACAAGGCTCTCCGCCGCGCCGATGCCGACGTTCTTGATCGCGGCCAGGCCCCACCGGATTCCCCCGCCTTCGACCGTGAAGCGGGCTTCGCTCCGGTTGACGTCCGGCCCGAGAATGGAGAGACCCATCCGGCCCGCCTCGGCAACCAAGGAGGCCACCTTGTCGCTGTCTCCCATTTCGTTGGAGAGGAGGGCGCTCAGGAAAAAGACGGAGTAGTGAGCCTTCAAGTAGGCGGTCTGATAGGCGAGGAGCCCGTAGCAGGCGCTGTGAGCCTTGTTGAAGCCGTAGCCCGCGAACTTTTCGAGGGTGTCGAAGATCCGCCCCGCTTGTTCTTCCGGGATTCGGTTCTTTTCCGCGCAGCCCCGCACGAAGAGATCGCGGTGCTTGCGCATCTCCTCAGGTTTTTTCTTGCCCATGGCGCGCCGCAAGAGATCGGCCTGCCCGAGGGAGTAGCCGGCCAGGACGCTCGCCGCCTGCATGACCTGCTCCTGGTAGATCATCACGCCGTAGGTGTCTTTGAGGATCGGCTCGAGCAGGGGGTGGGCATACTCGATCGGGATCTTGCCGAGCTTCCGGTCGGCGTAGGCCGGAATGTTCTCCATGGGTCCGGGGCGGTAGAGAGCGACGAGCGCGATCACGTCCTCGATGTTGCGCGGCTTGAGCCGGCGGCAGAGATCGAGCATGCCCGGGGATTCGAGTTGGAAGATCCCGACGGTTTTTCCGGCGGAGAGAAGATCGTAGGTAGGGCCGTCGTCGAGCGGAATGGAGCCGGGTTCGAGCGAAGCACCGGTGTGCTCCCGGATCGCCGCGAGCGCGTCGGCGATGACGGTAAGCGTTTTGAGACCGAGGAAGTCCATCTTGAGGAGGCCGACCTCCGCCAGCGGCTCCATCGACCATTGCGTGACGGTTTCTCCCTGCTCGCCCCGAGCGAGCGGGACGAAGTGAACGAGATCGCCGGGCGCGATCACCACCCCGGCGGCGTGAACGCCCGGCTGGCGCGTCAATCCCTCCAGGCACTGGGCGAGCCGCAATACCTCCCGCGCATCCTCGTCGTGCTCGCTCTCGGAGCGAAGGTCGGCGCTCTCCCGAAGGGCCCGCTCCAGCGTCATCGAGGGATCGGTGGGGATCATCTTGGCCAGGCGGTCGGCCTGCCCATAGGAGAGCCCGAGGACGCGGGCGACGTCGCGCACGGCCATCTTGGCCCCGAGCGTGCCGAAGGTGATGATCTGGGCGACGGAGCCTGCGCCATACTTTTCGCGGACATAGCCGATCACTTCCGGGCGGCGGTTGTAGCAGAAGTCGATGTCGATATCGGGAGGGGAGATCCGCTCCGGATTGAGAAAACGCTCGAAGACGAGTCCGTAGCGAATCGGGTCGATGTCGGTGATCCCGAGCGCGTAGGCGACCAGGCTGCCGGCGGCGCTGCCGCGACCCGGCCCCACGGGGATGCCCCGCCGCTTGGCGTAGTCGATGAAATCCCAGACGATGAGAAAGTAGCTGACAAAACCGGTCTTCTCGATCACCCCGATCTCATAGTCCAGCCGGCGACGAAGCTCTTCGCCCGGCTTTCCGTAGCGCGCTTCCAAGCCCTGCTCGCAGAGATCCCGGAGGTAGCCCGCCTGACTTCTTCCGGCCGGCGGTGGGAAAGAAGGGTAGTGGTTGCCGCCCAGCCCGATCTCGAGACGGCAGTTCTCGGCGATCCGGACCGTATTGGCCAGGGCTTCGGGATGGTCGGGGAAGAGGCTCGCCATCTCCTCGGCCGACTTGAAGTAGAACTCGGGAGCCCCGTATCGCTTGCGTGCGCTGTCGGTGAGCCGGGCGCCGGTCCCGATGCAGA
>JAQTUK010000196.1 GCA_028710285.1 Methylacidiphilaceae bacterium | reverse complement strand
ATCTCTTCCTCACGAGCGCCTCCTTTGGTAGTGCGTTTGTCATCCCGTTGTATGCCCGTTGTCATCCCGGCATCCTCCTGTCCGCCGCCCGGCAGGTGCAATGCTCCGTGTAGTCGGTCGAGATCGGCAGGCCGCAGGCGGGGCAGAGGGCGGGAGACGGCTTCAAATAGGAGATGCCGGTTTTATGGTCCCCATCATTGGGGGCTATCAACGCCCCCTTTATGGTCCCCATGACAGCGAGCATCAGAAGTCCCCCGTGCGCTCGATGGAGACGGCGCCCCGCGTGATCTTGACCTTTATCGGGACCTCCGACCCTTCGACGAGGCCCACTGCCTCCGCGACGACCATGCCGATCTCTTCGAACCGCGGCCGGTCCTTCGGGCCTGATTGGACGAGAAGGTCTCCATTGCTGTTCCCGATGAGGACCGCGCGATAACTCATCATCCCGTCCCGGCTCATGATCTTGGGAACTCCCGGCTTGACGATCTCTTCGCCCCCAGTCGTGGCCGGGGGTACCTTTTGGGTACCCTTTTCCTCGGCTGGCGTTTCCTTTTCGTCGGCCGGCGGGCTCGGAATCTCCGCGATGATCCGCCGGACCTTCTCCGGCTCGCTCTCTTCCTCTGCCCGGATCTTCCTCACCGGCTCCGAGTCCGCAGCATGCCGCACGCAGTTGAGGGCGTTCGTCTCGCCTTCGGTGCATCCTCCGTTCCACGCCGGGCAGCCGTCGCAGTTCGTCTCGGAGGGGTCTAGGATCTCGATCGTGAGCCTTGCCTGCGCGCCGGCCTTAACGGGCTTGAAACTGACGGCCTCATTTTGCAGTAAAGCTCCCACCTTTACAAGGCCAGGGGTCTCGAAACCCGGTTTCGGCGCCGAAACCGCCTCGTGACATGGCACAGTTTGACGTGCCTTCTCGAGGGCCTGCTTCGCGAGCTCGAGCTTGTCCGAGTAGCAGCGCCGATCGACGCAGAACTCCCGGTCCCCTTCGACCTCCGTCTCGTAGACGATCCGTCGCCCGGTCGCGCAGTCCTTGCACTGCGAGAAGTCGAAGTGCGGCCGGCGGTCGCGGAGCTCGTGCGGGAACGTCGAGAGGTTGAGCGCCCGGTCCGCGTGGAAGTCGAGCTTGATGAGGCCGTCTATCATCTGCTGCATCGAATCGACGGAGATCCCGCCGAAGCGCTTGAGGCGGTCCTTGAGCTCCCGGACGATCTCGGTGTAGACCGGGTAGCCGCAGAACGGCGCCAGCTTCTCGATGTGGTAGGGAGTGAGATCCCCTTTCGTGAGGAGCTCCTGGAGATCCTTCGGGAGATCGAGAAGCTGCAGACGCTTGGTGATCCACGGTTCAGATTTGCCGAGCCTCTCGGCGGCGGCCTTCTGATCGACCTTCGTCGTCTCGATGTAGCGCTTGACCGCCTCGGCCTCCTCGATCGGATTGAGATCCTCCCTCTGAAGGTTCTCGACGAGCATCGCCTCGAGGACCTGCTCATCGGTCATCTCGCGGACGACGGCCGGCACGGACTCGAGGCCGAGGACCTGCGCCGCCTTGAGACGACGCTCCCCGATCACGAGCTCGTACTCGTCGCCCTTCGGCCGGACGATCAGCGGCTCGAGGATCCCGTTCTGCCGGATGCTCTCCGTCAGACCCGCCATCTTCTCCTCGTCGAAGTAGCGCCGGGGATTCATGCCGGTCACGAGGACCTTGGCCGTCTCGACCGTCCCAGCAGCTTGGACCGGAGCCAGATTCTTATCTTGACTTAAGCTATACTTAAGTCCCTCGTCGTCGTCCTTCTCCGGCCTCTCGCGGAGGACCTCGTTCGGAACGGTGTAGGTGACCTTCCAATTCTCCCCGGGCTTGTACCACACGCGCTGGACCGTGGTGAACTCCTGGGGCTTGCGTCTGCGCTTGCCGTTGTGCTCCTCCATGTAGGCCCAGAACTTCTCGATCGCGTCCTCCTTGTTCTTCGCCCCGAAGACGTCGTGGGTGAAGGTCTTCATGATGCGCCTCCCTTCATCTTCAGGGAGATCTCCGCCGCCATGTTGGGCCACTCGCACTCCCGCAGGCGGATGCTCGATTCGATCCCTTGCTCCACGGCCTCCCGGCCGATGCGGTCCAGGAGCTTGCAGAACGCGATGACCCCCAGGCCTTGCCATCCCGCAGGCCGGGATATCTGCGGGCGCTCCTGATGGTTCGAGCCGATCGGACTCGGCTTCTTGTCGACGTGACCTGAGGCGCTGAGAGCGGCGAGCCTTTTCTTGACCCTCCACAGCGGCTCGCCGAGTTCTTCCGCTATCGCCTTCACCGAATGGTCGGCACGGAGCTCGATTATCCTCTTGTCTGTCTCGTCGAGGGAGCGAGAAGGGGTAGGTGTTGGTGCAGGGTGAGGTTCTGTCACGACCACCTCGATCTCCACTTCCTTCGGGGCCGAGAGGTGGGTTGAGCTCAGCTGCTCGATTGGAACAGTCGTTCCATTTGGTGCGTTCGTTCCGAGTTCCCTTTTGCACCTCTTCTCATGGTTGCCCTTCGCTGCGGCACTCCCAAGGATTCTCCCGCACTTCGAGCATGTCCTCATGGCCTCGGGCACGTGGATTGCGCTGTGCGCGCGCAGGGCCATTTGGTTAGGGAAGGTCCGGGGCGGGTCGCACTTGTCGCAGACGAAGGACACAAACGCCTTCTTCTCGGCGGGGCTCGCGGATTTGTGCGCCCTGGCCTTGTGGATCGCCAGCCCCAGACTGCTGCGGGCCCTGAACTTGCAGCCCTCGACGTCGCAGGGAACGAAGGCGGATGATATCGAGTCAGGCCTTGCGACTTCGGGCGGCGCCTCGATCGGGTACCCGTCGTCCTCCTCCTTGACCTCCTTTTCGATAGGTTCTTGTAGCGGGGCCGCCCCGGTGAGCATGCTCACCGACGGGGGTACCGCATCTGACTCGCCCGGCGTCGAATCGTTCAGATGCTCGAATTCGCGCTTGAGCTCGTCGACGTCGGGTCCCTCGATTTTGGGGCAGGCCTTCTCCGTCAAGTCGCCAATTTCCCTGGGCCTGAGACCCGGATGATATCTAGACAGATGGCGATGGACCTCATACCGTTCCGCGATGACCTGGGTTTCGCATCCGGGTACCGGGCACGGAACGCGCTTTCGCTCGTCCGGCGGCCTGACAAGGACCGGCTGTTTGAGGGCCGCCTTGCCCTTCATCGTGATCTGCCATCTATGAGTCAGGTCGTCGCAGCGCGCGAGGCCGA
>JAQTUK010000195.1 GCA_028710285.1 Methylacidiphilaceae bacterium | reverse complement strand
CTCCTTGGGGAAAAAGCCGCTTTGCTCGCGCCCGACCAGGCTTTTCATGCCCGCCGCCTGGGAAGCAGCTCCCTTCAGAGAGTCATCCGCGAGCGCCTTTCCGATCGCAAGGTAGGGGGGCATCGCCGAATCGAGGGCAGGAGGTAGGGGTTCCGCCATGGCGGCGAATGTCCAGCCCGCTGCCATCCAGAAGATGGCGAAAAGCGCGTACCTTCTTTTCATTCGTTTCTCCTCTTGCACCTATGAACCCATGCTCCGCGAATGGTGCTGGGGGAGAAAATCCGTTTGTCTCTCTCCCCAACGCGCAAAAAAGACCATAAAAAGACCATAACCGCGGGAGCGTTGCGGGGCAAGGCTCTCTACGGGCTAGGGGGCGATGGAGTAGCTGAACATCATCCCGCTGTGGAGATGCTCCAGGATATGGCAGTGGGCCATCCACGTGCCTGGGTTGCTCATCTCGACCAGGAGATCGACGGTGTCGCCCGCGCCGACGAGAACGGTGTCCTTCCAAGCCTTGTTCGGGTTGTCTTCCCCGTTGGTATTGAGCACGAGAAACCGGTTACCATGCATGTGAAAGGGATGCTGCATGGGATGAAGCGAATGAATGTCATTGATAATGCGTATCTTGGCAAAGCTTCCCTGCTTGAAGAACCAATCGACGTTGCCGCCCATGTCGCCCATGCCCTTTTCCATCTTCTTCCCAAGGACCTTGCCCGTGTCCAGATCGACGATCTCCCAATGAACCTCTCGGGAAGTCGAGGCCTTGTTCTGGTTGTACATGTGGTCTTCCCATTCGACCTTGGCACCGGTTTTGGCCAGGATCGTCAGGAGCCCAGGGAAGGCGGCACCCGGTTTCGGGGCGGACGGGGCGCTGCCCGGTTCCGCCAGTTCCTTGGCGGCCTGCTTCGAAACCGAGACGAGGAAACGGATCGTCTTGTCCGGAGGAGTATCACGAAAACGGGCGGCCAGCGGCTCCATCTCGTCGATGGTCGCCTTGTTCTCCCTCAGAAGCCCAAACTCCTTGGCGTAAGAGGGGCTCGCCTCCTCCGATCCGACACGGAAGGTTACGAGCTCATAGGTCCGTGCGCCGACCAGGGGGTCGACGGCATGGTGGATGAGCTTGTATTCGCCCTCCTTGGGAAAATAGCACTCGACGATCTGACGCTCCGAAGGGCTCACGATGACCGCGTCCGTCCACTGCTCCCGCTCGTAGCGTCCGCCGTCGGTTCCCACGAGCTTCATCTGGACGCCGGGAACCTGGATCCGGAACGGACGAGCCGAGGCGCTGTCCACGAGGTAGAAGCGGATCACCTCTCCCTTCTTGACGTCGATCGGGAGATGGGTCTTGCCGTTGACCAGCGGGGTGTTCCCGTATCTGCCCATGAAGGCGAAGTTGATGTAGTCGGCGTGGTACTCGGGGACGACGCCGTCCTTGATCAGGATGTCGGAGAGGACCAGCGGAATTTCCCGGTTGGCCGGCCCCCAATAGTCCTTGTCGGAAGGCTCGACCATGTAGACCCCGTAGAGGCCGAGCTCCTGCTCGAAATCATCGCGGAAATGGGGGTGATACCAATAGACTCCGGGATCGGGGAAACGGAAATGGTAGACATAGCTCGCGCCCGGGGCGATCGCCGGCTGGGTCACATCGGGAACACCGTCCTGCGCGTTGTCCTGGCGGACGCCGTGGGAATGGATCGTGGTCGGCACCCCAGTCTGGTTCTTCAGGGTGACCGTGACATGTCCCCCCTGCGGAACCCAGAGAAACGGCCCAGGGACCGAACCGTTGTAGGCCAGGAGCTTGACCCTTGCCCCCGCGATCGTCTCCTGCACCTTGACCGCGGAAAGAGAATAGCTCTCGCCGTCCTTGAGATGCACGACCTCGAAGGGTTTCGCATCGGGGAAGGCATCGGGATCGACGGAAAAGTCGTAGTGCGTCTCGGGTCCGGCGCTTCGCTTCTGCAGGAGGACGAAGCTCCCCGCGGCGACGGCGCCCAGCGCGAGCAGGAGCAGCCATTTCGGTGCCTTCTTCCCTCCGACGGGTTGTAACAACATATCTTTCCTTTTTTCCTGCCGTCCGGCGAGACGGCCCTACCTTTTCTTTCCCATTACGCGAAGACAGAACGCGGCGCCAAAGCAAACCCTAGGAGGCGCTCGCCTCAATGCCTTTGGGCCCTGCCAGCCTCGGCCGGCGTGCCATGCGGCGATAGGCGAAAACGCCCACCCCCGCCACGACGAGAAGTCCCGCCGCCGCAAGAGCCATCCAGATCACACCCATCCCGATGGTGATCGGGAATCGGAAGACCAGCGGCTTTCCATCGGTTCCGGTCTTGCCGATCAGCGTCAGCTCGACCATGTAACGGCCCCGGTCCGGCAAGTTGAGATCCAAGGACGCCACCCCGCTCGAGTAGAGTTGGGCCGGGAATTGGGCGGCCACCTTGCCGTCGGAGGAGAGCACCTTGCACTCGATCGGGATCTTCCGAAGCTGCGGGGTAACCAGGTCGAGCACGAGGCTCATCTTCCCCGTCGTCGGGACGTTCCGGCAATAGGTCTTGAAGCTCCCCATGCCGCCCATGCCGCCCATGCCGCCGTGGCCATAGACATAGACATCCATGTGGATGGCATAGCCTTCCTGCTGCATCATGCCGCATTCAAGCCCTCCGCTACCACCTCCGTGCGCCCACGACAGGCGCGGTGACAGGCCCCACCCAAGCGCCAGAAAAATCCCTAGGATGCGTCCCCAGCCCAGCCATTTCTTCCGCACGACTTTCCTCCTTTTGCCGCTTCCTGCCCCGCATGAGAACGAGGCGGGTAATCGATAGACTTTAATGTAACAATTACTGACAACTTCCGCGTGGCCGCAAGAAGAAAGTCCCCTTGCTTTCCACGGTCTCTTGGCTCGGAAATTCCCCGATCTTCCAAGCGGGGTCGTGCCGCTCGTGGCCGGCCCTCTCGCAGGCGCCTTCGTTTATCTTTATCGGCCGGGAAGGGAAGCGCGAGTGATCCGCACGGTCGCGCGTGATCGCGGCTTTATCCGCGCCCTGGCGAAAGCGCTCGGGCTGTCCCCCGGTTCTGCAACCGGGCCAGGGCTTCGACCGGACTTTTTCCTATCCCTCTCCGGGTTCTTCTGTTTTTTCTTTTGCTCGCTCCTTCCGCTCCGGGTAGGCTTAGCCGTATAACGTGAGTAACTGGTGCATAGGCAGGGGGAGGCTCGCGGGCCGACGGTCCGGGAGAAGAGGTCGGGAGTGCGCGGCAAGGGTG
>JAQTUK010000194.1 GCA_028710285.1 Methylacidiphilaceae bacterium | reverse complement strand
CAGATCCTCCCCGTAGATCTTCCGGCAGGCCAAAACACAAAAGGGAAGCAGCTTGCGCAACTCTTCGGTCGCTTCGCTCGGTTTCCCAGGTTTCATGCAGAGCTTCCTGCCTTCCTCGCCGTTAGCCTAACACCATCCCGGGGGCTCTGCCAACGCCGGACGCCCAAGCGCGCGCAGACGGGGGAAGCAACCGCCGGCCGGCGCTCTTCGCCGCCTAGCGGCTCCTGGAATCGGCGAGGGCGAGCAGGCCCTCGACCTGGATCTCGATCTCCTTCACGACCTTGGACGACAGCTTCCGCAGCCATCCGCGCGGGATCCCCTCGGTCGTGTATCTCGCCCCGGCGAGCATTCCCGCGAGCGCCCCCGTCGAATCCGCATCCCCCCCTCGGTTGACGGTCGCAATCAGGCAGGAAGCAAAGGAGTCGCTGCCGAAGAAGGTGAAGAAGACCGTCTGGATCGTATCGACCACGTAGCCCGAAGAGCTTGCGGGATAGGGTTCAAAGGAGAAGACCGGGTGGCGGGCGATCAGCCGCTCGGCCGCGGCCCGGGCCGCCGAGACTCCCCCTCCGCCAAGCAGGTTACGGACCATCTCCCCTAGCGCGAGGGTTCCGGCATCCGAAAACCGATGGTTGTGGGTGAAGCGGCACTGGCCGATCGTCCAGCGCCGAAAGGCTTCCTCGTCTCCCAAGGTCGCCAGAACGACGGGGAGATTCCGCAGGCAGGCGCCGTTGCCCCCATGCCAGCGGCTGGGCGGAGCCTCGAGCGATCCGTCGGTCAAGTAGCGGCGGATTCCCTGCAGGCAGGTGGCCCCCACATCGACGGGCCGGGAGCGGTACCAGCGGACCAGCTCCTCCGCCATCGAGGCAGGATCGAACCCTCCGAGCGCCAGGATCGCCCGCCCCACGGCCAGGCACATCTCCGTATCGTCGGTGACTTGGCCCGGCTTGAGCCCAAGCCACCCGCCTCCGATCATCCGCCGGTGCACCCCGTACCGCCCGGCGATCTCCTCCGCCGAAAGAAACTCGACCGTGGCCCCGAGGGCATCCCCGACCGCAAACCCCAGGTAGGCTCCCAGCGCCCGTGCTCTGCGCTCCCCGAGCGAAACCGCCGTCATGGCCGCTCGATCTCGACCCGAAAGGCTCCGCCGATGACGAGGTGCTCCGCCTCGCTCCGGAGCACATGGTGGGGAAGGAGCTCCCGAAAAAAGAGGATCTTCCCCAAGGGAACCCTCGCGGTGAGAATCCAGCTTCCGAACTGCTCGGCCACCGCCCGCTCGGTCGTAAAGGAAACGAGGTTATTGAGGAGCACCAGGGCGCTTCTCCTGCCCCGGCGTTCCAGGACCTGGTTCTCCTCGAATCCATCCACCCCGCGGTAGAGGGTCCGGTGGCGCTCCGCCCGTCCCGAAGCCCGATCGAGCGACCACTGGGCGAACTCGTAAAGAAGATCGAGCTGCATCTGGATCGCATTGTTGTGGAACCTGCTCCCCATCTTTTCCTCCACGTAGGTCACCCATGCGGGCGAGGAAAACCGCTCGATCGGGCCCTTGTGATACGTCGGGAAGAGCCCGAAGCGGCTTTCCACCCACCCCTTGAGCACAGCACCTTCCGGGCCATTCGAGTCGAAGGCCCAGCCTTCCAGGAGCCGCCGGTAGCTCGCCCGGTAGCGCCGCCGTCCATCGGGACCGGGCCGGATGCGCTGCTCGTCGTTGAGGCCGAAGAGGACATCCATGTAGTCCTCGAAGATCCGGGCTGCCTCCCCAGCATCGGACGTCCCGCCCAGCTTCCGGAAGAGCCCCGGATTCATCTCGCGAACCCCATGAATCGAAACGCGGATCGGCCGTTCGTTGAATTCGGGGCTCGCCAAAAGCGCCGATGGGACCCCCACCAGGTTGGTCGCGTAGCCGCGCGAGGCAACCGACCCCACGGAGGAAGCGCTTGGCGTGGACAGGGTAACGCAGCATAGCCCCATCCCCCGAGCCTACTCAAGAGAGTTCCCCGGGAACTCCCCGCCGGTGGGATCGGAGGTGGGACACGTTAGAAAGCAGGCAGGGGAGCCGAAGCCCCCCTGCCCTCGAATCCACCAGATCCGGGTTCCTATGCCCCTAGGGCGCGTAGGAACGGATGTGGTAAGCGGAAGGATTCGTCACGATGGTGTACGACGCCAAGGGGAAAACCGTCAGCGCCGGGGTCACCCCGTAGATCGTCGGGACGGTCGAGGGTGCCGTGCTGAAGTTCACCCACGCGTTGCCGTTCGTGATCACCGGAGCGCTCGTCACGATGTGCGGAGCCTGGAAGAAGATCCCCTGGCCCGCCGCGACCGTCGGCGCGTAGCCGTTGTCGACCACGGTGTTGAGCGTGAGCGTCTTCCCCGCCATCAGGACGATCCCGCCCGGGAAGACGAACCCGTTGGTCCCCAGCGCGCCATGGGAGAGCGCATAGTTGAACGGAACGTTGCCCGGATTCACGGTCATATTGCCGCTGGCCTGAACGAGCAGGTTGCTCCCCACGTTCGCCTCGGTCGGCAGGATTCCCGCCGGCCCAAGGCCGTTCCCGAAGGTCGACGTAACGCCCGAGCTGAGGGTCGCGTTGCCCGACACGTTCAGGTTCACGACTTGCCGTCCGGTCGGGTTGCCTTCGCCATGGCTCGCCAAGTCGATGGCGATGTGCGTATTCCCGCTTGACCCGTTGGCAACGTGGAATCCGTTGGCCAGGTAGTTCGTCGGCGAGGTGACGTTGTTCACGTTCCCGACGAAGTCATTCAGGCTGAGCGTGTTGGTCGTGACTGTTCCCGGACCCCTCAGGCTCCCGCCGGTGAAGGTGACGCTGTCGGCCGTCACGTTGGTTCCCAGCGTAAACGTCGCCGCGGGAGTGGGACCAGACTGGAAGACCGCGAGGTTGAGACCCGCCGGATCGTGCGGAGTCGTCACGGTGCCGCCCAGGAACGCGTTGCCCGTCAAGCTGGCAATGTAGAGGAAGGAGCTTGTATGAGCGTCCGATGCCAGGATCTGGATCTGCCCGTCGCTAAACACCCCACCGCCGGGGTTCGGCCCCACGTGATCCGGGTCGGACGCTGCGAGCAAGACGTTCTTAAACGCAATGACCGAGCCATGGTTGATCACGGCCCCTCCTCCCACTCCGGCGAAGAGCGGGAGATCGGCGCTACCCGCATAGAGGCGAACCGAGCCGCCCACGTTGGAGATGGTCGCTCCGGCATTGTTGGTGATCGTCCCCGGGAGATCGACGAAGAGCGTGCTGCCGCTGTTGGTCGCGAT
>JAQTUK010000057.1 GCA_028710285.1 Methylacidiphilaceae bacterium | reverse complement strand
GCGACGAGAACTTTTTGCCCTTGCCCCGGGGCAAGGGCAAGAACCCCAAAAGAAACAACAAGCCAACAACCGAAACGGTCAGATCATTTGTTCTCAAAGCGGTCAGTTTGACATGTCTTCGACAGGTTTTTTCGGCCGCTTCCCCATCGCCCATGCATGAGTGTGCGCGCGGAAGGCCCGCGCCTGCTCGCCGTTTCCTCCTTCCTCTCCCGATGCATCCCGCGCCGGCGATTCGACGGACGCGTCATAAAACTCGGGACGCCGGCGAGAGATTGCCTCCGCCCATTCCCCCCGATCGGCATGCCGACCCACTCCCGTCCTTCTCCTGTCCGACGAGTTCGTCGAGCAGCTCGTGGATCGCCTCCGAAAAGCGCTTGGGATCGCAATCGCGGGATACCGCGGCCAAGGCTCCGGCTCGTGCCTGCTCCCAGAGAAGACGATCGGTATAGAGCCTTCGGCAGGCTGCCGCAAAGGCTTCCCCATCCGTCACGGGAGCACTCAAGAGCGCCTCACCGCTGGTCTCCAACCCAGCTTGGCGGGCGAATCAGATCGCTCGTGACCGCATCGGCAAGCCGGGACGGCCGCCTCATGCGCCTTCCTCGGAATCCCTGCCGCAAAGCGGGCCGGGGCGAGGAAGACGAAAGCCCGCTCATAAATAGGGAGTCAAGTCGGCCACGGGCCCGATTGCCGTGACCTCGGGCCGGAGACGGCGCAATAGCTCCGGAGAGTCGGTGCCGCAGCCGGGGACAAGAAAGCGAGGCTGCCCATCCGTCCAGCCTCCGCATACCTTGGGAAGCACCTTTTGGGCAAACCAGAGCAGGGCATCGCCGTTGGGGCTTTCCAGGCCATGCACTGCTCCTACCACGAGGAAATCCTTTCGTTCCGCAAAGGACGGCGCGGTGGGCGCGGGCGGAGCGGCATGGCCGGTCACCCGAAGATTCGCGATTCCCTGCCGCCGGGATTCGCAGGCTTCCTCCTCCGAAACCGCCACCACCCGGTCCGCCTGCCGAGCGAGCGAGATCTGCTCGCCGATCCGCGGCCGCGCCTCCTCTTCCGGCAGAATCCTTCCCTGCAAAATCTCGCCACCCCGGATCTCCCGCAGCGCAAAGACGGCCTCCGCGTCGTAGACCAAGCGGGCCCCGCTCAGGAGCTTCTTCGCCCGATCCACCGCGCAGAGCCGGGCCATATTGTGCGGCCGGGAGATCCGGATCAGGTCGTAAGCGCCGGACCGAGCCTCCAGGTAGGCTTGGAGGAAGGAGGAATCCATTCCCCGGAGCACCTCGACCTCCCGCGGCAGGCTCCAGTAGATCTCCTCCCACTCCTCGGAAGTATCGCGCATCGGGAAAAGGGTGACCTGCGCGCCCCAAGCAATCAGCTCCCCGCACCGGCCGCTGGCATGTCGATGACAAGGAGATCTTGAAAAAGACTGTCGAAGACACGTCAAAAGGACACGTCAAACTGACCGCTTTGAGAACAAACGATCACCTCCTGAACCTTCATGACCCGCCATCCTTCCGCTTCGCCGAAACCGTCCATGCCCCCATCTCATGAACTCTCCCGCTCCCAATACCCAAGCGGTCACTTCACTTGTCTACGACAAAGATCTTGGAAAAAACTTGCCTTCCCTGGGAAACGCGATTAGAAGGCGGGCCTGTGTCCACTCCACGGCCCTAGCTCGGAGACAAGATGGCCTGGATTTCCTATGCGCAGAACTTCGAGGACGTGATCCTCCGAAGGGCCCTTGCCGACATCCCGCTGGGCTTCTACGTCGACGTCGGAGCCGCAGACCCGGCAGAGGGTTCGGTCACCAAGCACTTCTACGACCATGGGTGGAGGGGAATCAACCTCGAGCCCGATCCTGAGTTCTGGCAGAGACTTACGGCGGCGAGGCCCTGCGACATCAATCTCCCGGTCGCGGCCGGGGCCCGGAGCGGAGAACGCCCAATCTGGCTGATCTCCGGATCGGGATTGAGCACCTTCGTCGAGCAGGAGGCCCTCGCCCACCAGAAGCAACTCGGCCTAGCATCCCAATCCCGATCCGTTTCCGTCCGGACGCTCGACGAGATCGTTGAGGAGTACCGGATCGACGCAATCCACTTCCTCAAGATCGACTGCGAGGGAGCGGAGGCGGAGGTATTACAGGGGTTTTCCTTCCAGCTCGTTCGGCCCTGGATCGTCCTGGTGGAAGCGACGAGGCCGAACAGCCAGGAGCCTACCCATGAGAAGTGGGAGCCTCTCCTTTTATCCAAGGATTACGTCCTCGTCTACTTCGACGGCCTCAACCGATTTTACCTGGCAAAAGAGCGGATGGCGCTCCGGGAGCGTCTCGCTCTGCCTCCCAATGTCTTCGACGACTTCACGGTTTCTACATCAGCACTCCTGGAGGAACTCCGCACTCTCCGCGGACAAACCAAGCAGCTTCAGACCTACTGCAAGCAGCTCCAAGGGATGGTCGACCGGATGCACCGGAAACGGGAACGCGAGCCGCTGCGCCAAGTCGAGCGGGCGCTGCGCTCGGCCTTCTCCGGAAAAAGGAGGGCGGCAGAGGAGCCCATCCAAGCCCCTGTCGACGGAAAGGAGGCAAAACCGAAGCCAACCCGCGGCCCCCTCCAGGTCCTCCGCCTATCGGGAATCCAAGGACTTCGCGGGCGTGTCGGCGCAATCCGGCGCATCCTGGTGCTCCAACTCGACCACATCGGCGACTTCATCAACCGAACGGTCGCCAACGAACTGTTGCGCCGATCCTGGCCGGATGCGGAAATCACCCTTCTGTGCGGCCCCTGGAATCTCCCTTTGGCGCAAAGGACCGGCTACTTCCAGCAGATCGTCCCGTTTTCCTTCTTCCCGGAGCGCTCCGGGGAATGGCGCGGAGCCAGCGCCTTGGAAGGACAGCGGTTTGCCATGATCACGCGCTCGTTGGGAGAGTTCGATCTGGCCGTCGACCTGCGGACCGATGCCGATACCCGCTTTCTTCTCTCTCACGTGCAGGCCAAGATTCGCGCGGGATTTGCCGCCCCCGAAACCGACGTCGTCCTCGATATCGCGCTACCGAACGGCGAGTTGGCGGGGGACGACCAGGCCCCGACACACCGCCGGTCTTCGGCGCGTCTCCTCGTCGAGGCGATCCGGGCGGCCCTCCAGGATCCCTGCTCTTCTTTGCCCGGCTTCCTGCGAGGGACTTCTGCGGGGACGGGCGACGGCCTGCCACGGCTCGTCGCCGTCGCTCCCGGCTGCGGGGACCCGGTCCGGGCCTGGCCGGTCGAGCATTTTGCCCGACTCTGCGCGATCCTGACCGGTGCCAACGATTGCACCGTCCTGCTCATAGGGGGTCCCGCGGAACGGGAAGCCGCCGCAGAGCTTCTTCGCGACATTCCGCCCGCACGCTGCCGGAACCTGGTCGGGCAAGCTTCTTTAGAAGAGATCCCAAGCCTCCTCGCGACGGCTTCCGTCTTTGTCGGAAACGATTCGGGATTGACCCACATTGCCGCCGCCGTGGGCATTCCGACCGTGACGGCTTTTTCCGGCGTCGTGAGTTGGAAGATGGCCCATCCGGTAGGCAGCCG
Organism: Methylacidiphilaceae bacterium; assembly: GCA_028710285.1. Taxonomy (GTDB): domain Bacteria; phylum Verrucomicrobiota; class Verrucomicrobiia; order Methylacidiphilales; family Methylacidiphilaceae; genus Methylacidimicrobium. Next base: position 9,807 of record JAQTUK010000057.1, on the reverse strand, counting down.
GGTGAGCCTCCTCCGCATCCCGATTTCTTGTTCTCCCTGCTATTCAGGCCACTGTCCGCACGCAAAGGCCTGCCTGACGGGGATCGAGCCCGAGGCGGTGGCTCGGGAGGTGCTCTTCTACCTGGAACAGGAGAAAGGACTCGCCGTGAACGGCAGGCTGGCAGAAGCGGGCAATCCTGCCCGATAGTCACAAACGGGCCAGAAGCGCTCCCTAGGGGCTTTCCTCGCTCCGGAGCTCGCCCGGCCGCGACCTCACTGGCTCCTCAGCGCCGCCCCTTCTGTCCGACGAGCTCGTCCAGCAACTCGTGGATCGCCTCGGAAAAGCGCTTCGGATTGCAATCGCGGGATACCGCGGACAATGCGCCGGCCCGCACCCGCTCCCAGAGCGAGCGATCGGTATAGAGCCTTCGGCAGGCTTCCGCAAAGGCTTCCTCATCTTCGACCGGAGCGCACACGAGCTCCTCTCCCGTCGCCCAGCCGAGCTGCCGGGCAATCCAATCGCTGGCGACGATGGGCACCCCTCGGGCGGCGGCCTCGTGCGCCTTCATCGGAATCCCTGCCGCAAAGCGGGTCGGGGCGAGGAAGACGCGAGTCCGTTCATAATAGGGACCCAAGTCGGCTACGGGTCCGATCGCGCTGACCTCGGGCCCGAGGCGACGCAAAAGCTCCGGGGAATCGGTGCCGTAACCGACAATCACTACCCGAGGAGCGGCCTCCCCCCACTCTCTCCGAATTCGGGGCAACACCTTTTGGACAAACCAGAGCAGGGCATCGCCGTTGGGACTTTCCAAGTCATGCACCGCTCCTACGAGGAGAAAATCCTTCCGTTCCTCAAAAGGCGCCGCGGTAGGAGCGGCCGGAAGGGCATGGCCGATCACCCGCACCTCGGCAATCCCCTGCCGCCGGAACTGTTGCGCTTCCTCTTCCGAAACCGCCACCACCCGGTCGGCATTCCGGGCCAAGGCGACTTCCTTCTCGATCCGCTCGGATCCCTCCTTCCTGGACAGCGGCTTCCCCTGCAAAATCTCCGCCTCCCGGATCTCCCGGAGCGCAAAGAGGGCCTCGGCGTCGTAGACCAGGCGGGTGCCGCCGAGGAGCTTCTTCTCCCGATCCCTCTCGCCGAGCCGAGCCATGTTGTAAGGCCGGGAAATCCAGACCAGGTCGTAAGCGCCGACCCGAGCCTCCAGGTAGGATTGGAGCAAAGAGGCGTCCATCCCGCGGAGCACCTCGACCTCCCGCGGCACGCTCCAATAGATCTCCTCCCAATCCTCGGAGGTATCGCTCATGGGAAAGAGGGCGACCTGCGCACCCCAGGCGACCATCTCCCGCAGGACGGCGTTGGCTCGGGGATAGCCCGCTCCCAATTCCGGATGCGGGATCCGGTCGTCGATGTAGAGCAAGCGGACCCTCTCTCGCGGGGAGGGAGGTGTCAGAAGCGGACCGGGCCGAGGGGCCTCCCTCCCCCGCAGGAAAGCCCGGTGGCGCTCCAGAAAGATCTTCCGATTTCGCCCCATCCATTCCGTGGCCTGACCCAACGCGGAGCTGCCAAATTCCCAATGGAGCACCACCGCCTCGGGCTCATAAACCACCCGCAGCCCCTTTTCCCAGAGCCGAACGCAATAGTCGGACTCCTCGAAATAGGCGGGGGCAAAGACCTCGTCAAATCCTCCCATCTCTCGGAAGAGAGAGGAGCGCGTGAGGAGAAAGGCTCCCGAACCATAGTCCGTCTCCCTTCGGAAGAGATAATCCCTTCGCAGTGGGCTATCGCCCCGCCCATAGCCTTGCGGGCTTCCCTCCCCCCAGAAGAACGATCCCGCCTCCTGAAGCCGACCGTCGAGATTGACGATCCGGGCTCCCACCGCGCCGACCGAAGGGTCGCTCTCCAGCGCATTCCGGGCGGCCTCGATCGTCCCCGGAACGACCTGCGCATCGTTGTTCAAAAAGAGCAGCAGGCGCCCTCGGGCGGCCGCTGCCCCCTGGTTGGCCGCCCGCAAGAAATGGAGGTTTTCCGGATTGCGAAAGATGCGAGCTCCCTCGACCCGTGCCAAGAGATCCCCGGTTCGATCAGTGGAGGCATTGTCCACCACGATCACCTCCGCCGGAAGCGCCAGATGGATCTCCAAGGAGCGCAAGCAGGCATAGGTGAGCTCGGCTTGATTGTAGAGAACGATCACGATCGATAGCTCCGGCTCCGAAGCTGAAGGGAGGCGGAGCCGGTCGCTTCCTTGAAGAAATTCCTCCAAGGCCTTCCGGTAGCGCTCCCGCGCAACCTCCTTATCGGCAGCCCTCTCCAGCGGAAATCCTAAGCTGTCCCGCCACGGAAGCGCTTCCCCGGCGCCGGCCGCAGGCAAGAGAATCCGGAAACTCCTCCGCAGCGCGTCCCGCAGACGGGCGGCCACCCCTTCCCGGTCCCCGCGAACCAGGCGCCGGGAAGTCGTCGCCAAGGAGGCGAAGGAACGAAAGCTTCCCGAGCTCACCAGGCCTTCGGTCGCCCGCTCTAAATCCGCCAGCGCCTGCCACCGGCTTGAGGTCGGAAGCCCTTCGTCGGCGAGGTCGCGCGCGTGTGCGCACGCCCGAACCAGAAGCTCCCCCGATCGCCGGGAGAGCAGACGCATCCCGCCGAGAAGCCGCCATGCCGGATCGCTCTGAATCTTCCCGAGCATCACCGAAGGCTCCGCCAGCGCGGAATCCCGAATCTCCCCGCTCTTGGAGCACCCTCCCCCGTCCTGCTGCTTGTCCGCGCCCGCCTGCGGATCCGCCGCGACCCGCTCCCCCAAGCGGCCAAACCACCAGCGCACCCGGGCCGCCCGGCTGCCGGAAAGAGTCACCAGCCTCTGAACTGCCTCCGGCGGCTCAGGGCCGACCGAAAGCACCCCCAGCCCGTGGGCGTGAGGAAAGAGAAACGAAGGATAGACCGCCCGCAGATCGTTCCATAGCCGCCAGACGCCGAAGCCGCTTCGCCATTCGGTCACGTCGTGGAGCAAGACCACCGCACGCCGGCTTAACTTGGGCAGCCAATGAAAGAAGTCGTGCCGGACCGCCTCGTACCGGTGGCAGCCGTCGATATGGAGCAGGTCGATACTCTCCTCCGGAAAAAGTCCCGCAGCCTCGTCAAAGTCCATCCGGAGCAGACGCGAAAAATGGCGATAGCGGGGGTCGTGGAATCGCCGCAGCGCTTCATAGACTGGATCTCCATAAAAACCTGCCTGGGCATCTCCCCGCCAATGATCGACGGCGTGGCACAAGGTGGGGAGGGAGAGCGCCTGCACCGCCTGGCAAAAGGCCAGATAGGAGTCTCCCGCCATCGTCCCCAGCTCCACCAGCACCCTTGGCCGCAGAGCCGCGACCGACCAGAAGGCAAAGGGGATGTGCCCTGTCCAACGGGAGAGGCCGGAAAGAAAGAGCGGACGCTCGGCGGCGATCGCAAACCAGGGCAAGATCTCCAAAAGGCCGCTGCCTCTGGCCACTTCCTCCTGCTCCCCTTGGAGGCCGGTTGATTCTTCTCCCCGGTCCGACGTCATCGCGGTGCTCTCCTCATCCGCATGGCTCCGAAGATAGGGAAAACCCACGGCGCGGCCAGCCTCCTGCCTCATCCCGAGACATCGGATCGCGATCCGAGCAGTCGCTTCCGCAATCTTCGCAAGGAACGTTCCAGGCCGCGTACCCGCTGGGAGAACCGCCAGGTGCGCGACGCTTCCATCTGCACCATCTGCTTCTGCAAGGCGGAGAGCTCCCGCTCTCGCACCGCGAGGATCGCCCTTGCCTCTTCCAGCTTTGCCTTGAGGGCCGACTCCCCTCTCCGCCACTCGGCCATTTGCTCTTGCCAGAATCCTTCCCGCTCCAACCGCTCGGCGAGCATCGTCTGCGAATCCAGCGTCCGGAGCAGCGGAACCAATCGACGGAACTCCGCGTGGAGGGCCAGCATCCGGGCGGAAGCCGCCTTCGCCTCGCGATCGATGCAAAGGTCCTTGAGTGCCTCGAAGGTCTCCACGACCAGGGGCGGAATGTCGAACCGATTTTGCAGATCCTTCGGCTCCAAGCGCGCATGGCGGAGGTCTGGCCGCAGGAAGCTGCGCGCCTCGGCCACCGCCTCCGGGCGCCAAGGGAGCCCCAGCCGATCGCTCAGCCGCCGCAACTCCCGCTCTGGTTCTTCCAGGAGCCGGTCGTAATCGACCGCAACGAAAGGCCGGGCCGCCACCCGAGGCCAGTGGCCAAGATACTGGCTCGTCCAAAGCAGGAGGGATCGATCCTCCGGACCCTGGTCGCGCTGCACAAGCGATTGTGCGCACGCCAGCGGATGACGAACGGCCACCACCTGCTCGATCTGGGCCTCGGCCTGCGACAGCGCCTCCTGCCAAAAAGGGAACGCCCGGAGGGTCCGCGGATCCTTGAAGGCCCACCACCCGGAAGAGGCAAACCTCCGCTGGATCTCCCGGGCGGCCTCGGAGACCAAGGAGCGCACTGCGGAGGAAGACAGCGGAATCTCCAGGGGTGCGCAATGCTCCCACCACCTGTCTGCCTCCTCTCCGAGCGCCTCGGTCAGCCGTCGATTGATCGCGAGAAACCTCTTGTCCTCCCAGAAGCCGGTCGGATTGTCCCCGGCCGGCGCGAGGAAGTCCGAGCCGAGCTCCGCTCCCAGAAAGCCGAGGCATCGCGTAATCGCGCTGGTCCCGCAGCGGTGCATCCCAAGGACGAGGATGGCTCGTGATTTCATCAGGGTAATCGCTCATGCTGGCCACGCCGCACCTGGAGGCGCAAGTGAAAACTCTATGCCATCTCTCCCTCGCCGCTCAAGCCGCTGCCGGATCAGCCGCACCTGGAAATCCTCTTGTTCTTTCATCCTGCTAGCCGATATAGAGCCTCTATGCGATTTGCCGGACGGGCGCTCGTCGCCCTGAGGAAAGCCTGGCGCCGAGCAGTGGGTCTTCCTCCGGAGCTGCTTCCCGAAGGTGCCGAGGGAATCGAGACACTTGGACCCAAGGAGTACGTGGGGGGCCTGTGGGAGGAACTCGGCGAACTCCAGTTCCGCTTCCTGCTCGATCAGGGGCTCAGGCCGGAGCATGTGCTGCTCGACATCGGCTGCGGCTGTCTCCGGGGCGGCATCCGCTTCATCCGCTATCTGGAGCCCGGCCACTATCTTGGGATGGACAAGGAAGCGCTGCTTTTGGAAGCGGGTAAGCGCGAGCTCGGAGCCGATCTCCTGCGGGAAAAGCGGCCGGAACTGCTTGCCTCGGGCTCCTTCGCCTTCCACCGGTTTTCGCGTCGGCCGCAATGGGCGCTCGCGCAATCCCTCTTTACCCACCTCTGCCCGCGGGACCTTGAACGCTGTCTGGCCAAGCTGCGTCGCGTCATGCTCCCGGACGGGGCCTTCTACGCGACCTTCTTCGAGGCTCCCACCCCGAGCCGGAATCCGCGCGCCAGCCACTCCCTGGGCTATTTCGCCTATACCCGGGAAGAGATGGAAGGCTTCGGTGCCCGCCACGGCTGGCATCCGCGCTACATCGGGGAATGGCAGCATCCTCGAGGCCAGCGGATGATGCTCTTTCGGGCCTAGCAGGCTGTCGGACTTTTCTTTTCCCGCAAGCCGGCCTTCCCTCGGCTCCAACCGCGGTTTCCTCTGGGCTCGGAGGAAAATCACATAGACGGATCTCGAGCAGCCGCGCTATGCTTACCCTTCTTCGATCCCACTCTTTTTCCCGATGGAGATCCCACCATTTCCCCCTCCTTCCCGGTCCCAGTCGGCCCGCTTGCGCGTCGGCTTGCTCACCGGCGAGCTGGCGGGAGTCGGTCCCAGTAGCGGCCTTGGTTCTCTTGTCGCTTCGCTCGCCGAAACCCTGGCGGAGGCAGGCCTGGAGGTGACGGTCGTGCTGGCACCCGAAAAACGGGAAGAAACCCAAGTATCGACGGCTTGGACGGCGAAATATGCTCACCGGAGAGTGCGGGTGGTTCCCTTGCCGGAACCGGCGATCCGCTGCTTCGAATGGCCCCGCTCTTCTTCCCGAGCTTATAAAGCCTACGTCTGGCTACGGCAACATGCGGCGGAGTTCGATCGCGTCGTTTTCTGTGACCGGGGTGGCTTGGGTTACTACGCTCTCTTGGCGAAACATCAGGGCTTGGGCTTCCGGCCGCTTCCGCTGGGCGTTCTCCTCCACAGCCCAACCTTGCGCCGCACCCTCGACAACACCGAGCTCGTGGAAGACCATGAGCTGCTCATCGCCGATTTTCTCGAGCGGGAGAGCGCTCGGCTCGCCGACGGGGTTGCTGCCACCAGCGAGGCTTTGCTCCGATCGCTCGAAGCCGAGGGCTGGATCTTTCCCGAAGACCGCCGCTCTTTGCCGCCGCCGCTCCCCGCTTCTCTCTTGTCTCTGCGGAAGGAGGAAAAAGAGCCCTTCGTTCCGGAGGAAATCGTCTTCTTCAGTCCTCTGGAGTCGCGGAAGAGGCTCCGGATCTTCTGCGAGGGGATCGACCGCCTCCCGGCGTCCGGGACCGGGAAACTTCGAATCACCTTTCTGGGCCGCTCCGGTCGAATCGAGGGTATTCCTGGACGGGAGCATGTCGCGCGTCGAGTGGCCGGCTGGCCCCATGACTGGAAAATTTTAGGCCAGGTCGAGCGAGAAGAGGCGCTCGGCTACCTCCGGGAGGGAAAGCGTCTTGCCGTGGTCGGCTCCGCCTCCCCAGGGCTTTCCCTGGCGGCCTGGGAGTGCGCTTGCTTGCGGATCCCCGTTCTCCGGGTGGGAGCGAACGGAAGCGAAGAAGCGCTGGCCGGGCAGCGCTGGCCGCTCATTCCGGGCAACCCCGAAGCGCTGGCCGCCAGGCTCCGGGAGGCGCTGCGCCTGGGCATCGCGGCTCCGAAAGCCCCGATCGATCCGTCCGAGATTCGGAAAGGCTGGACCGATTGGCTGACCGCCCTGCCTTCTCCGCAAGCAGAGCCGTCGGTCGGCCCGTTCGATCCTCCCAAGGTGAGCGTCTGCCTCGTGCACCATGATCGCCCCTCCCTCCTGGCCCAAGCGCTCGAATCGCTCCGTGCCCAGGACTACCCAAACTTCGAGGTCGTCCTTGTCGATGACGGGAGCGCGACCCAAGAAGCAGCGGCCTTCCTCGATAAGATCGAGGCCGAGTTCACGGAGCGCGGCTGGCGGATCGTGCGCCAGCCCAACCTTTACCTGGGCGCCGCCCGGAACCGGGCCGTCCGAGAGGCGAAAGGGGAATTCTTCCTCTTCATGGACGATGACAACCTCGCCGAGCCTCACGAAATCTCAACGTTCGTCCGGGTCGCCCTGCGCACCGGGGCGGCCATCTTGACCTCGGCCCAGAGAGAGTTTGAGGGGAAGGAAGCTTTGGGAGCGGAGGGGAGGAGCAGCTATGTTTTTGCACCCCTCGGGCCTGCACTCTCGCTTGGAGTCCTCTGGAACCTCTTTGGCGACGCCAACGCCCTCGTTCGGCGGGATGCCTTTGAGGCCATCGGCGGCTTCAGCGATGCGCGCTCTGTCCCCTGCGAGGATTGGGAGTTTTTCGGGCGCGCCGTTCTTGCCGGCTTTCCCCTCGAGATGGTCCCAGAGCCCCTGTTCTGGTACCGAAGGTCCAGGGAGGGGATGTACGCAAGAACGAGTCTCGCGGCGGGAATGCTGCGCGCCCTGCGCCCGTACCGGAAAGCCTTCCCCTCCCTTTCCGGAGCGCTCTTGCTGACCCAGGGCAAGTTTGCCCAGGCCGAGGCCTTCTGGCGGGAAGGATGCGCGACTCGCCAGGAGATCGAGGCCGCTCGGGACCAGCGGGATCGCCTTCAGAACATCCTCAATCAGAAGGAGCAGGAGCTTTGGGAAGCGCGAGACGAGCTTTCCCGCATCCACCGCTCCCGAATCTGGCGCCTGGGGGTTCGACTGCGGCGTTGGGAGCAGAAGCTGCGGAATGCGCGCAGGGCCTTGTTCCATCGCTCGGGGGACCGGCTGGATGGCTCGAACGCAGATTGATCGGGTCGGCTTTTCCTCTTGGCCTAGGCCAGTCGATCGGATAAGGAGGGAACACATTTGTCGATGGCGCTGGCGAGCAAGGAACAAGAGATCACGCCCTGTTCCGCGGGATCGAATCCGCGCTTCGGACGAGCTGCTGTCTTCACCCTGGCTACCCCCGACCGAATCGCCCACGCGCGGGTGCTGCTGACCAGCCTTGCCCGCCACGACCCATTCTGGGAACGGCATGTTTTCGTCGTGGATCGGGATGGCGGGCCTTCTGCCTTTTCTGACGGTGTTGCTATCCAAAGATCGATCGAGGAGCTAAGCCTCCCCGACTTGCCCAGCCGCTTCGTTTGGTACGACCTGTTCGAGGCGACCAACTCGATCAAGCCCTTCGGGTTCCGCCGGCTCTTCGCCGATGGTTTCGACACGGTCCTTTATCTCGATGCCGATATCAAGGTCTATTCGGAGTTTCCCGAGGTCCAGGAGGCCCTCTCCCGGTATGCGCTCGTGCTAACCCCGCATCTCACCCACCCTTTACCTCAGGACGGTCTTCTGCCGAACGAGGGGATCATTCGCCAGGCGGGCGCCTTTAACGGGGGCTTTCTCGCCATGCGGAATACGCCCGAAACCCACTCCTTTCTCGACTGGTGGGAGCGGACTCTCGTCCTCGATTGCCTCCCCTCGAGCTGCCACGACCAAGCTTGGCTCAACTACGCTCCCTGCTTCGTTTCCGAAAGCATGGTGCTGCGCCACCCGGGCTACAATCTTGCCTATTGGAACCTTCCGTATCGCGGTCTTTCCTGGCTGGGAGCGGAAGCTCCCCGGTGCGCGGGAGGGCTTCCCGTCCGCTTCTTTCATTTCAGCGGCTTCGACTGGCGGAAGCCGGAAATCCTCTCGAAGTACGACACCCGGTTCCGAACCCAGGGGATCCCTTCCGCCGTCTCGGCTCTCCTCGAGGATTATGTTTCCTCTTTGCGGTCTGAAGGGGTCGAGCGATGGAGCCAAGCCAGTGCCCGCCTCGGGCTAAGCGGCGGCTATGCGATCCCAGAATTTCTCCGCGACTGGCTGCGGCAACAGCCGGTTTTCCAGGCGATCATCCAAGCGGGATCGCAGGAGGACGACCTCGAGAAGGCGCTACTCGACTTCCTGCTGCTTCCCGACAAAACCTATCCGTGGCTCCCCATCTTCCTTGGCCGCACCTTCGATGCCCTTCCGGGCCTCCTCCGGGAAACCTTCCATTGCAAATCGGGCTTCTTCGTCCAGGATCTGGCGACCTGGTTTGCAGGCGTCGGACGCGCCGCCCTCGGCTTCGGCACGTCCTTCCCCTCCCGCGGCTGGTGGACCGAGGAGCGCGGATGGGAAACGCATCTGCCGCAGCTGGAAGAAGAGTGGAAGACCCGCTTCCCATCGGGAAGGGCCCTGCCCCAGCTCTGGGCACTGTACCAGGACTATCTCTCCTCGTTGCGACCCAAAGCTGCCGAACGGCAGGATCTGCCGAATTCCCGGCTCGGACTTTCGAACGACTGCGCCATTCCGGATTTTCTTGTCGACTGGCTGCAGGAGCAGCCGGCTTTCCGAGCAGCCGTCCAAACTGGCAGCCATGGTCGCCAACTCGAGGAGGCACTCCTCGACTTCCTGCTGCTTCCCGACAAAACCTATCCGTGGCTCCCCATCTTCCTTGGCCGCACCTTCGATGCCCTTCCGGGCCTCCGGGAAACCTTCCGATGCGAATCGGGCTTCTTCGTCCAGGATCTGGCGACCTGGTTTGCAGGCGTCGGACGCGCCGCCCTCGGCTTCGGCACGTCCTTCCCCTCCCGCGGCTGGTGGACCGAGGAGCGCGGATGGGAAACGCATC
>JAQTUK010000056.1 GCA_028710285.1 Methylacidiphilaceae bacterium | reverse complement strand
AGAAAGGGCTCGCCCCGCGCCCAGTCACGTGCGAGGAGAGGTGCGCGGCCGGTGCCATCGAGGACTGCCTGTTCCCGGTAGGTGATGGAAACGGCAAGGGCGGCGCCGTCCTGGAAATGAGAGACGATCCTTTCTTTCTGGTGGCCTACGACAAGACAAAACTCGGTGATGCCGGCAGAGTCGCGCAGCCCGCGGACGATCCATTCCAGCACTGGGTGCCCGCCGACGGAGAGCATTGGCTTCGGGAGGTCCGTGGTCAGGGAACCCATGCGAGTGCCTTTACCCGCCGCCAGGATCAACGCTTTCATTGCGGGATTCTGGTCCAAGCCGTGGGGAGAGGTCGAGAGGATTGCGGGAGAAAGCGGCGAAGGGCGGCTTATCCGGAACACTCGGCAGGGAGGGCAGAGAGAAGCTGCGCAACCGCCCGTGCCCGATGACTGTACCGATCCTTTTCGGCCGGAGCCATCTGCGCGAAGGTAGTAGCAGCGCCTGAGGGAACGAAGAGCGGGTCATAACCGAACCCTTCGCTGCCGGCGGGCAGCAGGGCGATCCTTCCCGGGCAGCTGGCCTCGACGGTGGTCAAGATCTCGCCATCGCACGCCAGGGCCAAGGCACACCAGAAGGTGGCCTCACGTGCTTCCACGGGCAAGTGCTCCAGGCGAGCCAGAAGCAAGCGTCGATTGTCCGCATCGCTTGCGTGTGGGCCGGCGTAGCGGGCAGAATGGACGCCCGGTTCTCCTCCGAGCGCCGCGACACAGAGGCCGGAGTCGTCGGCAAGAATCAGGCCGGTCCGGCCTGAACCATAGGCTAGTGCCTTTTTGATGGCATTATCCATGAACGTAAGGCCATCTTCAATCCATGGATGTAACATGGATGGATAATGAGTTGGAAGCAGGGTGGCTGAAGGCCAGAAAAGCCTCTTGAACTCATTGAGCTTGTGCGGATTGGTGGAAGCAAGGTGTAACGCGAGCATATCTATCGTTTAGCACGGAATGGGATAATGTGGCGAGAAAAGGAAGGGGTGCTCGCGCGATTCTTTCCTTGCGCCAGGCCCAGGAGGTGGCTAGTGTGATGTGATTGAGCGCGGTTAGCTCAGTGGTAGAGCACTACCTTGACACGGTAGGGGTCACAGGTTCAAACCCTGTACCGCGCAGGTGTGTTCCTCGTGTGTTCCTCTTTGAGGCCCCGTCTTGAAGCGGCAGGAGTTTGCGTCTGGCGCTTGGGCGAGGAGAGGCATCGTGGTTTGTTCGGGTCACTCCAAGCTGGCCGCGGCAAATGGCCAGTTAACACGGAGGAGCGTAAAAAGCGCGTCTGTTTTCTGCGCTTATTACAGCGGAAGAAAAAAAGGCACTGGGCTTTTCTACGGTGTGGATAACCAATTGAGCTTCAGTAGGTTGTAATGAATGGGCAAAGAATCCGGCGGTCAATGAGCGCGCTGGTTTGCCTGTGGATCGGTTGGGCCGGTATAGGCGGCATCCGCCCGGCGTGGGCAGAACCGGAGAGCGTTCGGTCGGTCCGTGTCCACGCCGAGGCAGAGGAGCGCGCTCCCATCGATCGGGCGGTAGTCGAGTTTGTGATCCTCAGCGAAGGAAAGTTGCCGGATGATGCCGAGAAGAAGGACGAAGCGCGTTTCGCCGAGGTTCAGAGACAGGTCGAGGCGACACTAGGCAAGAAGAGAGCCTGGCGGACTTCGGAGATTCGACTCGCGCCGGTCATGACGGAAGGGAAGGGGAAGAGGGAAGGGAAGGAGCAGATAGCGGCTTATCGGGTGATACGGACGGAAGCAATCGAGCTCGCGGAATTCTCTCGGGTAGGGGAGTTATTGGCTGTCCTTTTTAGGGCCGGGGTGGACGAGATCAACGGAGTAGAATGGATCTCTGACCGGGTGGAGGCCCTTTATCGGGAGCTACTGGGAAAAGCGATGGCAAAGGCCAGGGAGAAAGCAGAATGTCTGGCCAAGGCATCCAGCGTCCAATTGGGACCAGTCCTAAGCATCCAGGAAGGGGGTGGACCTATCCATCCGATGGTACGTTTCCGCGGCTCTGCCATGGCATCTGCCCTGAATGCGCCCTCTCCCGTCCCGATCAGCGGTGGCGAGATGAAGATCCAGGCTTCGGTTCAGGTCGTCTATCGCTTATGGTGAATGCATCGGGCAGGAGTAAAAGGGGGCGCGGCCCTTGCCTTTGCGCACGGTCGGCTGTATGGGAAGGGTAGATGCATCCGGACCTGCCCCCCTTGATTGAGCTACAGGAGCTAGACCAGAAGATTGCGCGGCTTCGTTCGGAGCTTGCCCAGTTGCCCGTTGCCAAAAAACGGGTGGAAGGGGAATTCGAGGAAGCAAAGCAAAAGCTGCATAAAGCCAAACTCGAGCAACAAGCGTCAGAGCTCATGCGGCGCCAGAAGGAAGGAGAGATCGAGGAGTTGCGGCGCCGGCTTGCCCGGTATCAGGCGCAACAGCTTCAGGCGCGAAAAAATGAGGAATATCAAGCGCTCTCGCATGAGATCCTTGTGGTCAATGGTGAGGTAGAGCGCGAAGAAGACAACGTCTTGCTTCTGCTCGAGAAGGCCGACGTCTTGCAGGCGAACGTCAAGCAAGAGGAACAGAAGGTGGAGCAGGCGGAAAAGGAGATCCAAGGGAAGAGAAAAGAGCTGGCCGACAAGGAATCGCGGCTTTCGACCCTGTTGGGCGAGACCGAAAAGTGGCGAGAAGCAAAAAAAAGTGACGTGGAACCGGCATTGTTCGCTCGATATCAAAGACTCGTGAGCGGTCGTCGGGAGAATGCGATCGTTCCCGTTGTTCACGGGGGTTGCGGAGGCTGTCACATGAAACTGACTCGGCAAACCCTTTTGCGCGCGGAAGCGGCAGCGGAGATCGCCTTTTGCGAGAATTGCGGACGCATCTTGTTTGTTGCCCCGTGAGTTCGGCGGCTGTCTTAGCGCTTCGGTGGGAAGCAAGAAATCCGGATGTCATGCTTTTCTTGAGAAGAGATTGCTTTTTTCGGCGAATGGATTTACGCTTTACACCCTTAACCTAAGATTTGGCTAAAACCGTGACGGATACCATCACCACGCTGCTTTCCGCGGCTTTCGCGAAAATGGACTCTCCTGAAGTATTGATCAATGCAGTCTCCAGCCGAGTTCGCCTGCTGGCGAAAGGGGCTAGACCCCTCGTCGAAGTCCATCCGCAATGGAGTATTCTGCAAGTTGCCTTGAAGGAGATTGCCGACGGGAAGCTGACGGTGGCTCCCGCAGAGGAGGTTCCGACGGCGTTCACCTCTCTTGTTTCAGAAGAACCGACGGTTTAGCCACTCCTTTTGGGCGGCGGCCCTCGGTGAGCGCGGGAGGAGGGAAGTTGGGGAGGGGTGCCCCACTCCTCAGCCTGAGCGATGCAAGTGAAAAAGCCGTTCGAAACATAGTGAGTGGAAAAGCCGTCGTCGATCTGCTGGTGAATCGCCGGGCTCGAAGGGATTACACCTTTCTCGACACCTACGAGGCCGGCTTGGTTCTCCTTGGCTCGGAGGTTAAATCCCTCCGGCAGGGAAAGGGACAGCTCGAGGGAGCGTACGCCCAGATCGAGCGTGGCGAGGCTTGGCTTTACCAAGCCAATATTCCGATCTATGCCAATGCCGCCAGCTTCACGACTCGCGATCCGAAGGCGCGGAGGAAGTTATTGCTCCATAAGGCAGAGATTCGGAAACTTTTTGGAGCGATCTCTCTCAAGGGAAGGGCGCTGATCCCTCTCAAACTCTACTGGAAGAACGGGACGATCAAAGTTCTGCTCGGGCTGGGGGTCGGGAAGGCAGAGCATGACAAGAGGGAAGAGCTCCGCTCTATCGAAGCAAAACGGGACATCCAAACCGCGTTACAACGCCGCCGCTAGCCAGCCTGTCCGCTCGGGTAGCTAGCGCGTGAAAATCCGGGCGCCAAGAGAGACAAACAGCCCGAGAGCGAATTGAATGATGGAGATCGCGAAGAGCGCAAGGGCGCATAGGAGCAGACCCCGCCGGATTCGGCGCTCGTTTTCGCCGTCGCCCTGAGGCCATTTGGGATTGCCGACCATAAGAGAAGAGTACTACAGGTCTCCTTACCGACGGCCACCGACGTGGAGATCGCTGGTCGCCAGCCTTACGTTTCTCAAGGGAGGATCATCGCCTCCATTTGACAGGGAACAGCCTCCAACCTATTCTTTACTCAGTTAACCAAGGGGGCGCAAACGGTAATCGATTCCCGTGCATCCCCGTTCGTGGCAAGTCGAGGGCTGGTGAGTGGGTTGGCCTCGTAAAAAAACCCACTCGAAGAAGATAACTGCCGACCATGAGTTGGCCCTTGCTGCTTAAGCGAATCGCTGAACAGCAAGCGTTTGTTTCGCATCGCTCCGGTGCGGGCGAGGCAAGCGTGTATTATCGCCGGACGATCCGTTCATGGTTGCGAGCTCCATGAAGGGACCGTAAGGAAAAGCACGGCGTATCGTTTGCATTGCGGGTGGCTTAGCTCGCGGCGATGCGCGGTTTGATGATTGAGCCACTAAACTTGTAGAAGCGAGCGAGGTTCCACGAGAAGACGAGGGTTCGACTCCCTCCGCCTCCAATTCCCGTGTTTACGTAAAAAGCGACCGGCGTTCTGCTAGCAGAGGAGAACGCGTCCCTTGCCCGGCACGAGCCTGCCGATGATTCGACCGTTAACCGCTTGGGCGATGCGCTCGGCATGAACGGCGGACGCGACCAGGACCATCCCAATCCCCATATTAAACACTCGATAGCTTTCTTCCCGTGAGATCTGTCCGACCTTGGTCAGAAAGCGGAAAAGAGAGGGAACGCGCCAGCTTTGGATCTCAATTCGCGCATCCAGCCGCTTCGGTAGAATGCGCGGAAGGTTTTCGGGCAGACCTCCTCCGGTAATGTGAGCGATCCCCTGCAACGGGAGGCGAAGTTGACGAAGGCGCCGAAGTTCCGGCAGATAGCAGCGATGCACCCGAAGAAGCTCTTCACCCAACGTGAGACGGCAACCAGGGATGCGCATACCCAACGAAAGATTCTCTTCCTCGAATAGAACTTTTCTCGCCAAGGAATATCCGTTGGTGTGAAGACCGGTGGAGCGAAGGCCAATGAGGAGATCGCCCGCCTCAATTTCCTTTTTAGGGAGCAAGGCCTGCCGGTCTACCACGCCGATCATGGCTCCCACCAGATCGTACTCGTCGTCGCGGTACATTCCCGGCATTTGGGCGGTCTCTCCTCCTAAGAGGGCACAGCCGACTCTGCGGCATGCTCGGGCCATCCCGCGCAGAATGTCCCGAAAGTTGACTGGATCGAGCCGCGAGGTTCCTACGTAATCTAAAAAAAAGAGCGGTTCCGCTCCTGTCGTCGCGATGTCGTTGACGCAATGATGGACCAGGTCTTCTCCCACGCCCTGGTGACGGTTGGCCAGCGCGGCGACTTTGAGCTTCGTGCCCACGCCATCGATGCTCGCAACCAGGATTGGTTCTCGATAGGCCGAAAGGGTCGGTCGGAAGAGGCCTCCAAAACCACCGATTGCGCCGAGGACTTCGGGGCGGGTGCTTTTTCGGACGATGCCGCGCAGGCCAGCCTTTACCGTGGCGGCCAGATCAAGGTCGACCCCCGCTTCGCTGTACCGATTCATAACCAGAAAAACGGGAGCAGGCCTCGCTATTTGGCTGCCAGCCGAGCCGGCTGGCTGCCTTCCAGGATCTCCTTGTACAGTCCTCGGTTAAACGCAACGGGATATCGGCCTGTGAAACAAGCGGAGCAAAAGCCCATGCCGGATTCCGGTGAGCCGCATGCGCGGAGCAGACCATCGATATCGAGATAGCCAAGAGAATCGGCATTCAAGTACGACTGGATGCGGTCCACCGTCAACTGATTGGCCAGGAGGGAGCTAGGATCGGGAAAGTCGATCCCGTAATGGCAGGCAAAGCGGTGAGGGGGGCAGCTGACCCGGATGTGAACCTCTGCGGCTCCCGCTTCTCGGAGATTGGCGACTCGAGCGCGAGCCGTGGTGCCTCGAACGATCGAGTCGTCGACCACGACGACCCGCTTCCCGCGAACCGATTCTTGTACAAGGTTCAATTTGATGCGGACGTTGAAGTCCCGAATGAGTTGAGTAGGCTGGAGGAAGGTGCGGCCGATGTAATGGTTACGAACAAACGCGAAGTCGAATGGGATGCCTGCCTCCTCCGCAAAGCCGAGAGCCGCATAATTGCCGGAGTCCGGCACCGGGATGACAAGATCGGCTTCGACTGGATGAAGTCGGGCGAGCTCGCGCCCCATCTGGATACGGGCCTGGCTGACGTTTACTCCATGAATCGTGCTGTCCGGCCGGGCAAAGTAGACAAATTCAAAGATGCAAAAAGCCGCTGTATCCATTGGCTTCGGCGCACGTAGCGTATGTACTCCTTCCGCATCGATCGAGACCACCTCTCCGGGCGCAAGGTCACGGAGGAACTGCACATGGAGAAGGTCGAAGGCGCAGGTTTCGCTGCTAACGACGTAGCCATCATCCAGGCGCCCTAACGACAGGGGGCGGAATCCCTTGGGATCTCTCGCCGCGAGGATCTTGTCCTTCGTCATGAGCACAATGGAGTAAGCGCCTTCGGTTTGATCCAAGGCCCAGACAAACGCCTCTTCCACCGGCTTGCCGACGCGCTGGGCCATGAGGTGCAAAATGACTTCGCTATCGGTGGTCGTCTGGAAGATCGATCCCCGACCTTCCAGGCGTGCGCGAAGATCGGACGCGTTGACAATATCGCCGTTATGCGCCAAAGCCAGCTCTCCCTGCGAACAGACGACGGCGATCGGCTGCGCATTCGCGAGATTGCTGGAGCCCGTGGTGGAATAGCGAACGTGTCCGACGGCAATCTGCCCGAAAAGGGAGGCAAGGGATGCCGAGTCGAAGACCTGCGAAACAAGGCCCATTCCTCTGTGAATCCGAAAGGGGCGCTTGCCGTCCGATGTGGCGATCCCGGCGCTCTCTTCCCCGCGGTGCTGCAGGGCATAAAGTCCGTAGGTCGCCAGTGTGGCCGCATTGGGATGACCGTATACGGCGAAGACCCCGCACTCTTCTCCGGGATAAAGACGCACTAAAGATTGATAGCGCACGACGGGCGGGGGCACAAGGGCAAGAATCGAGAAAGAAGTTGGGAGCCCAAATCTTCTTCGGAAAATGAATTAGTAATGGATGTATATTGGATAGTTTGTGATTAAAAGAGAGTGAACGGCGCTTTCGAGCGAAGAAAGTATTTTTGCTTTGACGGGAGACAGACGGAAGCCTACAAAAGCGAGCATGGCCGGGAAGCCCTACCGGAGCAAGCTGGAAGCTCACTGGGATACCATCCGGGAGTTGCGTCAGCGGCGCAAAAGTTGGCGCGAGATTACCGAGACTCTGCGGGCACGCGGCGTGGAAGTCAGCCAACATGCTTTGTACAATTTTGTTCAGGTGCGCAGGAAATGGGCTAAGGTCGGAAAATTCAGCGAGCTTCCTCATCCCGATGTCATCGGCAAGGGGCAGGGTGATTCGAAGAGCGCGCCGGTAAAACTCAAGGCGAAGGCACCGGAGCCGGTGGAGCCCCCTCCTTCCAGAGCGTCGGAGAGTCGTCCGGTGGAGAGCCCATTGGAAAGGGCGATTGCCGCTGCCAAGCAGGCGGCGAAGGGAAGGGCGGCCCACAAGGTGCCGGAGCAAGCAACTGAGCGGATCGAAGGGCTAACTTTTCTGCCTTCCACCAGAGGAGGGGAAGCTAGAGAAAAGCCGATGAAGGAAAAGGGCCGAAGCCGTGCTCCCTCTCCACGAAAATAGTCCACGGCAGATGACATTCGGAGTTACTGACAATGGCGAAAAGCGTAATACACATCGTTCTCGGCACAAAAGGTGGAGTTGGGAAAACAACATTGGCTTGCCACTTGGCGGACTACCTTGCCGGTCAACACGTCCCGCACCTCCTTGTGGATGCGGATGACGAGAACCATTCGTTTCACCGTTTTTTTCCTGAAGCGCTGTTGGTCAATCCACGGAACGTTCGGAGCATCGACTCCATTGTGGGAATGGCAGAGAGCGGCGACCACCGCATCGTGCTGGTTGATCTGCGCGCGGGGAGCGGGGAAGAGATGCTACGGTGGTTCGAAGACGTGCCTTTCGACGAGTTGCGGGAAACCGTTCGCTTCGTCGGTTGGGGGTGCGTGACCACCGATCCCGATTCCGTCGTCGTCCTTTTACGATGGGCAAACTCCTTGGGCGATCGCGTTCAGTACGTCGTCGCAAAGAATGAAAAGGATGGCAAGGAGATGGCCGCACTCGAGCAGACGAAAGAGGGCGCCGAATTCCTGAAGAAACGGCGTCCAGAGGAGGTTCGCATCCCGTTGCTTTCTCCTTCTGCCGCTGTGGCCGATCTCAACAAGAACAACCTTTCGTTGGGGAGCGCTCTCGCGTTGAAAGAAAAGATTCCTGGTCTGACCGATACGATGATGAGAAGCCGCTTCCGGCGGTATCAACGAGTCGTCTTTGATCAGTTCGATCGATTGGCAGAAGTTATTTTTCCCTGAGAGGAGGGCACCCAGGCTTCCCGAGTAGGCGGCGAACCGCCTTCGGTTACCACTCCAGCAAGGCACTGGCCCAGGTGAGGCCACCGCCAAACGCGATCAGGAGGATCCTTTCGCCGGGTTGGATGTTCCCTGCGGTCAAGGCCTCGTGGAGAGCGATCGGGATGCAGGCGGCGGAAGTGTTGCCATAGCGTTCCAGGTGGGTGAAGAAGCGTTTGAGCGGCAGCTTCAAACGGTCGGCCAGCAGTTCGATGATCCGCATGTTCGCTTGGTGCGGAATCACGTAGCCGACCTCCTCGACGGAAATGCCGGCCTTATCCAGGCAGGCTCTTGCTGTGCATTCCATGGCATCGATGGCGAGCCGAAACACCTTCTTGCCCACCATGTGGATGAATTGCAGTCCCTCTCCAACGTTTTCCGCAGTGAGGGGAATCCGGGAACCGCCCGCCGGCACCGTGAGCACCTGTCCTTGAGATCCGTCCGCTCCCAGATCGTGAGCGAGCAGCCGTCCTCCGGAGGTGGACTGTTGGACGATCACGGCGCCTGCGCCGTCGCCAAATAGAACGCACGTATTTCTGTCCGACCAGTTTACGATGGAAGAAAGCTTTTCCGCACCAACAACAAGGACAGTACGATAGGTTCCAAACGCGACCAGGTGCTGTGCCATCACGAGCCCGTAGAGAAATCCGGAACACGCGGCTTGCACGTCGAAGGCGGGAACTTTACGAGCTCCGATCTTCTGCTGAATTTGGCATGCCGTCGAGGGAAAGAGCGTATCCGACGTCGTCGTCGCCACGATGATCAGATCGAGATCCTGAGGTGTCAGGTTTGCTCGCTCCAGGGCCATCAACGCTGCCGCGGTCCCCATGTCGGATGGACACTCTTTTTCGGCCGCGATTCTCCGCTCCTGAATGCCCGTTCTCTCGACGATCCAGCGATCGCTTGTGTCGACCATGCGCTCGAGGTCGCTATTGCTGAGAACCTTTGCGGGCAGGTAGGCTCCCGTTCCCACAATCGAGGGTTTAGGCTCTCGATGCTGCCGTGTTTTCGGACTCTGCCTCACAATGGCGTCTCATCTCCTGGACGATCCTGTTGTTTACATTCTGCATGACGGCTTCTCGCGCGATGCGAATCGCGTTGCCGATCGCCTTAGGAGTCGAGGCTCCATGGGCAATGATACACGTTCCGTTGACCCCGAGAAGGAGAGCGCCTCCATATTCCTCGTAGCTGGCCTTCTGCTTCACGGACAAGAAAGCTCCCCGGGCGAGATAGGCACCGAGCATCCGAAGCGGATTTCGTCCAAGCTCGGAGCGCAACCAGTGCATGACCGCCTTCGCGATACTCTCTGCGGTCTTAAGCACCACATTTCCGACAAAACCATCGCAAACAACGACGTCGACAGGATTTTCAAAGAGGTCATGACCCTCCACGTTGCCGCCGAAATGGATTCCGGCCTGCGCCAGAAGCTTAAAAGCCTGTTTTGTCAGCTCATTTCCTTTCGCATCTTCCGTCCCGATGCTCAAGAGCCCCACGCAGGGA
Source organism: Methylacidiphilaceae bacterium (assembly GCA_028710285.1). Lineage (GTDB taxonomy): Bacteria > Verrucomicrobiota > Verrucomicrobiia > Methylacidiphilales > Methylacidiphilaceae > Methylacidimicrobium. The sequence continues at coordinate 3,302 of JAQTUK010000056.1, read as the reverse complement.
TTGACGACATGGAGCACCTCTCGTGAGTAGATGCTGCCCATGATCGCATACCCGAGCAGATGCGTGGGATCGGAATCGATATTGGCACCGGAATCGATGAGCAAAAACGGCTTGTGTTCCGTCGGAATCACCGTCGCAATTCCGGCTCGCGGAATCCCGGGCAAGGTTCGCAACAGGATCGTGGCCGCCGCGACCACCGCCCCGGTATGGCCAGCGGAAACCAAGGCATCCGCTTTCCCTTCCTTAACGAGTCGAACGCAACGGCTGATGGAGGAGTCCCGCTTTTGACGTACACTTTCGATGGCCTGGTCGTCCATTGCCACTACTTGAGTAGCATGGACAAACTCAACCCGATTGGCAAAATGGCGCCCTCCACGACGCCAAAACTCGTCGGCGATCTGATCTTGATCTCCTACGAGGAGGAGCATGATGTCAGGGTAAGCCTGCAGCGCCCCCATAGCCCCCAAAAGAGGGTTTTGAGGCGCAAAATCACCCCCCATTACATCTAAAGCGATCTTCATCCGCTCTAGCTGCCGCTCACTCCTCGGTCTTCTGGGTCAGCACTTGCCGATCGCGATAACTTCCCGTCGCAGGATCGACGCAATGGGGAAGGTGTAGGTTGCCCGTTTTCGGATCCTTGAAAAGCCCGGGGGGCATCCACCGGTTTGCTGCCTTCCGAGAGCGAAGGCGAGCCTTCGATGTCTTGCGCTTAGGAACTCCCATGATATCTCCTTTTTAAGTCTCCTGCGGGAAATCCGATTCCCATCCCATTGACCGCCATCGCTCCGCCCTTCGATTCCCGAGTTGGTGGGATTAGCGATTCCTCTGGAACCGTTCGAGGATTCCCCAAACGTCCTTTCCGTGAATCGACTGCTGTACTCCGGTTTCGCTCTGTGCTCGAATCCCTTCTGTAAAACAGCCTTCCGCCGACTGCTCGTCGCAAACCGCTATCATCGGAAGGGCCAACAGGATGTCCTCTCGGACAAAGGGTGTCAAGTCGATCCACAAGGGCAGGGGAGGCCGCACTCGGACGTGAAAATCGGGCAGTCGGATCGGCCAGCGCAGCCAGCGGCAGCATCGACCGCACTGTAATTCCACGGCGGTTTCCACGCTTCCCCTGCCCACAACGAGATCGTCGACAAGGGAGAGGGAGAGATCGATCACGATCGGATCCTTCGCGTGAGCGGCGGGCTCGTCCAGTCCGAGGATCGTCGGTTGCAGGACCCCTTGCACGCGAAGCGGTTCTACCGAAAGACTCGCCGTCTTGATTTTCATGGTCCAACTAAGCCTACGGACGACCGCTTTTCCACCAAAAAGACAAGCTCCGCACGCAAGAAAATCGGCAGGGAAGCATTGTTTTGGCAGAAAAAATCCGGTATAAGCCTCTTCCGTGTGCGCCTCTTCCCAAAAGGCGAGCGTTTCTCTGCGGCGGATTCCTTTCCTAAAAAATCGATCCGCCCACTCCATGATCTCCGCTGGGGCAGGGGAGTTTCCTCTGGTCCGACGAACCACGCGGAGCTATGGTCTTCCGAAAGGCGAGCGATCAGAATCTCTAGTCTCGGCCCACGCAACCGGGTTGCTTGCCCTCGTGCCACGATGAAATGCCCAAAATGCGGAAAGCAAAAAGACCGGGTGATTGATTCCCGGCCGCTACGCGAGGGTGCTGTCGTCCGCCGCCGTCGGGAATGCCTCAAATGCGGGGCCCGCTTCACTACGTACGAGGAGATCGAGCAACTCGCGCTTCGCGTCAAAAAAAGGGACGGCAGCTTCGAGATCTTCGATCGGCAGAAGACCATCCTGGGAATCGAAAAAGCCTGTGAAAAGCGCCCCGTCAGCTTAAAGGCGATCGAAGCTCTCGTGGACCGGCTCACCGCCAACCTTGTGCGCACGCACGGCCGAGAGATTCCTTCGAGCGCGATCGGAGAAGGGATCGTCGAAGGGCTCCGAACGCTCGACGAAGTCGCTTATGTACGCTTTGCTTCCGTCTATCGAAAGTTTCGAGACGCGAGCGACTTCGTTCATGCGGTCAAAAAGCTGAACCGGGCTGTGCCAAGGCCGGAGACGCTTCCGCTCTTGTGAGCGTGCTTATCCATCTTCTGTCATGAAAAGCCTTTTTAGCCGAATCATCGATCGAGAACTTCCGGCTCAGGTGATTTACGAGGACGAACGCTGCATTGCGATTCACGACATCCATCCGGTCGCCAAGGTGCATGCGCTTCTCATCCCGAAAAAACCAATCCCGCGTCTCTCGGAGGCCGGAATCGGCGAACAAGAGCTCTTGGGTTATCTGCTGATCGTCGTGACGAAACTCGCGGAAAAGCTGGGGATCGCGGATACCGGCTTTCGCGTGGTGATCAACAACGGCAAAGACGCGGGCGAAAGCGTGCCGCACCTTCACCTCCATCTCTTGGGCGGCGAGCCGCTGGGCTGGAAGCACGGCGGATCCAACTGAAGCGCCCGGAGCCTGCCCGACTTCGAGGCGGCGGAGAACATTTCAGGCACGGACGCTCTCTTGCTGCGCAAACAGCGTTTTCGTGCCGCCACTTACGCGATTCCGCAAACCAGAAGAATGCTTGGTCGTCCCGAGATCGGCTGACGGAAGAGGGTGAAGGCGAGAGCACGCCAAAAGCTTTGTGAGGGCAGCTCCGCCGCCCCTTAAATTAGTTCGCACAATAAGTGTTATGTTAAATAACTAGGGGTGTGCTGACCACTCCTCCGACACCGCTTTCTTATCGAAAAACGGGGCCGGATGCTCAATGGATTCGAAAAGTTCCGCTATCGATCTGCCCGTCGAAAGTCGGTGCCGCCGCCCGCATCGCTGGGCGCAAGTCTGACCGCCTGATGGCATAAAAGATGCTTTTGGTGTTGCAGTCCTGGCAAAAGCCGGTTAGCAAAATGGGCTGAGGTTGCCCCGCAGTCTGTGTCAAAGGCGGCAAACAGGAATTGGAGAGGAAAACATGGCGCTGTGTAAGATCGAGGCGGTAATCAAACCCTTTAAGCTGGAAGAAGTAAAAGAAGCGCTAACGGAAATCGGCATTGCTGGTTTGACGGTCGCGGAAGTCAAGGGGTTTGGCCGCCAAAAGGGACATACGGAAATCTATCGAGGCAGCGAGTACACGGTCGATTTCCTGCCCAAGGTCAAGATCGAGGTTGTCCTGGAGGAGGAGTTGCTGCCGAAAGCCACCGAAGCGATTATCAAGGCCGCGAGAACGGGCAAGATCGGCGATGGAAAGATCTTCGTCGTCCCCGTATCCGAAGCGATAAGGATTCGGACGGGAGAGCGAAACGAGCATGCGATCTAG
>JAQTUK010000055.1 GCA_028710285.1 Methylacidiphilaceae bacterium | reverse complement strand
TTGGCTCGTGGGGGTGCCCGCTACTTTTCTCGAAAAGGTCGGCTAGATGCAGGCGTCGGAGCATCGATCGCTTCTTCGTCTGGTGAGCTTCCATTCTCCGCAAGACATCGTCCAGGAAGTGGAGGGCCTCTTCGAGATGAGGCCCTTTGTTGAGCATCACGCACTCCGATCGTTCCGCCATGGCCGCGTCGGTGACTTCCGCCCGGGAGGGGAATCCGGTCGTCGCGAGCGTTTCCAAGACTTGCGTCGCCCAAATCACAGGGAGATGAGCGGCTTCCGATACCCACAGGATTTCTTCCTGAACCTCCGCGAGCCGCTCGTAGCCACACTCGACTGCCAGATCTCCCCGGGCGATCATGACCCCAACCGAGGGGCTGCGCATCGCCGTGAGCAAGATGGCCGGGAGCGCCTCGAACGCCTTTCGGGTTTCAATCTTGAGGATGATCGGAAGCTGCTCGTTGCCGGCTTGCCGCAGAGCGTCCTGGAGAGTCGTGACATCATCGGGACTGCGGACGAACGACAGGCCGATGCCATCCCCATGCTCGAGGATCCAGGGAAGTAGAGCGCGATCCTTTGCCGAAAGAGGAGGCAGGCGGAGATCGGTTTCCGGGAGGTTGATTCCTCGATTGGGGCCGAGTTTCTCTCCCCGAGGCTGGGCTCGGGTCGTTTCGACGACGACTTCCGTCGGCGTGGCGGTGCAGACGACCCCTCCGATCCGCCCGTCGTCAAACCAGACGGCCTGGCCATCGCGTAACGAAGACAAAACCTCGGCCGGTTCTACTTCGATTGCGGGAAGCGTTCTCTTCCCCCGGGAGACGACGCGACCCTTGGAGTCCGGAGAGACCAGCCGGAAGCGGTTGCCGCGCCGGAGGAGCAGGAAGGAGCTGGTGTCGCCCAGCCCCTGAGCGAACGCAGCCCGCTGGCCGAGATGCTCCAGGCTGGGAACCGGATCGAAGGAAACAAAAGCTGTCTCTTCCGACACGGTCGCTCCTTGGCGAGACTCGGCCAGCAGGCCGCCCTCGAGGCATTCCACGACCCGCAGCGAGCGCGGCCTCCCGCGGATGTCGAAAAAAAGGATCTCCTTCCCCGGCGCGAGCTCCTGTAGCCAATCCTTGGGAAAGAGGAGGATGGTGGAGGCCCCTTCGGGCCTGCGGCGGCCTGGGGGCTCTGCGAAGAGCCCGATCCGTGCGGGCTCGATCACCCGGCCGAATCGGTCGGTCACGGGCTTCCAGGTGCAGAAGCGTGGTCCGTTCCGTATGGCGCCGGTCCGCAGTTTCGGTCCCGCAAGGTCCAGGATGATGCGAATCGGCCGAGACGCTTCCCGAGCCGCCCGGCGAAGGTTCTCCACCATCCGAAGCCAGACGGCCTCGCTGTCATGGGTGCAATTGATTCGCGCGATATCCATGCCCGCCCGCAGAATCCGGCGGGCGAACTCCGGATCCTGTGCCGTTTCCGTCGGCATCGTCACCATGATGGCCGAGTTTCGACCGGTGGGCTTGGGGCCGAGAAGAGACGCCGTGTGCGCTTGGAGCAGCCGTGCCCCCTCCAGCCGGGTCAGCGGCGGGTGGGCCTTGGCCAGCCGAGCGGGGACCTCTTCCCCCAGCGCATGCAGGACGGCCTGCAGGCTGAAGAGCACGCACCCTTCCGCCCGTCCGAGCGAAGAGAGCCCTCGGTCGGCAAGCTCTTCCTGAAGCCGGCGCAGGTCGAAGCGGCGGAGGGCCAGGTAATGGACCAGGTTGCGCGCGCTCGCCTGATGATGGGGGTGGACCTTTTCGAGCCAGCCTTGGAACTTCCCTTCCAGGTCGAGTGCTGCCTCTCCGATCTCGACCAGTTTTTCGACAAGAGTTCGGCGATTCATCGACGGCCCGGTTGCACGATGGCAACGCTGGCGGAAGTGCCCAGCCGCGTTGCTCCGGCTGCGACAAGCCGCTCGGCGGCGGCCCGGTCCCGAATCCCGCCCGAAGCCTTGATCTGCACCTCCGGTCCGACCGTCGAGCGCATCAGGGAAACCACCTCGGGGGTGGCTCCGCCAAAGCCGAAACCGGTGGAGGTCTTGAGGAAAGCGGCACCCGCTCCGGCCGCATGGAGGCAAGCGGATCGAATTTCGGCTTCCGTCAGCGCCCCGACTTCAAGAATGGCCTTCACCGGACGAGGAGCAGCCGCGCGCACCACGGCGCCGACGTGGGCTTCGACGCGGTTCCAATCTCCCTCTTTCGCCGAGCCCAGAGGGATGACCATGTCGAGTTCCTGGACTCCCTCCTCCACGGCGATCTCGGCCGCACGTGCTTTTAGCCTCAAGCTCGACGCGCCGTGGGGAAAATCGATCACGGTGCAGAGACGGATGCCGCTATCCCCGAGCCGGCGCCCCGCTTCGGCGAGCCAGAGGGGCTGGATGCAGACCGAGTAGAAGCCGTAGGCCAAGGCTTCCTGACAGAGCCGAGCGATCATCGCCGAGGTGGCTTCGGGCCGCAAAAGGGTGTGATCGATCATGGAAGCGAGCTTTCTGCCCGTTTCGTCCAAGACCGGCTCTCCCGTCGCTTCCGTCATCCTCGTTCTCCTCGAGAAGAGGATTCTACCCCCGTCTCGCTCGGGAGAGAAGGAGAGAGGAGCGGACGATTCACCCCTTGGAATCCCTGCCGGCCGCAAAGCCGATCTCGCCCTGTACTTCCAGGCGTTCGGTAAATTTTGGTCTCTTCTCCACCTCGTCCAAGAAGCGGAAGAACTCGTCCGCCGTCTCAAAAAGATGCCCTTTTTCTACGTAGGAGTCGGTCGTGAAGGGAGAGAACCCTCCGGGAAAGATCATGTAACGAGCTTTCATGTAGTCGCGGGCATGACCGAGCTCGTCCATCATGCCCGCGGAAAGCGGCGGACGCTCTGGATAGGGATGGATCGCGACCACGGCGTGCACCTTGCCGACATACCAGTGCAGGTCGCGGTGGACGGTATAGGCGTAGATGACCTCGCGATCAATGGGGCTGTCAAACTCCCGGGCGATCTCGACGGTCTGCGGATCGATGACCACCGCATACTCCCGCAGGCGCTGGATGATGCCGTTGATGGCCAGCCGCATGGCTGGCTCCGCGTGAGTCATCGAATAACTCACGTAGACGACCCAGGGCTTGGGGTGGCAGACCAGCTTGTAGAGCGCATCCGCAGGTTCGTTGACCGCGAGAACGTAGTGGGGAATCCCCATGTAGCGCGCCCAATCCTCGGAGAGGGAGACCTCTTCGTTCATCCAGGAGAGAATCTCGTAGATCGTGTGGTGGCGCTCCTTCAGAGCCCGGAGGAAGCGATCGGGATGATCGAGGGACTCGAGCTCTTTCTTGATCACCCATTCGGCCTCGATCAAGGTCACGACCGCGTCCGGCGCGATGAAATCCCGGAGGATTCGCTGATCCTTGAATTTCCGGTTGATCCGGTTCCATTCGATGGTCGCGGGCAGGCGGACGATCACATCCGAGTAGCCGTGTTTGGCGATCTCGTAGCCGATCTTTTCGTACTCCCGCTCGCGGGTGAGCTCAAAGACATAGTCGGTCGTTCCCAAGAGACGTTCCAGGGGCTTTTTCCCATGCTTCGTAAACTCGCCCACCGCATCGAAGACCCGGATGTCTCTTCCGTTTTCCTTGCCGAGAGCGACAACCTTCCGCAGGTAGGAGGCGTCGCTCATGCCAGCGACCATGCCGGTGACCAGGAGTTTCATGATCCGAGCCTATGGGGCAGGTTGCGACAAAGGAAGCGGCAGCGATAGCTCGTCCGCATCCCGTGCCGACTTCCGACCGCCGTCGGGCGATCCTCCGCGCTGGCGCCGCAGCGACACGGCCACTCCTTCCGCTTGGGGGAGCGGGAACTTTTCCAAGACGACGGAAACGCTTCTCACCTTGGGGCGGCAGAGGATCGCCCCGGCAATCTCTTCGGCCAAGCGTTCGAGGAGATTGCGCGGCTGGGCGCCGGCGATTCGCCGGATCTCTTGAGAAAGCTCGGAGTAGTCGACGGTCTCCCCGATTCGATCGGATCGGGCGGCCTCGGTGAGGCTGCCGACCTCCAGCCGAAGCGAGACGCGCAGAGGCTGCGCGCGACTCCTTTCCTCCTCGGTAATCCCGATCCGGCTTTCGAGCCAAAGTCCTCGGATTTCGATAGCGTCGCCCATCGTTGCCGGCGCCTCCTCCCGTCCCGCTTCCGAGGAGAGAGATTGGGCAAGGAAAGGGGGAAAGAGGGCCTCTTCCAGGACAAGCCAGACGAGCCGACTGACTCCTGGTTCGCGGCTGCCCCGGGAACCCGCGACGTTGAGGACGCGAATGCGGTGCTCTTCGAGGAAGGCGCGCAGTTTTTCCGCGGCGCAGCGCGTTGCTCCGTCCAGGTGAATCCAGGGCTTGCGGAGACGAGTCGCTTCTTCCGAGGTCAGGCGGGAGCCACCGATGAGCGTCGGGCCGACGGTGAAGATGGCGGTGCCGTCGCTATCGCGCACGTTCCATAGCGTGCGCTCCGCGTAATCCTCGCTGGGCGTCTCCACCAGCGGATAGCGGCTGGGGATGGAGCCGTCTTCGGCGCGACGCCCCCGCGGGCACCACCCAGCCGCCGGGATTCCATGGGCGAGCGCCCAATCGAGAGCCGCGCGATCGGCTCCCGTTTGCCCGCCGGAAACAATCTTCTCGAGCGGCAGTCGAATCTCTTGGCGCATCCAAGCATTTCTACCCGATCTCCGGGTTCCTGGCGAGCGTCCTTGCGGAGCGAAGGGGCGTCGGCAAAACCTTTCTCCTTTCCGGCCGCTCCGGGATCGTGGCAGAAAAGGAGGCATGACCTGCTTGCCACCGGAGCCCCGGATCGAGACGCGCCTCAAGGTCTATTACTTCGACACCGACGCGGCCGGAGTCGTCCACAACGTGGCCTACCTGCGGCTTGTCGAAGTGGCTCGTTCCGAGCTGGCGGAGAAGCTCGGCTGGAGCCTGGAAGAGATGGGGCGGACGGGTCTTGTCCCCGTCCTGGTTCGGACCGAGATCGACTACTTGCGGCCAGCCCGGTTGGGGGAAGAACTCTCCATCGAGTCAAGGCTGACCCGGCTGGAGCGGGTGCGCTTTGTCATCGAGAGCGCGATACGCAAGGGCGGAGAGCCGGGCGAGCTCGTCCGCTGCCGCCAGATCCTCGTCACCGTGCGCCTGGCGGACGGTCGCCCCCAGGCCGTGCCGGAAACCTGGGTAAGAGCCTATCCCCATCTATCGAGCGCCCGCGCCAAGGCGAAGAGCGCTTCTTGAGATCGGAAAAGTCGGCTTTCGTCCTGCCGAAGAACGGCCGGGCGGCCGACGGGACTCGAACCCGCAACAGCCAGAACCACAATCTGGAGCTCTACCATTGAGCTACGGCCGCCGTCTGTCGTCCGAGCCACCATAGGGCAGCGAGGCCCCCGGCGCAAGCGCCGGATCCATCGTCTTTCCTTGGGTTCGGCATCTCCCGCTCCGGGCCGAACGGCGACGCCTTTCTCGCTTGTTCTCGGGCGATCCCGGGGAGTACTCAAAGATCATGATCATCCTATCCACTGCAGCCATCCGACGGAGCGAGGAGAAGGAAATGGCCGGCGGAATTTCCGAGGAGGAGCTGATGGAGAGGGCGGGCAGGGGGTGCGCCGAGCGGATCCTCGAGGCGTTTCCGGGAAAGAGGCGCGCGCTTGCCCTGATCGGGCGGGGCAACAACGGCGGCGACGGGCTGGTCATTGCGCGTCGGCTCGCCCGGGCCGGCTGGGATGTAACCGTCTCCCTCTCTTCCGAGCGAGGGGAGAGGGGAGCCCTTTGCGCAAAAAAGCTCGCGGAATGGGAGCGGCAAAACGGACAGGTGGCTCCCCCTGGCTTTCCTCCCTGGGCGGAAGTCGATCTTGTCCTCGACGCCCTGCTCGGCATCGGGATGAGAGGAGAGCTACGGGGCGAGATGGCCGAGCTCGTCTCCACCCTCAACGCCGAGCGGTCCAGGCGGTTTTTCCGGACGGTCGCGGTCGATACCCCCTCCGGCCTTTGGGAAGGCGCGAGCGCCGCTTCCCCGGCCGTGGTGGCGGATCTCACCCTGACGGTTGGCTACGGCAAGGATTTCCTCTTTCGGGAGACCCTTTCCCGCTTCGTGGGCCGGATCGAGGTGGTTCCGATCTTCTCGGACGGGGAGGAGGGGTGCGGGGCGCAAGCCATCGTTCCCGAAGAGCTTTCCCGGTGGCTTCCGAGGCGGAGCGCGCACTGCCACAAGAATCAGTTTGGGCGCGTCCTCCTTTTGGGCGGCTCCCGCGGCTTCACCGGTGCTCCCGCCATGGCCGCGCACGCCGCGCACCGCGTCGGCGCGGGACTCGTGACCCTAGGAGTCCGGGAGGAGATCTATCCGATCGTCGCCGCCCGCTCCCGACCGGAGACGATGGTCTTCCCGATCTCGGACCATTCCCTCCTCTCCTCGAACCTCTCCCGGGCGACCGCCGTCGCGATCGGCCCGGGTCTCGGCTTGGATCGGGCGGCCGAGGATCTCCTTGCCCTCCTGGTGGAAGCAAACGGATCCCCCGCCGTCTTCGATGCGGATGCCCTAACCCTTTTGGCGAGAAATCCGGGACTGTTTGACCGGTTCCGCTTCCCGGCGGTTCTCACGCCCCATCCGGGGGAGATGGGGCGGCTTCTCGGACGGGAGATCCGAGACGAAGAGAGGGAAGAGGCCGCGCGCGAGTTCGTCGAGCGGACACCGGTGATCCTTGTTCTCAAGGGTACTCGCACGCTCGTCGTTCGCAAGGGAGAGCCGTTTTGGTACAATACGACCGGAAATCCCGGCTTGGCCGCCGGGGGCTCGGGCGACACCCTGTTGGGATTGCTGGCCGGGTTGATCGCCCAGGGAATCCCTCCTTGGGAGGCGGCAAAGCTGGGAGTCTGGCTCCACGGACGGGCAGCCGATCTCCTCCTTCAGGAGAAGGAGGTCGAAGAAGGGATGCTGGCGAGCGAGGTGGCCGAGAGCTTGGGCGTGGCGATCCGAAGCCTCCGTTCGGCGGCCAGCCGTGCCCTTCGCGAGCGGGAGGAGTGGTCCGCAGGCGGCCGCGTCGCGGCTCCTACCACCAACCGGCACCCCATGCCATGACATTGGGCTCCCAGCCGATCGGATTCCAGTATTGGTCAATGGCTCCGTAGTCGTCGATGGACCCGTAGGCCGCGAGCTCCTTCTTCTGCTCCTCCGCGATCATTTTCGGCTCGTGCGGCCATAGACAGAGGCGAATTCCCTCCAGCCGGATCGTCGGGCCGGGGCGGAGCGCCGGATTGGGAAGAACGCGGCCGGCCACAGTGAGCCTCTTCCCCGGGCTGTAGACCTCGGGATCGAGTCGCCCCTCGTACTCGATCAGGATCCGGCCGCCGGATTCCGCCGTCCTGAGCGGCTCGTCGTGGGCGCTCAGCGGCCGCTGCGAGAGCAGCACGACGCTCCCCTTCTCGAAGAGGCGGGTCTCGATGATCCGGCCGCCGAAGAGGACGATCCTGTCTTGATAGGCGGCCGGGTCGGCCGCGATCTCCGAAAGAAGCGGCTGACCCTTGGCCTTGTGGCGCAGGGACTCCGGAACGGGACTCAGGTTGGCGCATCCCCCCAAGGAAAGGAGGAAGAAGATCCAGAGGCCGAAAAAAACCAGCCGCCGATTGCGATTGCCCATCGTTGGACAGGAGTGAAGCAGCCTTGCCTTTTCCGGCCAAGCCTGGAATGCGGAGCGGGCCGGTTTACGCGGCGCGCGACGGAAAAAAGACTTGGCGGGCCGGCCGAAAATGAGCATGAGAAGGCAGATCGGCTCCTAGGACGAAGGGGCTCCCCGTCAAGATGCCACAAGAAGCCATGGAATCCCGGAACCGCGTTCGCGTTGCCCTTCTCCAGGCAGGAGCGGGATTGGATCGAGACGACAATCTCCAGCGGCAGCAGAGGCTTTTCCAAGAAGCCGCGGAGCGAGGGGCGGAGGTCATCTGCACGCAAGAACTCTTCGCCGCCCCGTATTTTTGTCAGGAGGAGAATGTCGAGGCCTTCCGATGGGCCGAGGCGATCGACGGCCCGACCGTCCACTTTCTGCGGGAGCAGGCGCAAAGAGCCAAGGCGGTGGTGATCGGCTCCTTCTTCGAACGGCGCGCCCCAGGACTCTTTCATAACACCGCGGTGGTGATCGACGCCGAGGGGAGGCTGCTCGGCTGCTATCGGAAGATGCATATCCCCGACGATCCCGGTTATTACGAGAAGTATTACTTCACGCCCGGGGACTTGGGCTTCCGCGTCTGGTCAACCGCTGCCGGTCGGCTGGGAGTCCTGGTCTGCTGGGATCAATGGTATCCCGAGGCGGCCCGGCTGACCGCCCTGCAAGGAGCAGAGGTACTTTTCTATCCTTCCGCGATCGGCTGGCATCCGCACGAGAAGGAGAGCGAGGGTGCGGCCCAGGCGGATGCTTGGCGGACGATTCAGCGAAGCCACGCCATTGCCAACGGTTGCTTCGTCGTCGCCGTCAATCGGGTGGGACGGGAGGAAGGACCGGGTGGCCGGGCGATCGAGTTCTGGGGGCGCAGCTTCGTGGCCGACCCGATGGGCCGCGTCCTCGCGGAAGCCGGCGGGAAGGAGGAAGTGCTCTTGGCCGATCTCGATCTCGGCCTGATCGAAGAAGTGCGCGTTCATTGGCCCTTTCTGCGCGACCGCCGAGTCGACGCCTATGGAGAGATCGCCGCGCGCTACCTGGGGTGAGGACGCAAAACGTGGTGAGGGGCGGCGGTGGGGAGCCGCAGGGAAGGAGCCGGTTGGAGACCCCGAGGGCTTTCGGGTTTCGCATGCCGGCCGAGTGGGCGCATCATCGGGCGACCTGGCTGACCTGGCCGCGCGAGGAAGGGATCAGCTTCCCGGGGAAAGAGCAGAGGATGATCGCCTTCTGGGTGGACCTGGTCGAACTCCTCTCCAGGGGAGAGCTCGTGCGGGTGAACTGCTTTTCCCACGAGCAGCGGAAATCGGCGCAGGCGCTGCTGCAGAGCCGCGGCCTCGCCCTCGGCCGCAGAGTCCTTCTCTACGAGAACCCCGCCTACGAGCCCTGGTGCCGCGACCATGGGCCGATCTTCGTTCAGAATGGCCGGGAGACCGCGATCGTCGATTGGGGTTATGACGCCTGGGGAAAAAAATATCCTCCCTATTCGCTGGACGACCAGGTACCGCAGCGGGCCGCCTCCTTTCTGGGAATGCGCTGCTTCGAACCGGGAATCGTGCTGGAAGGGGGAGCGATCGACACCAACGGAGAGGGAACCTTCCTCGTGGGCACCCGCTGCCTGCTCGATCCGGTTCGCAACCCCGGAATGACGAGGGAGCGGATGGAGTGGGCGCTGCGCGAATATCTGGGTGCGGAACGGATCATCTGGCTCGAGGCGGAAATCGCGGGGGATGACACCGACGGCCATGTCGACGAGATCGCGCGCTTCCTCGACCGGTCGACCATCGTGGTCGCGCGCACCCAAGACCCCCTGGACCCCAACCACGCCGCTCTCGAAGAGAACTTCGAACGCCTTCAGGCAGAGGCGGCGAAGGGCCCCGAGCAGCTTCGCGTGGTAGCCTTGCCGATGCCGGCGGCGATCTACGAGGGAGAGACGCGGCTTCCCGCCTCCTACGCGAACTTTTATTTCTCGAACGCCGCGCTGCTCTTTCCCGCCTTCGGAGATCCCATGGACGCCGTGGTAGGCAAGATCTTCGGCGAACGGGTCCGCGACCGGCCATCGGTCCCCGTGGCGGCTCGCGATCTTGTTTGGGGATTCGGCGGCTTGCACTGCATCACCCAGCAGGAGCCGGAATGAGGCGGCCATGATCTATCACGTTTCCTTGGGCATGACAGCCCTCGTCGTCGGCCTGCTTCATGGACTGGGCGGAGTCCTCGCGCTTCTCTTTCCCAGTCGAATTCAACGATTCGTGCAGAGGTTCCCGAGAGACCGTTTCCTTGGCCGAATCCTGCTGGGAGGCGTCACCCTGTGGGCGGCGGCCCTCTGCGCCACGACCGACCTCGGGGAGTATTCCGGGTTCCGGTCGAGCCTTGTCTTGGGATGCCTGATTCTTGGGGCGCTTTCGATCTGGCTCCTGGACGACTTTCCCTCGGTGCGGGGGCTCTCGATGCTCTTTTTGCTGGCCGCGAACGTCCTGCTCGACGCTGCCTTCCTGAGCGATCGCCCTGGGAAGATCGCCGTGGTTCTCCTGGCCTACCTTTGGGTGGTTGCCGGAATCCTTTTCGTGAGCCTTCCCCATCTCTTCCGGGATCGGGTCTGCGAACCGCTGGGACTTCCTGGCGCCCTGCGCGCCGCCGCGTGGGGAGCCCTGGCGGTGGGCGCGGGATTCGTCGCCTTCGGCTTGGGACTCGGCTAGCGGGCCCGAGATCCCGACGGGAGGAAGATTGACAATTCGCGACTCTCCTCCGAAAGTGATTCCTCTGGTAGAGGAACGCAGAGGCGCCCGGACCCTGCCTTCGGGGCGGGAGAGAGCGGATGAGGCGAGCGTGAGGAGCAGGATGTGAGCAGTCGACTGATTTACCTGGATAACAACGCAACGACGGCGGTGCTCCCGGAGGCGGTTCGGGAGATGGTTCCTTTCCTGTCGGTCTATTACGGGAACCCTTCGAGCGCCTACTCTCTCGGCCAGGAGTCCAAAAAGGCCGTCCAGTCGGCCCGGCGCCGCGTCGCGCGGCTGTTGGGCTCCCTTGAGGAAGAGATCGTCTTTACGAGCGGAGGCACCGAATCGGACAACAGCGCGCTCTGGTCCGCCGTGCGCACTTCCGGAAAACGGGAACTGGTCACCACAACCGTGGAACATCCGGCCATTCACCGTTTCTGCCAGGAACTGGAGAGGGAGGGTTATCGCGTCCGGCGGCTTCCCGTCGGTTCCGACGGGCGGCTCGACCCGGCTGACGTCGCTCGGGCCATCCACTCGGAGACCGCGGTCGTCTCGGTCATGTGGGCAAACAATGAGACCGGGGTGCTCTTTCCCATTCGTGAGATCGGCGAGATCTGCCGCGCGCAGGGAGTTCTCTTTCACACCGATGCCGTCCAGGCGGCGGCCAAGGTTCCCATCAACGTGGCGGAAGTGCCTGTCGACCTCCTCTCGATTTCCGCCCACAAGTTCGGTGGGCCGAAAGGAATCGGCGTTCTCTACGTTCGCCAGGGAGTGCCCTTTCTTCCCTACTTGTGGGGGGGCTCGCAGGAGAGCGGGCGGCGCGCCGGAACCGAGAATGTCGCGGCAATCGTGGGCATGGGCCGAGCTGCGGAGCTTGCCTCGGAAAGGATCCATGAGTACGCCGATCGGGTCGGGCAGCTGCGCGACAAGTTCGAGAGGACGATCCTCGCCGGCCTTCCGGAGGTTCGGATCAACGGACACCCGACCGCGCGCGTTCCCAACACCTGCAATCTCTGCTTTCAGAATGTCGAATCCGAAGCCTTGCTCCTGGAGCTCGATCGCCAAGGCATCCAGGCGTCGGGCGGATCGGCCTGTAGCACCGGCAGCGCCAAGCCTTCGCGCGTCCTTGTCGAGATGGGGCTGAGCGTGCGGGAGGCCTATGCCAGCGTGCGCTTCTCGCTTGGCTGGAGTCAGACCGAGGAAGAGATCGAGCAGGCGGCGTCCGCAGTCGTCGAAGCGGTGCGGCGCATTCGAGAAAAGCTTCCGGCGGCGCTCGCTGCGAAATGACCATCGATCAGATCATCCACGATGCCGAGCTCCGGTCCCGGCTCTTTCCGGTGACCAAGCGGAAGATTTTTCTCGCCCATGCCGGCGTCGCTCCGATCACCCAGGCGGCCGTCGATCGGATCCGGATCGCCGCCGAGGAGGGGGCAAGCCAGGAACAGGAGACCGAGGCGTTGCTGCGGGACCTCGAGGAGAGCCGGCGGGTGGCCGCCCGCCTTTTGAAGGTTGACGCGTCCGAGATCGCGCTGGTTGGGCCGACGGCCTTTGGCTTGAACCTCGTGGCCCAGGGAATCGATTTTCAGCCGGGAGATGAGGTGGTCTTCTATCCGGAGGACTACCCGTCCAACGTCTACCCCTGGCTGCGACTGGCTGAGCGCGGAGTGAAACTGGTGCGGCTCCAGCCCGCCTCATTGGGCCGGCTGACCACGGAGCGGGTGCTGGACGCCGTCGGCCCGCGGACTCGCCTGGTGGCACTCGCCTCCTGCCACTTTCTCTCCGGCTACCTGCTCGATTACCGGAAGATCGGGGAAGAGCTTCGTCGCCGAGGCGTGCTTTTTTGCCTGGACGGGATTCAATCGCTGGGTGCCGCTCCCATGGACGCAGGCTGCTGCGACTTCTTGAGCGCCGACTCGCATAAATGGCTCCTGGGCCCGCTAGGAGCCGGCATTTTCTATGTTCGCAAAGAGCAGCAGCCTCTCCTCCGGCCGGCGCTCGTGGGCGCCTGGAACATCCGATCGCCGGGCTTCATCGCTCAGGAAAATCTCGAATGCGAGGCGGGTGCCCGGCGCTACGAATGCGGGGCACTCTACGCATTGGGCATTCTGGGCATGCGGGCTTCCATGGAGCTTCTCCTGGAGCTGGGAATCGAGGCGATTCGCGAGCGGCTCCTCTCCCTTCACGTCTTTCTCGCCGAAGGGCTTCGCAAGCGCGGATGGCGACTCCTTGCCGAGGATTTTCCGGAAGAGGCCCGATCCGGGATCGTGACGGTGACGCACGACCGGCGCAATCTTGCCGCGGCGGTCGAGGCTCTGAAGGAGCAAGGGATCGTCGTCTCTCTTCGGTGGGATCGGCAGGGCACGCAATACATCCGCTTCTCTCCTCATTTCTACAATACGCACGCGGAACTCGCCAAGGTGGTCAGCATCCTTGACCGGAGCGGTTCGGGATAGCCGATGCTCTTCGACTACCACATCCATACCCCCCTCTGCCGCCATGCCGTGGGAACCCCCGCCGAATATGTCCGGCAAGCCCGGGAGGCCGGCCTCGACGAACTGGGATTCAGCGATCACAACCCGATGCCGACCGCGTTCGACGACTGGCGGATGGGCCCGGAGGACCTGCCGCGCTACCTTGCCCTCGTGGAGGAAGCGAAGTCTTCGGCGGGAGAGCTTCCGATCCGCCTCGGGCTCGAGTGTGATTTTCTCCCCGGCTATGAGGATCACATCCGCTTTCTGGCCGAGCAGGCCGAATGGGACTACCTGATCGGTTCCGTCCATTACGTGGAGCCTCATTGGGATATCGACAACCCGGCGAAATTGGCCAAGTGGGAGGAAAGACCGGTCGAAGAGGTCTGGCGGCTCTACTTTGCCGCGTACGCCCGCATGGCTGCTTCGGGACTCTTCGATTTTCTCGCTCATCCCGATCTGGTGAAGAAGTTCGGGAGGAAACCCCCTGGGGATCTGACCGATTACTATCGCGACGCGATCGACGCCATCGCGGACGCTGGGCTGGCGATCGAGGTGAGCACGGCAGGGCTTCGCAAGGAAGCGCGGGAGATC
>JAQTUK010000193.1 GCA_028710285.1 Methylacidiphilaceae bacterium | reverse complement strand
TTAATGATGGCAAATCCCCAAACGACGGGGATCTGGACGCCCCAGACGCCCATGCCGGTGCCGACGAGGTACGCATTGGTGGCGAGGACGAAGAGGGCAATCAGACCGGTGATCGCGGTGGCCGGCCACCACCAGCGCGGTGGGGCACGTTCGAGAAGGTTGCAAACCCTCTTCGTGACCGATGCCGGCGTGCCGGGAGGTTCTAAGAGAGGAGGGCGGGCGATAGGCATGGCTTCCGTGCCGAGAAACCCGCTTTCGGCGGGAGGGCCGGAGAGCTCCCGGGGCACCGAACCAGAGTAATCGATCTTCACATTACCCTGCCTCCAGGCCGCCAGCGGCCTTTCCAACCGAATCACGCCACGATAGGTAATTAACGCAAAGACGATGCGTGGAAAAGAAAAGAAATGTCGGGGAGAAGCCGGCTCCAAGCCTGGGGATGGACAGATGCGGAAGGATGCGGAACCCCGAAAGCTTAGGCTTGACCTGGCCCTGGTGGCACGTGGCTTTTGCGAAAGCCGGGACGCTGCGCAACGCGCGATCATGGCCGGGCGGGTACGCATCGGAGAAATCCTGGCGGACAAACCGAGCCGCATGGTCGATGCGGCAGCTCCTCTCTCGCTGGAAAAGCCAGACCCTTACGTCAGCCGCGGTGGCCATAAGCTCGAGGCCGCTCTCTCCCACTTCTCCCTGGATCCCGCCGGGTGGACCTGCCTGGATGTTGGAGCCTCGACGGGAGGGTTCACCGACTGCCTCCTGCAGCGGGGAGCCCGGCAGGTCATCGCCTTGGACGTGGGTCGAGGGCAGCTCCACTGGAAGCTTAGGCAGGACCCGCGAGTCCTCGTGCGCGAGGGGTTCAATGCCCGCCGACTCCGCTCCGAGGATCTCGGAGATCCCGTGGACCTGGCGACGGTGGATGTCGCCTTCATTTCACTGCGCCTGATCCTTCCGGCGCTCTTTCCCCTCGTCCGGCCGGAGGGTTGGATCATCGCGCTGATCAAGCCGCAGTTCGAGGCCGGGCGGGCCGAAGTCGGCAAGGGGGGAATCGTTCGAGATCCGGAGGTGCGGCAACGTGTCGTGGCGGATCTGCGCGATTGGGTGAGGGCTTGGCCGGGAATGGAGGATCGGGGGGTGCTCCCCTCGCCGATCCTGGGAGCTTCGGGGAATCAGGAGTTCCTGTGGGGTTTGCGCCGGACGATGGTTCCATTCGCCTGAAGCTGCCGCAAGCCAAGCTCCCTGGGATCCCTCAACTTCCCTTGGGTCCGGTATTCCCTCTCTCGCGCCCTCGGTTATGAGTCGACCCGCCCGCATCTTCTGTGCGGTTTATCACTATTGACATAGGGTGGACTCCTGTTATTATGCGACGGTTTCATGCTCAACCAGAGCGACCTGACTGGCCCTGCTTACCAGGGAGGCTTTCGACGAGATCCGCGTTGTCAAACCACGCTTGGCACGCGAGCTGGCAAAGAAGATAAATGTTTATTCATAAATGAACATTTATTCATGTGTGAGAGAGGGTGTGTGCGGGAAAGGCTCTATGAAACGCTGCAGGGCAACGCTCCGGTCCACTCGGGAATGCAAGGGTCCTTGCGCATGGCGATCCTTGGCGCGCTGACCAACCCGGGCAGCCTTTTTCGGGCCCAGCTTGCCTACGGTGCGATGGTCGCTGTGGGGTTCTCAACGGAACTGGCCGAGAAGCACGCTTGCGCAATCGAATATTTCCACGTCGCCTCCCTGCTGCTGGATGATCTGCCGTGCATGGATGACTCGAGAGAGAGGCGGGGGCGCATCTGCCTTCATCTTCTCCATGGAGAGCCCACAGCCATCCTGGGAAGCCTTGCCCTCATCACCCGGGCCTATGTCCTGCTGGGTGACGTGATTTCGCGGATTCCTGCGCGGCGCCAAATGGAGGCGCACCGGCTACTGGACCGGTGTCTTGGATCGGCCGGTCTTGTCAATGGACAGGCGCAAGATTTGGCCTACCGGCCCGGAGGCCGGCGGGAAGTCCTGAGGATCGCCTTAGGGAAGACCGTTCCCCTGATCCGATTGGCTCTCTGTTTTCCTTCCTTGGCGGCAAACCTCCCCGCGCGGCAGCGGCTCCTGCTGAATCGGATCAGCGTCTATTGGGGATTGCTCTACCAGGGGATGGACGACGTTCGGGACGCGAGCGAACCCGCCTCCCTCGGTCGGATGGCCGGCAGGGATGCACCACTTCGGAGACCGAACCTTCTGCTCGCCGTTGGCCAGGAAACGACCCTGTCCTCCCTGACACGGCTGTCAACGCTGGCACGACAGGCTGTCGATCGCCTGACGGCGGATCGCAGATTCGGTTTTCTCCGCGCGGTGCAAGAAATCCTGTCGGAACGGTGGATCGCCTCTCTGCTCGAAGAGCAGGAGCCAGATTGGCATGGACTTCCTCAAGCTCATTTTCATTAACATTCGCCGTCATCGGCTTCGTTCCCTCATCACGGCCGCCGGCATCGGCTTCGGCGCGGCCTCCATGTTGTGCATTGTTTCCATCGTTTTGGGTGCCATAGGGATGTTTCAAAACATCCTGTCGACGGAAAGCCAGTTCATTCTCTTCGAGAGGAATGTCTCCGACCTGTTCTTCAGCAGCGTCCGCGCCTCCCAGCTTGAGGAGATCCGGAAGTTCCCCTCGGTGAAACGGGTCGACCCCCTGCTGGTCGGAATCGTCAGCTCGCCGAACCATCCCATCATCACCTGCTTCGGAGTGGAAGCCGACAATCCGCGCCTTCGCCAGGCCCGCTGGCTGCAGGGTTCGGTCTCCACCTTCGGCCGAGAGAAAGACGCCATCTACCTGGGGGAACGGGCGGCTTCCTTCCTCAAGGGGACGATCGGGCAGGAGATCCCCATCGGGAGTCGCCGCTTTCTCGTCGAGGGCGTGCTTCGCACGGCAAACGGATTCGAGGATGGCGGCGTGTTCTTCCCCTTGCCGCTGGCCCAGGAGTTCTTTCACAAGGAATCCCAGGCTTCGCTGGCGACGGTGGAGTTGCGTCCGGGGGCGAGCTTTGCGGCCTTCAAGAAGCAGATCGATGTGCGCTTCCCGGATCTGATCGCGCTCGAGGACAAGGAATTCAACCGGTCCTATTCCCAATTTCGCATCCTCAACGTCACCAGTTGGGCAATCGGGATCTGCTCCTTTCTCCTCGGTGGCATGGGAGTGGCCAACACGATGCTGATGTCGGTGTTTGCCCGCGTGCGGGAGATCGCGGTGTTGCGGGTCTGCGGGTTCTCCCGGGGGCAGGTAGCGGGCCTCATCTTGGGGGAAGCGGCGATTCTCTCCAGCTTGGGGAGTCTTGC
>JAQTUK010000192.1 GCA_028710285.1 Methylacidiphilaceae bacterium | reverse complement strand
CGTCTATGGACAGTCCACGGTGGAGGAGTCTACCGGCTCGAAAAATACCGGACCGCTCCCCGTCCGCTCCCCACCGCTCTCCACTGGTTTCGCTGGGACGCCTATCTCACTTGGCTGACCGGCTTCGCCTTGCTCGTATCTGTCTTCTATAGCCACCCGGAAGCGACGCTCATCGACCCCCAGGTCGCCCGCCTCTCTCCCGAAACCGCGATTCTCTCGAGCTTGGCCATTCTGGCAACCGGCTGGCTTGCCTATAGCGGGCTCTGTGCAACTCCTCTGCTCTACCGCCCTCCCCTCTTTGCGCTCCTCTCCAGCCTGCTCCTCGCCGCTCTGGCCTTCGGACTCACGCATCTCTACAGCGGGCGGGGCGCTTTCCTCCACCTCGGAGCGGTCCTGGGAACCATCATGGCGGGGAATGTGCTCTTCGTGATCATCCCCTCCCAGCGGCGCTTTCTCCAAGCCGCTCGGCGGGGCGAGAGGCTCGATCCCGCGCAGGTGGAGCGGACACACCTCCGCTCCCTGCACAACAACTATCTCGCCTTCCCGGTCCTCTTCACGATGATGAGCGGCCATTTCCCGTTCGCCTTCCTGGGCAGAGCGAACTGGCTGGTTCTCTTTTTCCTCCTGCTGGCCGGAGGAACGGTCCGCCATGGGGTCAACCTACGCCAGCGGCGGAAGCCCTGGCTCGCCTGGATCTTCGTGGGGATCGCCCTCCTCGTCGGAGCGATTGCCTCCACGCGGCCAGCCCCGGTCGGCCCTCCGCTCCGGACACCGTCTCAGGAAGCGACCGATGCGGAAGTGGAGGCGATTCTCCACCGGCGCTGCGCCGGCTGCCATGCGGCGACGCCGACTCTCGCCCATCTGGCAACCCCCCCGGCCGGGATCGTCCTCGACTCGGTGGAAGCCCTACAAATAGCTCTCCCGCTCGTCCGGGAGCAGGCGGTCCGGATACGAGCCATGCCTCCCGGGAATGCCACGGGCATGACCGAGGACGAGCGCACGCTCCTGGGACGATGGATCCAAGCGCGGGAGGGGGGAACGCAAGCGAGGGGGAGGAGCCACCGTTGACAGAGAAGCGAATCGATTGGCCGGCGGAGGCGGAGAGGATCGAAGGGCGGCTCGAGCTTCTTGGCGGAATTTCGGAGAGCGATGGAGGCCTGGATCGCCCCCCGTTCACCCGCTCCCTTCGCCGGGCGATGGAGGAGACCTCTCGCTGGATGGAGGAGGCGGGGCTCCTGCCAGCGGTCGATTCCTTCGGCAACCTGCTCGGGCGCGCTCCGCAGGAAGGCCGGAAGCCGGCTCTCCTGATCGGCTCTCACCTCGATACGGTTCCGAACGGAGGCCGATTCGACGGAGCGCTCGGGATTCTCTTGGGGATTGCGGCCGCGGAGATCCTTCTGCCTCGGGCGAGAGAGCTTCCCTTTGCCGTCGACGTTCTCGCCTTTCAGGAGGAGGAAGGGGCGCGTTTCCGCTCGGGCTGCCTGGGCAGCCGAGCCTTTCTCGGCCTTTTGGAAAGCAGGGATTGGGCGTTGACCGACTCCCGAGGGCTCTCCCTCCAGGAAGCTCGCGACTCTTTTGCGACCGATGGCTGGCCTCGGGTCGAACCCTATTCCCGCGAGGGGATCTTCGGCTACCTCGAGGCGCACATCGAGCAGGGTCCGCAACTGGAGGCCCTGGGACTGCCTCTCGGGCTCGTCGCGGGCATCGTCGGGCAGGAAAGACTCCTCTTTTCCTTTCATGGCGAAGGCGGCCATGCCGGATGCGTTCCCATGGCCTCCCGCCGCGACGCCCTCGGTGCCGCAGCAGAATTTGCGATCTTCCTCGAAGAGATGGCACGGCAGCAACCAGGAGCGGTCGCCACCGTCGGCGAACTCCATTGCCGACCCGGGGCGGTCAACGTGATCCCAAAGCAAGTCGACCTCTCGGTGGATCTGCGCCATCCCAAGGACGAGGTCTTGGATCGGCTTTCCCACAGACTCCAGGAGCGGGCGCGAGAGATCGGCAAAAGACGGAAGATCCAGGTCTCGTCTCGACGGACGGATCGGCTGCCCGCTATCGGATCGGACCGGGGCTGGCGGGAACGGCTCGCGTCAACCGTCGGCGCCATCCAGGGGAAAGCCCCCCAGCTTTGGAGCGGAGCGGGCCACGACGCGGGCATCCTTGGCCGCTTCGCTCCCATGGTCATGCTCTTCCTCCGCTGCCGCCGCGGGATCAGCCATGATCCGGCAGAGTTCGTCTCTCCGCCTGACATTGCCTGCGCACTCCAAGCCATGGTTGGCTTCGTGGAGAGCTTCCTTCCGTAGGAATTGTCTTTGCCTCAACCCATGACAGAAGACTTCGATTGGATCTTTCGACAGGTCGCCGCGGTGACGGCCGAGGGAGTCCACCTCCGGGATGTCTCCGTGCGGGAAGGTCGAGTCGCAGAGATCGCGGCCGGGATCGACGGAAGAGGGCATGTGGAGATCGACGGTCGAGGGCAATATCTCTTTCCGGGGACGATCGATCCGCATGTCCATTTCAATGAGCCGGGCCGGGAGGAGTGGGAAGGAATCGCCACGGGCTCCCGGGCCTTGGCCGCCGGCGGAGGAACCCTCTTTTTCGACATGCCGCTCAACTCTTTGCCTCCCACCATCGATTCGGAGAGCTTTCTCCGAAAGAGGCGAGCGGCCGAAGCGGCTTCCGTCACCGACTTCGCCTTGTGGGGAGGCATCGTTCCCGGAAACAAGCAGGAGAGGGAGGGAATGGCTCGGGCAGGGGCGATCGGATTCAAGGCTTTCCTCTCCCCGACGGGCACCCCCGAGTTCGGATGGGTCGATGGCCGCGCCCTTCGCGAAGGGATGCGCCAGGCGGCGGCTCTCGGGCTCCCGGTCGCGGTCCATGCGGAGTCGGAACGGATCGTCACGGAGCTCACCCGGCGTTTGCGGGCGCGCGGAAATCGTGACTGGCGGGATTATCTGGCCTCGAGGCCGTTGACTGCGGAACTCGAAGCGGTCCGGGAGGCGCTCGACTGCGCGGGCGAGACCGGCTGCTCGCTCCACCTGGTGCATGTGAGCGCTCCGGAAGTCGTCGAGATGGCGCAAGCCGCGCGTACCGAGGGGATCGACGTCACCGTGGAAACCTGCCCCCACTATCTGGTGCTCTGTGATGAGGACATGGAAAGGCTGGGGACGATCGCCAAGTGCGCTCCCCCCCTCCGCAGCCGGCGGCAGTCCGAAGGGCTCTGGCGGGCACTCCTCCGAAGGCAGGTCGATCTGCTCGCCTCCGATCACTCGCCTTGTCCGCCGGACGCCAAGGCGACAACCGACTTCTTCGCTGCTTGGGGAGGAATTTCCGG
>JAQTUK010000054.1 GCA_028710285.1 Methylacidiphilaceae bacterium | reverse complement strand
CGATCAGCCAAAACCACGCGATGGTGTGTATCGAGGACTTGCAGGTTGGACAAATGTCCAAGTCGGCAGCAGGCACCATTGAGCAACCAGGAAGAAACGTTCAGGCCAAGTCCGGCCTGAACAAGGCCATTCTCGATCAGGGATGGTGCGAGTTCCGCCGCCAGCTCGAATACAAGATGCAGTGGAAGGGCGGCTCTCTGGTCGCCGTGCCGCCGCAGAACACGAGCCGGACCTGCCCGTGTTGCGGACACGTCTCGGCGGACAACCGGCAGACGCAAGCCCGATTCGCGTGCGTCGAATGCGGCTTCGAGGAGAGCGCCGACCTGGTCGGCGCGATCAATATTCTAAGGGCGGGACACGCCCGGATCGCCTGTCAAGTGAGCGGCAACGGCCGCCAGCAGCAGGAACCCACCCGAAGCGACTCATGGGAGGCTCCGTGCCTCAACTGAGCGCCGTAGGAATCTCCGGCATTCAAGCCGGGGAGGATGTCAACATGCGCAAGGCGAAGTCGTGGATCTCTTGGGCCCGCGCCTCGATTTCCTCGTTTGTCGGCTTCATCGCCAACATCATACTCTCTTAATATTACCTATTCCACGCGTTCGAATCTCCCTACGGCTCAAGCCGTAAGAAGATTCGGGACAAAAACCCGGGACAGCCCCGAGTTGACTCATCCATTTTGACACCGAAGAACGACGGTTGTTTTTACCGTCGCGAAAGATCGGCGATCCCCGCCGGATTTTGATTGACCCTAAAGACGCCTTTAGGTTATTCGCTCTCCGACCCAAGGGGTAAGAGCAATGCAGAATGGCGTCATCACCGGCTTGGCGGGGAAGCGTCGCCGCGAGGCCGCGGAGACTGAGCGAGCGGCGTTTGCCTATGGCGCGCCGATTCGGCTGCCCGCCCCACTCCCCTGGTTACCCTCTTGCCCTTGGCATTCCGAGGCACAAAGGCCGCTTTGGATTCGGGAGGGGGCTCTGTGGGAGGGCGAGGAGGTCCTGGAAGACTCCGAGGGAAGATGCCAAGGGCGTCGGCTCCACTTTGCGCGCTACTAGGAAGAAGGGAATCCCCAGAGGCTGCGCGTGGAAATCGAAGGGCGCGGCTTCTTTGACTGGGATGAGGCATCGAAGGAGATCGGCTGGGTGAGCCGGCCGGAGGGTCTATGTGTCCTCCCCTACTGGCTGCTCGCGCAGGTTCTCCCCCTTTTTCTTCATTCCGCGGGTGCCTTTACCTTGCTCCACGCCGGCTGCGTCGAAATCGGGGGACGCGGGGTCGCCTTCCTGGGGGGCAACGGAGCGGGGAAGACCACGCTCACCGGGTTTGCTCTTGGCCAGGGTCACCGCCTGGTCTGCGACGACAAGCTCCCGCTCGTCCGCTCGGGAGGAGAGTGGCGGGCGCTTCCCGCCCATCCCTACCGCCGGCCGGAGCGCCTGCCCGAATCCCTCGGCCACCCGGCGGAGGCGTTCGTGGAGGGACCAGTCCCCTTGGCGCTCTTTTGCCTCCTTCATCCGGTTCCCGCTTCTTGCCCGCCGAGGGTTCGTCCGGCACCGGCGCGGGACGCTCTCCTCCAGCTGTGCGCCCACCGGAGCGCCCGCTTCCGATGGCGCGAGAAGCCGGATCTGGACAGGCTCGCCCGGCTCGCGGGCGATCTTCCGGTGGTCTGGCTGGAGGTTCCCAGGGACCCAGGCAAGCTGGGTGCGGTCTGGGCTCTGCTTCGCCGCTGCCTGGACGACCGTGGGCTCGGAGGCAGCTTTTCGGAAGAGGAATCCAGATGAGCTTTGCCTGGGAAGCCGTGGGCCTCATGTATACGCGGACCTGCCCGCTCGCCTGTGGCCACTGCGTCACCCGCTCCTCCCCGCGAGCCGAGGGGAAGATGGATCCCAAGGATGCGGCGCGCTACATCGGGGAGGCGGCACGGGTCAATGCAAGCCTCTGCTTCACCGGCGGGGAGCCGCTGCTCTACGCCGAGGAGATCCTGGGATTGGTCCGCTTGGCGAGCGATCTGGGCTTGCGCGTGTCGCTGGTCACCGGATGCGGCTGGGCCAAGGAAGAGGCTCGCATCGAGCCCGTGCTTTCGGCCCTGGCGGAGGCGGGACTCGGGCACCTGGCCATTAGCTGGGATCCGTTTCATGAGCCCTTTTTGCGCAGGGAGACGGCGGTTCGCGTCGCGCAGGTCGCGGCGGAACAGGGGCTTCGGCCCAGAATCCGTTCCGTCTTCCGTCCCTTCGATTCCTTGGAGACGCGCGCTCGGTATTTCTCCGACTTTGCTCCCTTTTCCGAGTTGCACGAGGCTTCGGAGGTGTTGCCGGTGGGCAGGGCCGAGAATCTGCCCGAAGAGAGCTTTGACTGGTCGGAGAGGGCCAACGGGGGGTTCTGCCCATCGGTCGTCCTTCCGGTCGTCCGGTGGGATGGGACGGTCTATGCTTGCTGCGGCCCCTCGCTCGACGCGAAGGCAGGTTCGCCCCTCATTCTGGGAAATGCGCTCGAGGAGCCGCTGGACCAGATTCTCGAACGGGGCCGCTTGGACCCGCTGCTTCACGCCATCCACGCGATCGGTCCGCAGGCACTGGGCCGGCTGATCGCGGAAGGCTCCCCGTCGTCCCAACCATCCGCAGGAATCTGCCAGGTCTGCTTGACGCTCACGAACGATCCCTCGCTTGTGAGCCGAATCCGAGAAAGGCTTGCCCAGCCCGAACTTCGCCTGCTGGTCGCGGCTATCCTGTTGGGGAGAAGGGCCAAGAAGCCGAAGGGCGCGCCGGCCGAGGCCCGGCGGAAGGAGAGGGAGCGCAGGAAGGAAGCGGCCCTGGCCGGCTGCGGTAACGGATGCGGATGCGAAATGGAAAAGGAGGAAACGAGATGAACAGAGATACAGGGAAGCAAGGATGCGGCGAAACGGTGGGGAGGAAGCCAGCGGCAGGCCGGAAGCCTTACGAGGCTCCGCGGCTCGTCGTCCATGGCTCGGTCGAGGAGATCACGAAGTCCGCCGGCGCGTTGGTCACCGACACCCTTCTTACGGGAAGCACGGTGACGACCGTCAGCGTGCTTTCGCCATAGGCATTCCGGTTGCGGAGCCCATCGGGTTGCGACAGGGACGATGCCCTCCGGAGGAGGCAAGCGTTGCCCGTACGTGGGAAGCGGAGGGGAGGGAGATGGGGTTTACAAAAGAGGAGCGGCTGGAGAGGATCGGGGAAGCGGTCTCTACGGAGGTCGATGGCACGGTTGTGATTCTCCAGACCGAGGAGGGGACCTATTACCAACTCGACGGAGCGGGGAAGGCGGTCTGGGAGCTCTTGGATGAACCGACCTCCCTGGAGGCGCTCGTAGCGGCGCTGGTCACGGAGTTCGAGGTAGACGAGACCCGCTGCAGGGCGGATACGGAAGCACTGCTCGGGGAGCTGCTCGATCGGCGCTTGGTGCGCCCCCTGGGCGTTGCCGGATAGCCCCGATGGGCGCAATCGGAGGGATCTGGCGCTTCGGGGGCTTTCCAGGCGTTGCGGGTGGCGATCCCGAGCCCGGCCTGCTTCGGATGGCAGAGGCGCTTGCCCACCGGGGAAGAGGGGAAAGGCGCTTCCTCCGCTCGGGCGGTCTCGGTTTTTACGAGGAAGCGTCGTTCGGCCGGGGGGCTACCGGAGACGAAGGGGCGCTGGTCTTCGATGGCCGGCTCGATGACCGGGAGGAGCTGCTCGGGGAGCTGGATCTCCCTCCGGGAGCGTCGACGGAGGTTCTGCTGGCGAGGGCATACGCCCGCTGGCAACGGGACTGCCTGGAACGCTTGCGGGGGGAGTTCGCCTTCGCGCTCTGGGATGCGCGGCAGAAATCCCTCTTTTTGGCGCGCGACCGCTTCGGGGTCCGGCCGCTCTATTACTACTGGAAAGCGGGAGCGGAAGGCTGCTTTGCGTTCGCCTCGGAAATCAAGGGGCTTTTTGCGGTTCCGGGAGTGCCTCGGCAGCCCAGGGAGTCGGCGATCCTCGATTTCGTGGCCGGGCTGGGGGCGGGGAGTTCCGAAACGCCCTATGAGGGGATTGCCCGACTGCCTCCCGGTCACTGGATGGAGGTGGCCCGCTCAGAGGTCCGGATCGGGCGGTACTGGAGCCTTGCCCCGGCGACCGTCGGGGAAGGAGACGACCGGGAGCTCGCCGAGGAGCTGCACCGCAGGCTCTCCCGGGCGGTCGCCCGCCGGCTCCGTCCGGGATCGCGCGCCGGGGTTTTCCTGAGCGGGGGAATCGACTCCTCCTCGATCGCCGGGCTTCTTCGGGAGTGCCTGGGCCACGCGGAGGGGCTGGAGGCGATTTCTGCCGTCTTCCCGACGATCCCGGAATGCGACGAAAGCTCTTTTCTTCAGGCGGTGGTCGATCATCACGGGCTGCGGCTCCATCCCGTGCGGGCGGACCTGCTCGATCCGCTGGGGGAGATCGAGCAATGGCTCTATCGCCAGGACGGTCTGATCCTGGGCTACAACCTCTTCCTCAACGTGGCGCTCTACCGGGAGGCGGCAGCCCACGGCGTCCAAGTTCTTTTCGACGGATTCGATGGAGATGCCGTTGTCTCCCACGGAGTGGATCGGCTGGCCGAGCTTGCCCGCGGAGG
The DNA here is from genome assembly GCA_028710285.1 of Methylacidiphilaceae bacterium. Lineage (GTDB taxonomy): Bacteria > Verrucomicrobiota > Verrucomicrobiia > Methylacidiphilales > Methylacidiphilaceae > Methylacidimicrobium. Next base: position 9,173 of record JAQTUK010000054.1, on the reverse strand, counting down.
TCGGTGGCGGACGCTCGCCCGCGAGGCGGAGCTCCTGGCTTCCGGGCACGGCTTTTCGACATGGGATGCCTGGAAGGCGCACGTGCTTCGGCCCCTGCTGCCGAAGCCGGTCCGGCTGGCCCGGCTTCGGATCCGGCAGGCGCGCGGGGAGGGGCTCCCCCGGCTCCCGAGGCGGGAGCTGATGGAAAGGCATGGGCTTGCCCAGAGGATCTTCGCTTCCCAGCGCCTCGGCCTTGCCGCCAGCGGCTCGGTGGACAAGATGCACCGGCTCCGCCTGGCGTCCGAGATCCTGGCGACGATTTTCGAATCGCTGGACAAGGAAGCTTCCTGGTGGGGAATCGAGGCGGCGCACCCCTTCTTCGATCCGGAGGTCGTGGAGTGGTGCCTGGGACTGCCGAGCGATCAGAAGCTCCGGGACGGGCTGACCCGCTATGCCCTGCGGGGGGCGGTGCGGGGAATCGTGCCCGAGTCGGTCCGGCTCCGCCGGGACAAGAGCGATCAGAGCCAGGCCCTGACCCTCCTGCTCCACCGGTACAACCAGCGGCAGCTGCGCGCGCTGCGGGAGGAAGACCGGCCCCTGCTGGAACCCTATCTAGAATGGGCGGAGTTCGAGTCCATCTGGCACCGGTTCCAGAACTCCCCGAACCCCGCGGATTGCATGGTGCTCTGGCGCGCCAAGGTGCTCGCTCTCTGGCTCCGGGGGCTGGCAACGGGCAAGGGGTGGATGGAGCGTCCTCCCCTGGCCCGGACGGGAGCCGCGGAGGAGGTCTGCTCTCCTTAGAGAAGCCGCTTAATCGACCCTGTCGATCGGCTGGAAGCTCTCCTGAGGCAGGAATCCGAGAACCGTCTGGCCGGCGCTTTCGAGCCAGGCGTGGGCCAAGAGCTTCTCTCCTTCCAGCCGGACTCCGATGGCAAGCCGGCTCGGGGTTCCGGAGAGGGCGAGGAGCAGGTGACCCGCCGCCGCCTGGATGAGGCAGGTTGCCCAAGGAAGGCGGCGGGCGAGAACGCCGATGGCCCAGCAGAACGGGAGCGGCGGAAGGTGAGGCCTTGCCAGAGGGGAGACCCGGGAGAGAGAGCTTCGAAAGCGGGAGAAGGGCATTCGCCGGAGCGCGATCCGGACCGCCCAGAGGAAGAGGTAGGCGAGGGCCAGGGCCGCGAGCTTCCGTGGACCCAGGCGCAGGAGGCGGGTCCAGGACGGACGCCGGGGGGAGGCAGAGGCGACGGAAGCGCCGGGGAAGCGAAGCGGGTCGCGAGAAGATGAGGTTTCGGGATGGCCGGAGGCGAGGAAGGACATCGTCGGAACGTAATTCCGCAGCAAGGGGTCCGGAGATGTCAATCGAAATGCTGGTTCGTCCGATGCCGAAGCTTCCAGGAGCCGGGGACCGGGCTGCCGGAAGTTGCCACGGGCGAGCCGCGCCGGAAATGTCTTGACTCCAGGGGAAGCTTGCTGCTTCCGGGGAGAGCGTGGAGAGTCGGCGTCTGCAGCGAGCGGCAGGGCGCGCCGAACCGTTGCCGAAGCTCGTGACCGGCCGCTTGCCGTCGCCATCCGGGCAAGTCAAGATGACCGATGTGGAAGAGCTGATCTCCGCGATCCTTCGTGGGGAAAACCCGCGGTGGCCGGCGGATGGCTTGGATGGCTTCGCGGCCCGCTTCCTGGAGCGGAGCGCCTACCATGGGGTTCAAGCGCTGGTCCATCACCACTGGCGGAACGAGACCCGGCGTGCCGATCTGGGCTATCCCGAAGCCGTATGGGAAGCGTGTCGGAAGCAGGCGCTCGCCCAGGCGATGTGGGAGATGCGCCACCGGGAGCTTCTCGGGCGAGTGCTGCCGCGGCTGTCGGAAGTCGACGCGAGGCCGATTGTTTTTAAAGGCACGGCATTGGCCTACGATCTTTACCCGGCACCCTTCCTGCGTGCGCGGGCCGACACCGATCTCCTCGTTCCTGCTGCGAAACGGGAACCCGCGATCCGGGCGCTCGAGGATTGCGGGTTCTCGCGGGTGCCGAACGTGAGCGGAGAGTTTGTCACGTACGAGGCGGGATTCGTCTGGCGGGACGCTCGCGTCCAGCAGGCGCATGTGCTGGATCTGCACTGGCGGATCAGCAATTCCAAGCTGCTGGCGAATCTCTTTTCCTACGAGGACTTGCGCGCCCGGGCCCGGAAGCTGCCGGCCTTGAGCGAGGATGCCCTGGGCGTGGAGCCGGTCACCGCACTCGTGCTCGCCTGCATGCACCGGGCCGTTCACAAGCAGGCTCCCTATTACGTGGACGGCGTGGCTTATCGGAGCGAGGATCGGCTCATCTGGCTCTACGATATCCATTGTCTCTTGGGGAGGCTGTCGCCCGCCCAGCATCGGGAATTCGTGGAGCTTGCCGAACGCAAGGGGTTGGCTGCGACCTGCCAGGCGGCCGTCGAGCGGGCTCGCGTCCTCTTTCATTCCGCCGTGCCGGAAAATGCCGATTGGCCTGCCCGAAACCGATCGCCGGAACCCGCGGATCGTTATTTGGACGCGCCGGCCGCCTACCAGTTCCGCGCCGATCTCCGGGCGATCGCGGGCGTGCGAAACAAGCTCAAGTTCCTCTCCGAGATTTTCTTTCCTCCCGAAAGCTGGATGCGGAGGAAATACTCGGGAGCCAAGCCGGGGTGGCTGCCTTGGCTCTACCTGCGCCGAGCGGGAGAAGGACTTTGGAAAAGCTTGCGCAGGAGGACCGGATGATGGGAGCAAATCGGGCTTGAACAAAGAGATCCGGACCCTGCTCGCCTTTGCCGCGCCCTACCGGCTGCCGCTCGCGATGGGGCTGGGGCTGATGCTCGGCGAGAGCGCCCTCGCATTGGCCGTGCCCTGGCTTGGCGGGAGAATTGCCGGAACCTTCATTCCGGAACAGGCCGGCGCTTGGGCCGATCCGCAACTGCTTCTGCTGGCGATGCTGGCGGTCTTGGCGGCCCAGGCCCTCCTCAAGTTCGGCAATCTCTATATCCTGGGAGGAACGGCCGATCGGATTGCGGCGGATCTGAAGATCCGCGTCTACGATCATCTCCAGGCTCTGCCGCTCGGCTTCTTTCATCAGCGGCGGCAAGGCGAAGCCCTCGCCTTGCTGACCCATGACGTGCAGGTCGTCAGCGGCTATCTCAGCGGCTCCGCCCTGGGCGTCGTCCCGCTCTTCCTCACGGTTCTCGGAGCGCTGGTCTTCATGCTCCGGATCCAGGCCCTCCTCGCGGTGCTCGCCGTCATCCTGATTCCTTTGCACGTTCTGTTGATCAAGGTTCTGGGCCGGCGCCTGCGGCCGCTGGCGCGGCAGCTCCAGGAAGAGCATGCGCAGGCCATCGCGATCGTCGAGGAAAACCTGGGCATGCTCCCGGCCATCAAGACCTTCACCCGAGAAGAAGAGGAATCGGAGCGTCATCGGAAGCAGATCGAGCAGGTCGTCCGGCTGAGTGCAAGAGAGCGCCGGATCCATGCCGCATTGGGACCGGCGATTCAGCTCATGGCGGCGATCGCCGTGGTCCTGGTGCTTTGGCTGGCCCAGAAAGCGCTCGGCCATGGGAGCCTGACCCCTTCTCAACTGGTGAGCTTTCTCCTTTATGGCCAGCTCATGACCCGGCCGATGTCCGGGCTCGCCGATCTCTACGGGCAGACCCAAAGGATGCGCGGAGCACTGCGTCCCTTGGCCGAGGTCTTGGCCCAAGAGCCGGAGGCGGGCCGGCATCCGGGAAAGCGAATGCCCAACATCCAAGGCGGCATCGAATTTCGCGGCGTGAGCTTCGCCTATCCGGGCTGCGCCCCCGCGCTCAAGCGCCTGGATCTGAGCATCGCCGCGGGCCAGACCGTCGCGATCCTGGGCCCCAATGGCGCCGGGAAGAGCACGATTGCCCATCTGCTCCTCCGGCTGCACGAGGTCTCCGAGGGAAGCATCCTCATCGACGGCGTCGACATCTCCACGGTCTCCTTGCGCAGCCTGCGCCGCCAGATCGGCATCGTGCCGCAGCACGTGCTGCTCTTCCACGCCAGCGTCCGCGACAACATCGCCTACGGGCGGCCCGAGCCTACCCAGGAGGAGATCGAGGCGGCGGCAAGAGCCGCCCGCGCCCATGACTTCATCCTCCGGCTGCCGCAGGGCTACGACACGCGGATCGGCGATCGCGGCGTGCGGCTGTCCGGAGGGCAGCAGCAACGGCTGGCCCTGGCCCGCGCGCTTTTGAAGGACCCGCCGATCCTGATCCTCGACGAAGCAACCGCCATGTTCGATCCGCAAGGGGAACGCGAGTTCCTGCAGGCCTGCTCGGAGGTGCTGCGGCAGCGGACGGTGCTGCTGATCACCCACCGGCCGGCAAGCCTGGAACTCGCGGACCGGGTGGTCCGGCTGCAAGACGGCGCCCTGGCGCAATCTGGCGAGGAGCGCGGCGCCTTGGTTTCCGCGGAATGACGTCCTGCCGGAGGGGAGACCGCGCTTCGGGAAGCGGGCCCGCTCAGACGGCGCGCCCGACGGCGTGTCCATAGGGAGTTTCGCGGTAATCGAGGAGCTCGAAGCCGCCCTCGGCCAGCTCCGCGCGGATTTCCGACTCGGTGAAGTAGTGATCGAAGGTCCCGGCGAGGCCATCTCCGTACTCGACCGGATGGGGGCTGCGCCGCAGCCTCCGCAGGCAGCGGGCGACCGCATAAATCGCGTCCATGCGTCGGGAACGCTCGCTTCGACAGAAAAACGAGAGGAGCAGGGGCGCACCCGGCGCGACGTGCCGGCGCAAGGCGTTCAGGAAGCGGACCCGGTTCCGGCGCCCGGGGATGTGCATGTAGCCGCCCCAGCCGATGAGGAGGCCGTCGTAGCGCGGATCGATGTCGTCGGGCACGGCTCCGGACTCGGCCGAACAGACCTTGCCCGGAAGCCGCTCGCGGGCCATGAGCCGCCGGTAATTTTCCACAAGCTCCGGGGTGCTGTCGAAGCCGTCGACCCGATAGCCCATGCGCGCCAGGGCCACCGGCTCCCGCCCGCCTCCGGCGGCCGCGACCAGAAGGGAGGACCCGCTGCGAAAGTAGGCGGCAAGCGCCTGCTCTTCCCACGGCTGCAGCCCGGAAAGGTTGTAGCGATCGTCCGAATATTTTTCCCAGCGGGCGTACTGGAGACGTCCGAGCTCATCGAAGTGGCGGCCGTCGAGCAGGCCGAGCCAGAGTCCCTGCTGCAGCACGTCCCAGCCGAGGGAGATGCGCCGCGACCAGCGATCCCAAGCTGCGTACGAACGAGACCGAAGCGAAGTTGCGAGATCGTTGCTAGTCAGGGCGATTCCGGCGCGGCAGCATTCTCGACTCGGCCAACCATCGCTGGGAGCCGATCGCTGCGATCAACGCCCTGAATGATTACCACGTAGACCGCTCATCCCGTCGGGAACCAGGTCCGATTTCTGCGTTACCTCGGCCATCCGACCGGATGGGGTCAGTAGCGGCTTTTCGTAGCCCCGCCTTCCTGCTGGGGAAGAAGAATGTGTAAGATTGTGCTGCTCGTCGGTGGTTTTCATATTTGGATCTCCTCTAACGTCTTGAGCCTCTTACCACGGAAGCCAACGGAGCGCAACCAAATTTCGAGGAAGGCGACCTGCCAGTATGGCCGTGCAGTACTATACCAGACAAGCTCGCTGGAAATGGGACGGCTCCAATGCCGGACGGCTTGCTCCCGAATCACGTAGGGTCCGGAGGCGAGATGGACCGGGTCCGAAAGCGTCTGCCAGAGAGCCGGCCACCCCTTTGCTAGCAATTCCAGCATGTAGTAATCGAAATGGACCTTGGAACCCCGATCACGGACGACCGCGGGCAGGCTGTCTCTCAGGGCGGTGCTCAGCAAGGTCTTGAAGACGGGGGGAAGCTGAAAGCGCGTTTGGAAGGGGATCGAGAGGACGAATGCGACAAGGTCCTGATCGTAAAAAGGATGGCGCCACTCGAAGCCGGAGTAGGAACCCGAACATTCCGCCAACTCGAGGACCCAGAGAATGGCGGGATCGATGTGCCAACGGGCGAGGGTCTCGCGGGCGAAGTCGGGGAAGGCCGGGTTGTCCGCAGCGGAGACGGTTCGTTCGAGATAGGATCGGTGCTTGTCTACGAGGGCAGGGTTGACCCAGTCGGGGATGTCTGTGGGCGGACGCGGACGCCGCAGGAAGCGCTTGAGCCGCTGCGGCACGGAGAGGCGAAGAAGCCGCATCAGGCGGAACCTCATGGCGCTGGGCCGAAGGACTCGAGGGTCGCTCCAGCAGTACCGAAAGGCGCTCAGGTAGCGGCGCGAGCGCCAGAGGTCGAATTCGTAATCCGGGTCCATAACCAGATCGTCGCCTCCCAGGCCGGTAAGCACGACCTTGCATCCGCGATCCTGCATCAAGGAGGCGAGCGTCGCCCACTGCTGCCACCGGATGTCGACAACAGGGGCATCGGCCTTCCGCAATTCGTCAAGGATGCCGGGGGTAAAGTCTTCCACCGGTGCGGCGCACTCGAGATGCTCCAAGCCCGTCTGCGCGCTGACCGCGCGACTGTAGAGGCTCTCGTCGCAGCCGAGCCCGGGGTAGAGGAGCGAGACCGTAAGAGGAGGTAACGCGGGCGGCGCCGTCGACCGCGCGATCTCCGCGGCGGCCAGGGCGACCGCAGACGAGTCGTAGCCGCCGCTCAGATGGATGGCCGCTCTGGTGTCCATCGCGAGCCGGCGGCGCACGCTCTCGTACCAGAGTGCTCGGAACTCTTCGGCGCACTCTCGGGGCGAACCGCGGAAATCCTCTGGAGGGCTCGAAGACGGCCAGTATCGGTTTTGTGATAGGCCGTTGGGTCCCGCGAACATCCTGTGGCCGGCGCGCAGGCGCTGGACATTTCGGAAGAACGTTTCCTCGAAGGCCCGATGGTCCCCGTGGACGAGGTAATCGGCGATGACCCCGTCGTTCGGCTCGGCGGAGACGCCGGGAAGGCGGAGGAGTTGCTTCGGCTCGGAGCCGAACGCAATGCCCCGGGAGGTCGCATGATAAAAGAAGGGCTTCACCCCGAAGGGGTCGCGGGCCGCGAAGAGGCGCTCTCTTGTTTCGTCCCAGACGGCGAAGGCGAAATCGCCCCGGAGCCGATTCACGCACTCTTCTCCCCAGCGTTCGAACGCAGCGAGGAGGAGTTCGGCATCGGAGGGGACGTCCCGGAACCACGGGACGGTGCCGAGCGCTCGCAGAAGCTCGTCTCGATTGTAGAGGCGGACATCGGCCGCCAAGCCCATGGAGCTGTCCGGCAGCCAGACCGGCTGCGTCTTGTTCCGTTCCCGCTCATGCAGAAGGAAGCGGGCATGGCCCAGAGCCACGTTTTTTCGCGTTTCGGCGCGCAGGCCGTCCGGGCCGCGGTGTCGGATCGCCTCGAGCATGCCGTCGATCCGGCAGCGCGGTATGGGGTCCGAAGACCAGTGGATGATGCCAGCAAGGCCGGCCATCGTCAGCCGCCTCCGAAGCCGGAAAGGGCTCGGGCCTCCTGCCCGGCGATCATGGCGTCTACTTCGCGGGCGCTTCGGGGGAGATGCGGAAGCGCGTCCGGCTCGACCAGGTCGTACGCGGGAACCGCACGGGCAATCCTCTCATAGAGGCCAAACTGCGCGGCCCAGGCTTTCCTCTGAGAGATCTCGCCGAAGCCGTGCACCAGCATCCGCTTCAGGCAGTCGGCTCCGCGGAGGAGGGTTCGGCGGACCCGCGGCAAACCCTCTTGTCTGGCGAGGAAATAGATTCCCCGCAGAGGGAGGGAGCGGTCTTCGTCGAGGGGTATGGCTACGATCCCCTCCCGCATCCGGCAGGGCAGGAGGTCGTCGGCCACGATTCGCCAGCCGAGCTCCGCGAGGCAGCGGGAAAGCGTAGACTTTCCGGCGCCGCTCTCCCCGACAAAGGCGTGCACCCCCGTCGGGGAGGCCACCGCAGAGGCATGGAGCGTGACCCGTCCTTGGAGGGCGGCCAAAAAGGGGAGCAGGCGACGCACCCGGACGAGACGATCCCACGGGACGTCGGGATCTTCCTCGATCGCGCCCCAGCCGCCGTCCTTCGCGATCCATCCCTTCAGGCCCGTGGGGCAAGGGAGGGAAACCGCTTCGTGTCCCGCAACCTCGTCTCCTTCCCTCGGCATCGCCTCGGGGTCGTCCCGGGAGAGGAAGGCGATCTCGACGTCGAGATCATGATAGCCGCTTCGGGACAGACCGGATATTGCGCGGTTGCTCCAAATCCGCGCTCCCGCCAGGACGCCCGCGAACGCGGAAGGATCCCGCATGTCGGAGCGGATCGGCGCCGACTCGCTCACGGCCGTTCCCGGAGGGGTTCGAGGGGGATGAAACGGGAGATCAGCGGATCGCTCAGCCCGGGAACCTCTTCGAGCCAGGCGTGCGCTGCCAGGTTGGCCTTCTCGTCCTTCTGGACGCCGAAGCGCAAGGTGGCCCGGCAGCCGCGCCTTGCGAGGACCCACTGCAGGGCCAGCGCGCGCTCCAAGCAGGTCATGGGCTTGATGTGGTGGTTCGCCGCCGCGCTCACCAGCCAGGCGGCGCGTTGCGCCTGGATGGGCGACAGCCCGGGTTCTGCCGGCAAGGGGTTGAGCGTAAAGAGGTGCCTGCGCCAAGGAGTTCGGAGGATCGCGGCAACCCAGAGGAGCCTCAGCCACGCCTCGGCGACCAAGCATCGTTCGGCCCACGACAAAGAGGCCTGCCGGCGGATCATGCGCAAGGCCTGTTTCATCGATCCGTGACTTCGAGCAGCTTCTGGGTGACGAGATCCTCCAGCAAGGCGAGAAGATCGGGCTCCGCTTTCTCCCGCGAGACGTCGTACTGTTCGGTGAGGTCGGTGAGCAGCTCTTCGCTCGTTCGGGGACGCTCCACCAATTGAGCCCAAATCCGGCCTCCGACGGAGTTCAGGGAGAAGTAGCGCCCCGATTCGAGATCCAGGAGCACGGCTTCCTCCTCCAGCTGCGTGTGAAGCACCTGCTCCCGGATGCGGTAGAGGCGCTGTCCGATGAGAGGGTGCAACACGGATGTCATGGCATCCTCTTTTGACTCGCGACGGAGCTCGCGGTAAAGAGTAACACTCCAAAGATGAGATTAGATACTTTGTGAGACCTCCGGATTTCGCGCTGCCGGCAGCGTTCACTGCCTGCCAGGAGGCAGACCGATGCGCCTGAGGCGAAAGCGACCCGAAGGGGCTTCA
>JAQTUK010000191.1 GCA_028710285.1 Methylacidiphilaceae bacterium | reverse complement strand
GCGGGCGGATGGCTACGGCTACCACTACAGACATTTCATAGCGCAACCAGCGAAAGGAGCAAGAACAGGGGCGGCTTGCGCCGCCGCGCTATCCCTCCCCGGCCTGAACGCCGGGGTCTCTCGCGCACACTGATGAAATCCGGCGCTTTCCGGTCGGGGATCGCCGCGTTGCCTTTCCTTCTCGCGGCGCTGGCTGTTCCCTACCCAGTCGCGGCGCAAAGCGATCCGGAATATCCCCTCCCCAGCCAATCCGAGTCGGGGAGCTCAGCTCCCGAGCGAGCGCCCTCCGAAGCTCCGCTTCATCCGGTGCAGATGGGCCCGGCGAACTCGTCCCCGTCCGGGCAGGCTCCGACGGTCGACGGCGCGCCCCGAGCCAGCCAGGAGGCCCCATTCGATCCGACCGGAGGGCTCCGGCCTTTCCTCGAGTCGCTGCCGGACAAGCTGCGAAAAGGCATCGAGCACCATCTCAACCGGAACGCGACTCACGCGCTGGTCGGCAGAACAGACTCGCTCAGTGGCACCTACGTGTTGATTCATGAAAGGCTTCCTCCGCCGCGAAATCCCCTCGTTCATGTCTTCCTACTGGCCAACGGGAACGTCCGGCAGCTCTTCACCAGCACGATCCCTTTTCGTATCCCTGCCGGAGTCCGCATCACCCGGGAAGATAAAATGTCCCTCCTCCTCTCCTACATCTTTTTTCAGCAGGCAAACCGGGTTCCTCCGGTCCTCTCGCAGGAAGCGCGGCCGGCCGCTCCTTGAACCCTCTCGGCCTGTCCTCCGGTCTGCGAGCCGACGGTTCGCTTGGAGAGGGGAAATGCGAATTTTCCTTGATCGCGACCAGGAATCGTCTCATTTGAGCAGGAGTTCCGATGCGATTCGTCGAGCGGCCCAAGCGGCAACCTCTCATTAACCTGGTGTCCCTGATCGATATTCTGTCGATCGTGCTCCTGTTTTTCGTCGTCACGACGACTTTTCAGCGCGAGGAGCCCGCGGTAAAGATCGACCTCCCGGAATCGGCACGGGCCAAGCCGGTTCGCGCGGATGTCCCCCGCATCATCTACGTAACCGAGGAGGAAAAGGTTTTCCTAGACGACAAGCCGGTCGAGCCCAAGGAACTAGGCCGCCTCCTCAAGGAGGCCCTCGCCAAGTCTCCGGAAACCAAGATCGCTTTGAAGGCCAGCAAGAAGGCTCCTTTTGAAATCATTCTTCAGGTGATGGACGCCGCGAAGGTTGCCGGAATTGCCAATCTGCCTACGTTTACCGTAGACGCAAAATCACCCCAGAGCCCCCAACCGTGATTCTCCCGATCGTTCTGTACGGCAACCCGATCCTTCGCCAGCGGGGCTCACCTGTCCGGCGCTTCGATGCGGAGCTCCGCAAGTTCGCCGAGGATATGCGCGAAACCATGGCCGCCAACCACGGGGTGGGGCTCGCCGCCCAACAGGTGGCCCGCGCCCTGCTTTTGACGGTGATCGACATCACGGCGGCAAAAGCCCCTTCGACCATGATCCTTCGCGGCCAGCCCGTTCCGGTGGAAGAGCAGATGCCCCTGTTCCTGGCCAATCCCGTCCTTTCGTTGACGAAATCGAAGGAGATCGGAAACGAGGGTTGTTTGAGCTTCCCCGGGCTCCGGATCGACGTCCCTCGTTCCCGGCGCGTTTCGGTCCAAGCGCAAGATCTTCAAGGGAAACCCCTCGCCTTCGAGGCGAGCGGCTTTCTCGCCGTGGTCATCCAACACGAGGTCGACCACCTGTTCGGCAGGCTCTTTATCGATTATCTGAAGCCGGGACAGCGCAAAGAGATCAAGGAAGATCTCGCCCGGATCCGGCAAGGACTTCCCGCTCTCGCCCAGGACTAAAGCCCGCCGGGGGGCCTTTAAGAGAGATCCTTGTCGCGCAAAAAGGCCTCGAGTTCCTGTCCTCCGAAGTCGGCCAGCACCTCGTCCCCCCACTCCATGGTGGGTGCCTGCGATTGACCCGAAATCGCTTTCATCCGGCGATAGGCTTCCGAATTACGCAAAACGTCGAATCGGTCGTAGGAGATTCCGTAACGCTGGAGTACGGCCTCCACCTCGACGCACCATGGACAACCTGTTTTCACGTAGAGAGTTACTCGTTGCATGGATCAAGATAGCTTTTCGCTAACGCTCATTCCTGTTGCCTGACTGGATATCGCTTTCTCGCGGAAAACCCGGCAAAACATGCCGGAGATGCTAGGCGGAACCGGCGAGCCGGAGGACGACCTCGGCAACCGATGCCTGCAGCCCGGTGAAGAACGGGCCGAACTCCCCGTAATGGGCGCTCACGGGATCGAAGCGCATCTCCGCCACAATCGCTTTTACTTCGTAGGGATCCTGGGCGAAGAGAGTCACGCCCCACTCCCAGTCGTCCAGCCCGGTCGAACCCGTTACATACTGGATCACCCGGCCCGCATAACGCCTCCCGATGCGGGCATGCCCCTGCATCAACTCCTTCCGCTCCGGAAAGGGGAGGGCATACCAGTTGGCGCCCGGTTCCCTCTTCTTGTTCATCGGATAAAAGGCGAAAAAGCGCCAGTCGGGCAAGGTCGGATAGAGCCGAACCTCGGTATAGTAGCGGCTCCGCTCGCGGAAGGCGTTCATCCTCTGCTCGAATTCCGGCGAGCCGGGAACCAATCCATCATGAGAGACGAGCTGATCGGCCTGCTCCTCTTCCGACACGGTGTAGTCGGAGCGCTCGGTCATCGAGAAGAAGGAGAAGACCTTCGTCCACCCATGGCGTCCGAGCAGAGCACCAAGACGCTTTTCCCAGCCATGGAGCCGATAGAGATCGGGAGAGAGGAAAACGAAGCCGAGGTCCGCCCGCCCGATCAGGGAGAGGGTTGCCGCTTGAGAGCGACTGGTTCCCCGAGCTTCCGCGAGCAGCGTTTCCACTCCCTCGAGCAGCGGCTTCACCGAGGACGCTGGCCCTGCCGCCTCCCCGGGCTCGAAACGGTAAAAAAGATGAAGAACAAAGAGCCCTTCCTTCGGCTCCAGCAGCTCGGTCGTCGGTTGACTCACAACGCGTCGATCTTTGCGGAAATTGACGCAGAATGCCAACCGAAACTGCGCGTCCTTCCTTCCCCATGCGACGGAACTCGTGTCGAAGAGCCGTCCTGGATGCGGTCTTAACCAAAGTCGCCACGATCTTTGAGTAAGTCCGGATGCCCCGCCGCGGCGGCTGCGGGACTCCACCCCAAGTTCCCTTATACGATCTGTTTGCGACAGCTCGTGTCGAAGACATGTCAAACTGACCGCTTTGAGAACAAATGATCTGACCGTTTCGGTTGTTGGCTTGTTGTTTCTTTTGGGGTTCTTGCCCTTGCCCCGGGGCAAGGGCAAAAAGTTCTCGTCGCTT
>JAQTUK010000190.1 GCA_028710285.1 Methylacidiphilaceae bacterium | reverse complement strand
GGCAAGGAGGGGGAGGTCGAGCGCATTTTGCTCGAGGAGGTGTTCCGCCTGGCCCAGGACGGCCTTTCGGAAAAGGAACTCGAACGAGCCCGGGCGAAACTGATTAGCGAGGAAAAGATGTCCTGGCAGAATCCCGCCTCGATCATGACGAGTTCGGCTCTGCACGAGCTCTTGGGCTTGGGCTGGGATTACGACGAGCGGAGGCTTCGTCGCTTGGGGGCGATGGGACTGGACGAAGTCAACCGCGTTCTGCGGTCCTATTTTGAGACTAAGGGGTATGTGGTGGGGGTCGTTCGACCGTAGCTTGGCAGAAAGCAGTTGAGTCTTCCCGGAAAAGAACGTTTGGTTAGATATGGATCATTCCCTCTCCGACGCGGAAGTGCAGGCTCGTTTTGCGCGGCATGTGCAGATGCAGATCGAGCATGTTCTCGTTCTGCTGGGACGGATTCCCCTTCCCGGCATGGAGGCGATGGAGCCCCGTCTGGCGGAAGCGCGGGAGCTCATCGACCACCTGGAGGCTCTGGAAGTGAAGACACGCGGCAATCTCCAGCCGCATGAGCAGGCGTTTCTCGGCAGCGCCCTGACCGAGCTGCGACTGGCGTATGTAGAGGCAAGCCAGGGTCGTGGACGTCCACCGGCTTCCCCGCCGCAGAGTCCGGAATCTGTCCGCGCGGATGCAGCCGCTGCGCCGACGGGCACTCCCGGGACATCTCCGCAAGAGACGTCCGGGGGCGAGGAAACCAAAAAGAAGTTCTCCAAGAGCTACGGGTGAAATCGCGCTGGATCAGCTCCTTGCGGCAGGAAAGAGGCGTGTGAGTTGTCAGGATAGCTTTCGGCGGTCCGTCCATTATTTGCGGATTTCAGTGACGGATCGGTGCAACGAGCGTTGCCTCTACTGCTTTCCCCGGGATTTCGCTGGGTGGAGCGAGAAGGAAGATCTTTTAAGCTACGAGGAAATCTTGGCGACGGTGGCGGTCTCGGTGGAGCTGGGGTTCACCGATTTTCGCATCACCGGAGGGGAGCCTCTGGTCCGGCCGGGAGTGCCGGACCTGGTGCGCGGGATCGTCAGGACTCCCGGGGTGAGGAGCGTGCGGCTCTCGACCAACGCAACCCGACTGGCGGGCTTGGCCGCCCCATTGCGGGAAGCCGGTCTTGCCGGGATCAATATCAGCTTGGATGCCCTCGATCCGAAGCGGTATTACGAAATTACCGGAGGCCATCTGGGTCCGGTGCTCGAGGGAATCGAAGCCGTGCGCGCGCTCGGCTTCCCGCGGATCAAGCTCAACACGGTCTTGCTGCGCCATCGCAACGAGGATCAGATCGGGGCATTGCTCGATTTTGCGGCGCAAAGAGATCTGATTCTTCGATTCATCGAGCTCATGCCTGTGACTTCTCGCGAGGTGCTTCGTCCGGAAAATTTTCTCTCGGCAGCCGAGGTCCGCCGCAATTTGGAAAGAGAAGACCGGCTCGAGCCCGTAGAGCAGCCGCTGGGCTTCGGGCCCGCGCGCTACTTCCGGATGGAGAAGAGGAGGGTCACCGTGGGCTTCATCGGAGCACTGAGCGATCTCCACTTTTGCGAGCAGTGCAACAAGATGCGTCTTACGGCGGATGGAAGGCTTCGGCCTTGCCTGGGGAACCAGATGGAAGTCGATCTCCGCCCTTATCTGCGCCCGACGATCGACCGCGAAAGCTTGCGCGAGGCCTTCCTGGACACGTTGCGGAAGAAGCCGCTCGAACACTCCTTCCGCGACTACTACGAGCCCGAGCGTACGATGACCGCCTTGGGAGGCTAGAGATGAGCGACGAAGAAAGGACGGTCCGCCTTCTGCTTTTTGCCCAGGCGAGGGAGTTCCTGGGTTTCCGGGAACGCCTCGTCTCCGTCCGACCCGAGGAAACCCCGCGCGAAGTCCTTGAAAGGCTCTCACCCGGTTTTTTTGAGAGGATCTTCGGAGCTCGTGTCAGCTTGGACCTCGAGTATTGTTCCTGGGACGCCCCAGTCGGAGAGGCGGACGAGATGGCAGTGCTGCCCCCGGTAAGCGGGGGATGAATGGTGAAAATCTCCATTGCTCTGATCGACCGGCGCATTGAGCGGCCGGAGATCGCCTTTCCCTCGGAGGGGGCATCCGGAGCCGTCGTCGAATTCTTCGGCGTCGTGCGTGGCCGGGAAGGGGGTAAGCCGATCGTGGCACTCGATTATGAGTCCTATCGGGCAATGGCTCGGAAGGAGCTTGAGCGAGTCGCCGAGGAGGTGGCGCGGCTCGGGCTCTGTCACGAGTTCGTCCTGATTCACCGGGTCGGAATGGTTCCCGTGGGAGAGCCTTCTCTCTATCTCCGGGTCGCTGCCGAGAGGCGCGGAACCGCGTTTCGAATCGCCGAAGAGGCGATCCAGAAACTCAAGGCCGACGTCCCGATCTGGAAAACCGCCGTCGCCTCACCCTCGCAGGAGACACTTGCCGAAGTCGCGGGCGAAGGAACGCCCTCCACCATGGACGGCTCCCGACGCGGTCGCACGAGCGACGATTAAATGTTCGCCGCGGGATCTTCCCGCAAGGAAGGCCGATCCGGGAGAGCGATCGCTTCCAGGGCGATCTGCGTCAATTTTTCCAGGCACTCGTCCGGAGAGAGTTCATGGGTAGGAAGCGCAAGCTCGGCAGCTTCGGGAACTTCGTAGGGAGAATCGATGCCTGTGAATTCGGAGATCTCTCCGCGCTCGGCCCGGGCGTAGAGCGCTTTCGGATCGCGCGCCCGGCAAACCTCGAGGGGGGCGTGAACGAAGACCTCTCGAAAGGGGATACCTGCGGCTTCGGCAATTTCCCGAGCCTTGCGCCGGTCGGCGCGAAAAGGGGAGATCAAGGCGACGATCGTCACAATACCCGCATCCGCCAGGAGGCGAGCGGCTTCCGCCGCTCTCCGGATGTTTTCTCTCCGGTCTTGGGCGCTAAAGCCGAGATCGCTCGAGAGTCCATGGCGCAGGTTATCTCCGTCGAGGACGTAGGCCCAGATCCCGCGATGGAACAACTGGGCCTCCAACTGGACCGCGAGCGTCGATTTTCCGGCTCCGGATAGGCCTGTGAACCAGAGAATCGCGCCGCGGTGTCCCATCTCCCGCGCCCGTTCGTTTCGGTCGATCTCTCCTTCCGTCCAGAAAAGAGGGCTGCTTTGAATCGGAGGAAGAGAAGCTCTTGGGTAGCGGGCGCCGAGAACGATTCCGCCGCCGAGAATTCTCCCGTCTCTGGCCAGAATGAACCGTCCTGTCTGGGCGATCTCGGAAGCATTGTCGAAGGCAAGCGGTCGCTGGGTCCGAACGAGCACCTCGGCGATCTCGTTCGCCTCCACCCCCGGCTTGCGGGAGTCTTGGACGGAGAGCGTTTCCGCGTCGATCACCCGATCCAC
>JAQTUK010000001.1 GCA_028710285.1 Methylacidiphilaceae bacterium | reverse complement strand
TGAACCAGAATGATCCGCAGCAGGAGATGAAAGGGGAACAGCCCCCGTTCCCGGGAGTGAAACGATCCCTGTCTGCGACAACCCTCGTTCTCCTGGGGTTGATTGTCCTTCTCCTCTTTCTCCTTTTCCTTCCGAACCGAAAACCTGGGTGGGAGATTGGCAGAGTAACCCATGCAGCCGCCCAGGCGGATGCGTCAGCCAATCTTGCCGGGGAACGATCGGCAAGCGACCTGCGGAGCGTCCCCATTCCCACGCCAAAGCCGACGGGCAGCATGCCCCTTGCCCCTCCCGGTGGAGTCGATGCGTTCGGGTTGCCGGCGAATGGCGCGTTTGAAACCGGATCGGCGCAGAGCGCGGAACCTCCGATCACCCTTTCCAACCTCGCTTCCTACCTGCCGATTTGGGGCTATCTCGAGGGCCATGAGGTGATCGTGGGAGGCAGAGTTTACCACCCAGGCGAACCGCTCGTGATTCGAACGCCCTCCGGCCTTTGCAAAGCTCGAATCGCGCAGATCGACCGACACTGCCTCGTTCTTCGAGACGAGGAAGGGACGGAGGTTCGCGTCCCCTGGCCCCGCCCGAGCGGAGGGCCGGGCGCTCCGGTCAACGAGATCTTTATTGATCCTACTTCGCCGGGACGATGAAATTGCTGCCTTTGCTCCTTCTTTTAGTGGGAAGTCTCCTTGGCTTCTCCCTTCTTCCCTCCTGGGGACAGGATGGGGCGGGTGGATGGCGCAAGCGGGCTGCCGCCCCCCCGACGCAATTCGACGTCGATTTTCGCCCCGGGCGGAGCGCCGCCTCCGCATCTTTTGAACGGCCGTCGGAAAAGCCGGAGGAGGAAGCCGTGGCCAAGGCGTATCACATTCTCGGGATGCCGCTGAACGCCTTTCTCCAAGCCATGGCCCAGCGGGCGGGCACCAATTACATCCCCACCCCGGATGTGCAGGGAATGGTCAACTCGGTCTTCTACGACCTCGATCCCCTCTCGATGGCCAAGGCGGGCGCGCGGGCGAACGGATACATGCTCGAGTCTCTTGACGGCGTCTTTGTCGTCCACCGGTTTCCTCCTGCAGCGGAAACTCAACCTCTGCCGAGCACCTTCACCCGGAAAAAGAGCATGGCAACGCTCCCGGCTTCCTCTCACCCGGTTCCCTCCCGGTCGATCATTCCATCCGCTCCCGCTTCGCAGGAAGCACCGAGTTCCCCTCGGATCTCCAAGAAGCGCCCGCCGAACATGGCGCGGGACGATGTCCGCCCTCCCAAGAAGCTTCCCGTCGGACGGAAACCAGCCTTGCTCCCCGAAGACAAGAAGCTGATCGCCCTCACGAAGAAGCTCGCCCAGCAGAAGGAGGAGCAGAAGGAGCTCTTGGACCAGGAGCGACAGCTCCACCGCCGGCTTCGGGAGGAAGAGCGGGCGCTGGAAGCGCAGCGGAAGGCGACCGAGAAGGCGCTCCGCGAACAGCTCGTCCGGGCAAAGAAGGCCGCCGAAGAGATGCAGCGGTTGCCAACGGTCGAGTAGCGGCTTTCGCACGCGCCCTCTGCGTTGGAGCTTCCCGTTTTTTCCTATTCCCGAGGGGGACGCCGTTCATCCGCTCCGAAAAACGTACTCAAATATCCTTACGCCGGAGTGAAGGCCTTTTTCGCGGTGGATTTGCACTGGGAGGACCCGGAATTGCCCTGTCCGTTTTGTTCTCCGATTGACCGGCGCGGTGTTGGCGTACCGGCGGCGATCCTCTGCCGACCTCACCGCAGGCCCCAGCTGCGCAACCCCCGGGGCATGACCGGTCAAAAACGATAGCCGATTGCCACCACCCCCAAGGGCACATAGATCCAGTGACTACCACCTGGTGTCTCATTCATGGCGAGTCCTGGGCCTCCATCGAACCCGTTCAGTCCTCCGACGAACCGGAAAAGTCCTTCCACGGTGATCGACCAACGTGTTTGAGGAATGTACAACCGAATGCCACCAGTAGGAGCAACCCAGTAGCCCCAGAGCGCGCCGTGATCGAGGCCGGCGGTTTCCACGTTATCGATCACCGCGCCGGCAGAAAAGCCAAGGAATGGTTCGAACTGGTCGTGCAGCACCCGATAGCCGATCCGTCCCCTCAGTCCCAGGAAGCCTAGATTGATGTGATCCCGAACCTGGACGCCCGAGACGCCTGTCCCTAGGTAGGCGCCTACAAAGTCAGCGTCGAAGGACCAGTGGCCCCAGCGCTCCGGATTAAACCAGCGGTACCCAATCGAGAGAAGCGAAGAGACAGCAAAGCTGGCATTAGCTTCGAGTGGCTCCACAGCCCCGGTGACGCGATTGACTACGTCGCCGCTTGAGTAGTGGGGAAACCCGGCGCCAGTTCCGATGCTCAGGAACCAGCTGCCCGGGGCGCGCTTCGACGTGTCGGGCTCGTTATAGAAGATTGAGGCTGAAAGTGACTTACGATTGGTTTTCGTTTCCTGACCAAGGACACCGTCGTCTTCTGGAAGGGAAGGATTCGGCAGTGCTCCCCAAAGCGGACCCGTTGCCCAAAGAGGAATCGATGCGAGGCCAATCAGGCATACGGCTGAGGCAGACGTCTTCATGGCCAATGTCTTTGCGCGTCGTTGGCTTCGGATGCTGATGAGCGCGGCGATCGCAAGCGCGCTTGCGTAAAGGAAGAAAGCGGTGGCGTAGGACTCTGTCGTTGACTTGATCAGCCCAAGGCAGAGGGGAAGCAGAAAGCCGCCCAATCCACCTGCCGCCCCGATGAGGCCCGTGACAAGGCCGATCTGAGGTCCCAAGCGTATGCCCACGAGCTGGAAGACCGCTCCATTTCCCATCCCAAGGGAGCCGAGGAAAACAACAAACGCCCCGACCTCGATGGGGAGCGGCAGGAAAAAGCTTGTCGCAAGAGAGCAGAAGGCGGCCCCGACCAGGAGAGCGCAAAGGAGGCGCCACCCACCGAGGCGATCGGCTAGGTAGCCTCCGACAGGACGCATGAAGCTGCCAGCAGCAACCACGAGCGTCTGCAACAGGCCGGCGGAGACTTTACTCACCCCGTATTGATCGAAGAAGAAAAAAGCAAGAAAGCTTGTGAAGCCGATAAAGCCACCAAAGGTGACGCTATAGAGCAGGGCAAAGACCCAGGTGTCCGACAGCCGTAGAACCTGTCGGAACTGACTCAGCCTATTGGACGTTGCTCTTGTTCCCGGAGCGTCTTGCGCTAGGACCAGCACAACAAGAAACGTCAGCAGAATGGGGAGGAGGGCCAATCCAAAGACCGCATGCCATCCGAGGCGCGAAGCCAAATAGGGGCCAAAAAGCGTCGCGAAGAGCGTGCCGCTATTGCCAGCCCCTGCCAGGCCAAGTACAAGGCCCTGCTTCTCTGGCGGGAACCAGCGGGAAGCCATGGGCAGTGCTACGGCAAAACTCGCCCCGGCCACTCCCAGGAGGATGCCGATCGCGGGCAGCTCCCATAGGTGGGAGGCTCCTTTCCACCCCCAAAGCAGGGGAAGGGCGGTGAGGCAAAGCCCGGTCAGCGCCGCTCTCTTCCCGCCGAAGCGGGTCTCCGCCCACCCGAGAGCAATTCGGAAAAGGCTTCCGCTCAAAACGGGCACAGCCACAAGAAACCCTTTCTGCCAGGGGGAGAGCCGGAAATCCGCGGCAACGAAGTTTCCGAGGGCTCCGAAGAGCACCCAGACCGCAAAACTAAGGTCGAAGTAGAGAAAGGATGCAAAAAGAGTCAAAAAGGGGGTCTGGCTTGCCAGATGCGAAGTTTGGTTCAGCGCACTTTCGCCGTGGCAAACGACTCGCTTCCCTCTTGGGAGCCAGTCCGCCCAAAACGGATTGCTTCTAGCGGAGGGCGATTGAGGGCGCATCGGCCAAGGTCAGTGGCAGATAACGATCGGACTTCATTGCCGCGCAAGCCGCCTCGATGCAGATGGTCGCGACGAGGTTGTAGGCAGCGATCCAAGATTCCGCCATTTCTCGGGTCCACGCGGGCCCGAGAAAATGTTGGAGCGTTGCGAGCAGGCTCCGGCCGACGATCGGATAATGTTCGGGTCGGGTGTTATACTGGATATGGCTCACGCCCAAGCTATTCAGATAGGGAACGAGCTGCTCTGTACGGTCGACATGTTCGGCAAGGAAAAGCAGCGCCTCGAAGAGTCGTCTCTGCTGCTCGGTCATATGCGGGGGGAATAGCGGTCGAACCTCCGGATAATGGGTAAACATGTGGTTGTAAAAATACTCCGTGACCCTGGGCCCCAGCCTTTGAATGGCTTTTCCACTCTGCTTGATCAATTCGACGTTGATATCCATCGGCTTATCTCCTTCTACCCTCCCTGTTCCACATGGGGACCGAGGCCGATCTTTTCCGAGAGCGGATCTCGATCCCTGGAATTCTGGTCGATCCTCTGGAGATCCGTAGAGGGCGTGGAGGCTCCTCTCTTTCCTGGGAAGCAACCGGTCGCGACAGGGTGGAATCCGTGCGGTAGAGTGAAAACCAAGGCGGTGCGGTTCATCGCTTTTTCCCTCGAGCAGCAGGTTGCCATTTCCTGCGTGGCCCTTTTCTGGTGGCGGGAAGCGATTGGATGTGTTGCTCTCCTTTTTCCGCCGCCAAAGATCCTTCCTCCAAGGGAGAGACGGGAATCCTCACCAGAATCCGCCCGCTTGTGATTCGGATCTCATAGGAGCGGACGGAGTGCGCATGCCCGGATCCCTCTCCCGTCTGCAGCAAAAAGGCAAAGCCGTGCAGTGGGCAGAGCACTTTTTCTTGGTCCAGGACCCCTTCGCAAAGCCTTCCCGCCTGATGAGGGCAGACCGCATCGAGTGCTCGAAGAGTTCCGCTCCGCGGATGGAAAACCGCAATCATGGAGTGGGCAACCCGGAAACAGCGGCCCTGGCCGGGCGGGATTGCCCCGATGAGCCCAAGGTCGACCCAGGCGTCCCTTCCCGGCGGAATCGACCGAGTCATTTGACTCCCTCCACCATAGGCAGATCCTTTACGGCTTGAAATTGACCCGGTTCGACCGGGTGCTCTCCTTCCTGCCAAGGGTCCCGATAGGCGGAGATCGCTTGGGAAATCTGGCGTTCGAGCTCCTCTCCCCGCCCTTCTGCGTCCTCGACAAGGAGGGAGCGAAGACGCTCGATCCCGATCCTCTCAACGAAGTGGTAGCTCCGTTCGGCATACCGGGCATTTTCTCCATAGTAGGCGAGGAACCTCTCGGAGATCCGAAGCACCTCCTCCGGGTCGGAAACGGTCGCCAGAAGATCCCCCGCTCGAACCCGGGATCCAGCGGCTCCGCCCACGTAGAGTTGCCAACCCGACTCAATGGCGATGGCCCCAAGATCCTTGGTGGTCGCCTCGGCGCAATTTCTCGGGCAGCCGCTTACGGCCATCTTCACCTTGGCAGGAGTCTCCAGACCCTGAAATCGCTTTTCCAGGGCCACACCGAGAGAGGTCGAATCTCCCAGTCCAAACCGGCAGAATTCGGTACCCACGCAGGTCTTGCAGGTGCGGAATGCCTTGGTGTACGCGTGGCCGCATGGCATCCCGAGATCTCGCCAAACGGCCGGCAGCTCTTCCTTTCCTATCCCGAGCAGATCGATCCGTTGTCCGCCGGTGATCTTCACCATCGGGACCTTGTATTTCTCCGCAACATCCGCGATTCGGCGCAGCTCGGAGGGGGTAACGACCCCCCCGTAGATCCGGGGCACGACAGAATAGCTGCTGTCCTTTTGAATGTTCGCGTGAACCCGATCATTGGTATGTCTGGCATCCCGCTCGTCCTCATACTGCTCCTTCCATAGGCTCTTCAGGAGGGAGGCCAGGCCCGGTTTGCTCGCAGCGTCTTCGCGGCCACCAGCAAGTTCTCGAAAAACCGCCGAAACCGACCGGAGGCCTCTGCGGCGGATCTCGGCGACCAGATCGGCCTTGGGGAGGGGCACCCCGGGCACGTAGTAGTGCGCCTTCGGATCCTCCTCTGGAGCGGCTCCCAAGAGCTCCTCCAGGAGCTTTGCCACGCTGCTCTTGCAAGAGCCGCAGCCGGTGGTCGCTCGCGTTGTCTGGCCGAGCGCCCAAAGGCTTCGACATCCTCCTTCCACCGCTTGGCGGATTGCGCCCCTTTTGACGCCGTTGCAGAAGCAGAGGATCTGTTCGTCTGCCTCAGCTGTCGCCTGGAGAGCTCCTGAGCCGGGGAGTGGACCCAGAAGGAGATTCGCGCGGGCGGGGGGAAGAGGAGTCTGGAGATCGAAGAGGCTTAAGAGCTCGGCCCCTTTGGAGCCGTCACCCAGGATGATGGCGCCCGCTACCCTATTTTCGCGAACCAGAAGCTTCTTGTAGACCCCATGGTTCGGTTCACTGTACAGAACCAGTTCGTCCTCTAGGCTCTTCGGTTCGGTCTCCCCCAGGACGGTCAGATCGATTCCGGCGATTTTGAGACGGGTTGCGATTTTGGAGCCTGGATAGCGTCCCTCCGGGTTTCTTCCCGTGAGCAGATCGGCGAGAGTCTTTGCCTGCTCCCAGGCGGGACCCACGAGTCCATAAACCTGATTCCTATGCTCGGAGCAGTCGCCAATCGCATGAATGTGGGGATCAGGAGTGGACAGCCTGTCGTCAACCATGACTCCCCGCCCCACCGGGAGGCCACAGCTCTTGGCAAGGCTCACGTTCGGACGAATGCCCGCAGCGACGATGACCAAGTCAGCGGAAAGAGTCCTCCCATCTTTCAGGCGAATCCCTTCGACCCGCTCCCCCTCCCCGAGGATTGCCATGGTCTCCGAACGAAGATGAACGACGATCCCCTTCCGTTCTACGGCCTGCTGTAAGACGGCGCCTGCAGTCGGGTCGAGCTGCTGCTCCATTAAGTGGCCCTGCAGGTGGACAAGATGGACGCTTAACCCGTGGGCAAGCAGCCCATAAGCCGCCTCAAGACCGAGAAGACCTCCGCCAATCACAATCGCCCGGCGGCAGTTTCCGGCCGCGTCCATGATCCGCCGGCAATCTTCCACCGTACGGAAGACAAAGACACCCGGGCGAAGGCTGCCTCCTGCGGTTTGGAGGTCGGAAATCGGCGGGAGGAGTGGCTGGCTGCCGGTTGCCAGGATGAGCTTGTCGTAGGGCAGGCTCCGATCGGAGGTGTGGACAAACCCCATTGCCCGATCGATTCGCTCCACGCGCCTCCCCAAGAGGGAGCGGACCCCACTCTCACGATACCACTCCGGGGCCTGGAGCAGGATCTCCTTCGGCTTGTAGCTCTTCTGCACGATCGAGGAGAGCAGAATCCGATTGTAAGGCCAGGATCGCTCCTCTCCAATGAGCGTCACATTCCACTGCTCGAGACCGCCGCCCGCTTTCATCTCTTCCAGAAGCCGAGCGGCGGCCATGCCTGCTCCAACCACGATCAGCCGCGGCCGTTCCTGGGGGCAAACTAAAGACTGAGCGATTTCGTTTCTCATGGATTCTTCCTTAGGTTTTCTGGTTTCCCTTCAAACGGGTTTATCTCCGGGTTCGAGCACCCTTCGCTCTCCCGCTCCACACGAGCGGCGCAACACTTGAACTCGGGCATGCCCGACTCCAGATCGAGGACCGGATTGGTCACACGGTTGGCTGAGCCTTCCCCTCCCCAGTGGAAGGGGAGAAAGAGACAATCCATCCGAAGGCCTTTGGAAATCCGCGCTACCGCACGCACGAAGCCGCGGCGGGTGCTGACCCGTACCCGATCTCCGGCCTCGATCTTGAGCCCCTTAGCCATTTCTGGGTGGATCGCCACCGTCGGTTCCGATTCCAGGCGAAGCAGAGTGGGAGATCGCCGAGTCTGGGTTCCCGATTGGTAGTGGACAAGGAGGCGTCCGGTCGTCAGCCAGAGAGGAAAAGCAGAGTCGGGAGTCTCGGCCGGTCCTAAACCCTGGATCGGATGGAATCGGGCTTTGCCATCCGGGGTTGCAAATTGATCGAGAAAGGGCCGGGGAGTACCCGGATGGCCGGGGCTTGGACAGGGCCAGAAGAGCTCTTCGCCCTGGCGGAGGCGGGGATAGGAGATTCCCGAGTAATCCGCCGCTCCCCCGGCACTCGCCCGTCGCAGCTCGTCAAATACCTGAATCGCCTCCGCGGGAAAGGCTTCTCCCCACCCGAGACGCTCGGCGAGGGCGTGGAGGATTTCCAGGTCGTTCCATACCCCTGGAGGTGGGGCCAGCGCGCGCTCTCGGAGAATGACCCGGCCTTCGAGATTGGTCATGGTCCCCTCCTCCTCCGCCCACTGTGCGGCAGGCAGCACGACATCCGCGAGTGCAGCTGTCTCCGATAGGAAGAAATCCGATACGACGAGAAATTCGAGGTTTCGGAGCCGCTCCATTACCTCCAGGCTTTTCGGAGCCGAGATCGCGGGATTCGATCCCATCACGAGCAGGCCCTGGAGCCCGCCAGCCTCTCCACAGCTTCGAAGAAGGGGCTCCGCTGTCGGTCCGGAATGGGGCAGCTCTTCCTCCGCAATCCCCCAGAACCGGCAAAGATGGGTCCGGTCTTCCGCCGCCTCGAGGCTGCGATAGCCAGGTAGCTGATCCGCTTTTTGCCCATGCTCTCGTCCTCCCTGGCCATTGCCTTGGCCTGTGAGCGAGCCAAACCCGCAGAAGGGCTTCCCCACCTTGCCCAAGGCAAGACAGAGATTGATCCACGCCGAGAGATTGCCGACGGACTCGCTCTGCTGCTCCTGGCCGCGGCCCGAGAGGACGAGGAGAGTTTTGGCCTTCCCCAGAAGGGAAGCCACCTCCCGAAGCTGCGAAGGGGAGAGCCCGGTCAGCCGAGCCGCGCGCTCGGGCCAAAACGCGATGGCTTGCTTCCGGACCTCCTCAAATCCGACCGTCCGCTTCGCCACGAACTCCCAGTCCACCCGATCCTCCGCAAGGATCAAGTGGAGGAGACCAAGGGCCAAAGCTGCATCGCTCCCTGGCCGGAGCGGAAGGTGAAGATCCGCATGGCACGCTGTCGACGTTCTCCTTGGGTCGATCACAATAAGAGAGCCTCCTCGACTCCGTTGCTCCTTCAGATACTGCTCCAGGGGAGGCATGGTTTCGGAGACGTTGGCTCCCACAAGAACGACGACTTCGGCCCCGGAAATGTCGGCAATTGGGAAAGGCAGCCCGCGATCGAGGCCGAAGGCCCTTTTCATCGCAACGGCGGCCGAAGACATGCAGAAGCGGCCGTTGTAGTCGATCGAGCGAGTTTTCAAACCGACCCGAGCGAACTTTCCAAGAAGATAGACCTTTTCGTTGGTGAGCCCTCCCCCACCGAAGAGGCCAAAGGAGTGGCGGCCGTAGGTTAACTGGATCCGCCGGATGGCCGCCGCAGTACGATCCAGGGCTTCCGGCCAAGGAAGAGGAGAAAGCGGGGCGCCTTTGGCCTCTCGCACAAGCGGCGTGCGGAGCCTGTCCGGATGGCGCAGCAACTCTGCCGCCGCCCATCCTTTGGGACACAAAACTCCCCGGTTGACGGGAAAGGGTCTTGGCCGGACCAGGGGTCCCGCAGGGCCAACCTGCACCTTGATCCCGCATTGCAAGGCGCAGTACGGGCAGTGAGTCGCTGTCCCGCTTCCCGTTGGCCGCCGAGCCGCCAGATCTTTCTTTCGATCCACCCACAATGGCGCAGAAGAATGCACGAACTCAAAAAAGCAGGCGCCATGCCATCTCTCCGCCTGGAAAGGATGCTATATATGCATAGTTCAGATATGTTATATGCGTATTACGCATATCTACGGTCCAAGAATGGTTGCGAAGTCGACGGGCTATTCCTGGGAAAAGGACGAAGGGAAGGATGACTCCTTCCTGCAGTTCCTATGAGACCGCGGCGGCGGAGGCAGCACTCGACACCTGCACCCGGCGTTTGGCGGCCAGGTAGGCGTCCCGCCAGAAGATCGCCGAAGGGCGCGTCGTAGTCGGGGAGACGACTCCGGTCGCCACGAGATTGCGCCAGATCCACTCTTCCCGCTCGGGACCCGGATCATTGGCCGTCGCCCCCGAAAAGATCATAAACCGGCTTCCGGCAACGAGGCTCGCTTGACCGGGATAGGGGCCGCACAAGCTAGGTGCCAGCCAATCTCTGGGGAGGTGGAGCCAGCGTCGGCTCGCGAGCAGATCGACCAAAACTGGGCGATTCTCCGGAAGATCGCACCAGGAGCAGGCTTCCAGGAGGGACCCGACCAAGGCGGTATGCGCCTCCGGATTGTCGAGCGCGAAGCGGGGATGGACGAGAAGAACCTTTTCTGGATGGTTGGGCGCCAAGTCGGCGCTGGTGGCGACGCAGGCGCCGAAGCCTTCCACCAGCGCTGCGGACCCCCACGGCTCTCCGACGCAATATCCATCGAGGTAGCCCTCCTTCAAGTGTACCGCCATCTGCGCCGGTGGGAGGACCGGCATATAGACATCCCGATCGGGGTCGATCCCCCCGCTCCGGAGCCAGGAGTGCAGCAGAAAATGGTGCGTAGAAAAGCGAGAAACCACGGCCAAGACGGGCTTGCGGCCGCACCGAGCGGCGAAGAGCCGGAAGGCGCGGGAATCTCGGACGCCCTCTTCCCACAGACGCTTAGAAAGGACGAGCACATTTCCCTGCAGGTTTAGGACGAGGCTCACCAGAGCCGGAGATGGGACACAACCAATCCCGAGGAGCGCCGAATAGGGCAGACCGCAGGCCGCATGTGCCGCATCGATCTCCCGGTAGAGTACCTTGTCCCGGATCGTGGCCCAGCCCGGCTGCGGCTCGAGTCGGACCTGCAGCCCCCAGCGGTGAAAAATGCCCATCTCCTCAGCAACAGCAAAAGGAGCACAGTCGACCAGCGGGACAAAGCCCACCCGTACGCTCGGTCGCCCGGGGAAACGGTGAGACTGTGCCATAGAGGTCCGCATCCACGGAAGCAGGGACTATGCCAGGGAGCCTTCGGTCGGGATTCCCAATGTTGCGGATCGAACATAACTGCGATAAGCAATGGACATTGATGGAAGCCCTGATCGATCTTCGGCAGGTGTGCGCGTTCATCGCCGTGGCGGAAAGCGGAAGCTTCACGCAAGCGAGTCGGCGGCTCCACTTGAGCCAGCCGGCCGTGAGCCGAGCCGTGGCGGCGTTGGAACAAGAGATCGGCGCCCGGTTGCTCGAGAGATCGGGGAGGCAGGTTTCGCTGACGAGTGCGGGCCAGACGCTGCTATCCCGCGGCCGGCGCCTTTTGGCGGAGACAGTCCTCTTGCGAGAGGAGCTCCAGGCATCGGAGCACCTAGGAACGGGATCCCTGCGGCTCGCCGCCGACCCGAGCGCTTGCGACGATCTGCTACCCGCTGTGCTCCGGGAGTTTAAGGAGAGCTTTCCCGCGAGTACCTGGGCCATCACGCCGGTCAGCGCAATTCCGGCCCTCGAGCTGATTAGGGGAAAGAGCGTGGAAGTCGCACTGGTGACCCGCCCACTGCGGCTGCCGGCCTCCGTTCGCTTCGAGCGGCTCTTTGAAGAGGAGCTTGTCTTTGCGGTCAACCCTTCTCACCCATGGGCTGCGGGGCGAAAGGCGCCGCCGCGCGATATCGAGCGCTATGCATTCCTTCTCCCTCTAAAGGAGAGTGAAACCTACCAGCTGGTCGATCGCTACTTTGCTCGACAGGGCTTGCGGTTGAGGACCTTGGCGGAACTGGGAAGCGTCGAGGCGATTCGCGCCATGACGGCGTACGGACTGGGAATCGGCATTCTACCTCGTTGGGCGATTCCGAGAACCGTCGAGGACGGGAAGGTGGTGGCGGTACCCTTAGGACGGAGCCCGCTCCGGCGGAGCTGGGGTCTTCTCAGCCTCAAGGGGAAACGACCGGGATTAGCAGAGCGCGCCTTCCTTGAACTCTGCCGCTCGATCATTCCGCAGCTCATCCGGGACAGGGCGGAGAATGCTTCGCCAGCTCATCCAGCGTGCTCCTAAAGGGATAGGCGTGCGAGCCGCCGAAGAGATGCAGCGGTTGCCAACGGTCGAATAGCAAGGGCAACTCCGCCTCCGCGTCGCTTTTGCCGGGGAATGGCCGGTCGACCTGCGGCAGGAAGAGGATCAAGCTCGGAGGAAGCAGACGGGCACATCGCCTCCCTCCAGAGAGGAACTGGGTCATTGACTCCCCTCTTCGGAGGGCTATGCTCGGTGACGATGCATGCGCGACAGGGAGCTCCCGGGTCCCGGTGGAGGAATACGCGGATTCTCCTTTTGTTGCTGAGCGGCATTGTGCCGGCTATGTCCCTCCCGCTCGGTCGAGCCTCCGAAACCGAGACCCGCACCCTGGCCGCCGATATCAGCCGGGACCCTTCCGATCTTCCGGGACCCCTGCCGAGGAGAGCCCCGAAGCTGGTTCGAATCGACCTGCAAGCTCGCGAAATCGAGGGGAGACTGACGGATGGGGCCACCTTCCGGTACTGGACCTTCGACGGAAAAGTGCCGGGCCCCTTCCTGCGGATCCGCGTCGGTGACACCGTCGAGGTCCACCTTCTCAACGAGCCCGGAAGCCGAATGGTGCACTCCGTGGACCTCCACGCGGCGTGGGGGTACTCGGGTGGGGCTACGCTCACCCAGGCGGCCCCGGGGGCGGAGAAGGTATTCACCTTCCGTGCCCTAAATCCCGGCCTCTACCTATACCACTGCGGGACGCCCGTGATCTCGCAGCACATCGCCAACGGGATGTACGGCCTCATCCTGGTGGAACCGGCGGCCGGCCTCCCCAAGGCAGACCGGGAATTCTACTTCATGCAAGGGGAGATCTATACTTCCGGCCCCTTCGGCGCCTCCGGTCCGCTGGCGTCCGATCTCTCGAAAATCCTGCAGGCGCAACCGGACTACTTTGTGTTCAATGGCTCGGTTGGTTCGCTGCTCCGCCATCCCCTTCGCGCCCGCGTCGGCCAGAAGGTGCGGATTTATTTCGGGAACGCTGGCCCGAACTTCTCCTCCAACCTGCACGCGCTCGGAGCGATCTTCGAACGCATCTATGAGGACGGCAGCATCGCGACCCCCCCCATGGAGAATAGCTGTTCGATTTTTGTCCCGGCAGGGGGAGCCGGATTTGTTGAATTCGTTCCGAAGGTTCCGGGGACGTATCCCCTCGTCGACCACTTTTTCGCCAGGCAGGAGAAGGGATTGGGAGGGGAGCTTTTGGTCACCGGGCCGCTGGATCCAACGATCATTCACGAAGGAAACGCCCGTTAGGTCACGCTTTTGTCTTGCGCGGCAGCCGCTGGATTCCCTTCACGCCGCCGAACGACGCAGGTGGGAGGGAAGGATCTTCAACGCCGTCCGGTATTTGGCTACGGTTCGGCGAGCAAGGGCAATCCCCTTCTGGCGGAAGACCTCGACGATATCCTGATCGGAAAGCGGATTTCTCGGGTCTTCCTTGCGGACCATCTCTTCGATGGCCGCCTTGACGGTCTGATTGGAAAGATGATCGCCCTTGGCTGTTTGATAGCCAGGGCGGAAAAAGTACTTGAGCTCGAAAATCCCATGAGGAGTTTCGACATGCTTGTTGGCGATCGCCCGGCTCACCGTTGTTTCGTGAATGCCAATCCGGCGGGCGATCTCTCCCATGGTGAGCGGTCGTAGACGGCTGAGCCCGTGATCGAAAAACTCGGTCTGGCAGTCGACGATCGCCGAAGCGACTTCCGAAAGGGTCTGTTGGCGAAGGCGCAGGCACTTAAGAAGGAAACGGCCGGACCGGATCTTTTCCTTGAGATAGTTTCGCAAGCCGGGATCTTGTCCATTGGCATGCAAGAGGTCTTTATACGCTCCGCTAATTCGTAGCCGCGGGATGGCTGCCTCGCTCGTGAGGACAGTCCATTTCCCATCGACCCTCTCCACGCGAAGATCGACTTCGACGATCGCCTCCCGCTCGGTTCGGCGGAAGCTGCCGCCGGGATTGGGCTGGAGGGCACGAATGAAACCGGCAGCGGCCGCGATTCGAGGGAGCGGAACGCGAAGCAGCTTGGCGATTTCAGAAAGCTTTTTGCGGGCAAGGAGCTCCAGGTGATCTTCCACGATCCTGGCTTCCACTTCCTGCCCCTTGCCCTGTCGGCGGAGCTGGATGAGAAGGCACTCTTGCAGGTTGCGAGCGGCGACCCCCGCCGGGTCAAAGTTTTGGACCAGATGGAGCGCTTCCTCCGTTTTGTCTGGCGGGAGTTCCGTCCGGCTTGCGACCTCTTCGAGGTCGACCCGCAAATAGCCTCGGGCGTCGAGATTGCCGATGATCTCGAACCCCGCGCGGAGCAGATCCCGGTCGCTGGTTGTGGCCGTGAGCTGGCGGGTCAAGAAATCGGGCAGCGTCTCGGGAACCGCCTGCGAGTCGAAGAAGTACTGGCGTTTGTCTTCGGAGTCCTCGGCAATCCCGGTCCTGGCCTCCGTGGGCCCCAGGTAATCGCGCCAAGATTCCTCGGTTTCGGCGAGGGCTTCCAGGGAATTCTCCCTCGCTTCCTCCGGGGGGACCTCGTCGAGCTCCTCTTCCAGGACGGGGTTGGCCAAGAGCTCTTGCGCAATCGCAGAACGCAGCTCGACCGAGGCTGCCTGCAGCAGGGCCAAAGACTGCTGCATTTGCGGAGAGAGCGACTGATTGAGCCGGACAGACTGGAAAAGGCCTAGGGAAGGCACGGAATATGCTAATCATCCGGCTGCGCTCCTTCCAGGAGAAAAAGCGGCTTCCTCCGGCTCCGGCGGCTCCCCACCGACCAAGATCCCCCCACTCCTTCCTTTGGGCTGGCCTCTTTCCAGCCTTTCCGCTAACTCGAAAGGATGTTCCGGCTCACGATCCTCGCAAGCGGGAGCAGCGGAAACGCGGCTCTGCTCGAGGCGGGGAGGCGTCGCTGGCTGGTCGATGCCGGGCTCAGTGGCCGTCGGCTCGAAGAACGTCTTCAGGCGCTCGGCGTTGAGCCATCGAGCCTTTCGGGAGTCTTTTTGACGCATGAGCATGCCGACCATGCTCGCGGCTTGCGCGTTTTTTTGCGGCGCCATTCCCTCCCTTTGTATTGCAATGAATTGACCTGGCTTGCCCTTTTCGAGGAGACGAAGATCGACTGGCGGCGACTGGAAACCGCGACGCGGCTGGAGCTGGACGAGATGGAAGTCGAGAGTTTTCCGGTTCCGCATGATGCGGCGGATCCGGTGGGCTTTCTCTTTCATCATGCGACCGGAACGGTCGGTGTCTTGACCGACCTGGGCTACGCCACGCGCCTGGTCTTAGAAAAGATGAGCCAGTGCCGGGCGCTGCTCTTGGAAGCGAATCACGACCCGGGACTTCTGCAAGCTGATTCGCGGCGGCCCTGGTCGGTCAAGCAGCGAATCCTCTCCCGCCACGGGCATCTTTCCAACCAGAGCGCGGCGGAGATTGCGGCCGAGATGGCTCGACGCAAGCTCGAGGCGGTCGTCTTGGGCCACCTGAGCGAGGATTGCAATCGGCCTGAGCTCGCGGAACGGGCGATCCGGGATCGTCTGGACCAGGACAAGCTTGCCCCTCTGTCCGTTCATGTGTGGACGGAGGATACCCCCTCGCCTCCGCTCTGCTGGGAATAGACTTCGCTGCTCTTAGGCTGGGTGTCTCGTTCCCTCCTCTGGGCTGAACTGGCCGAGCCCAATTCCTCTTCGCGCTTTTCCTCCGTCACATCCGTCCAGGAAGCGGGGCAGATTCTTTCTAAGGAACGCCCTCTTCCCCACGTTTGTCCTACTGAGGGCTTATGAATCCGGATTCTGAGGAAGCGAACCTGTTTTACGAACTGTTTTCGGCCTGCGAAAGCAAGCTGCTTCTTTATGCCGGCACCCTCACCGGAGATTTGGAGTCTGCTCGAGATATCGTTCAAGCGAGCTTCATCAAACTGGCAAAGGCCCTGCGCGAACGGAAGCGGCAGCCGTCGGGCGAGGCTCTTCTCGCGGCGGAAGAACACCGAAAACGATGGAGAGCTTGGCTTTTCACGGTCACGCGCCATGGCGCCTTGGACCATCTGCGGAAGCGCAAGACCATAGTCCCGGAAGAGGTTTTGATGAGCCTCCCCTCGGCCTGTCCGACTCCGCGAAGAGCGCTGGAGCGCGCAGATCTCGTCAACCGCATCCTTCAATGTCTGGAGCGCTTGACGCGATCGCAAAGAGAGGCCATTCGGCTCCGCTTTCAAGACGACCTCTCTTACAAGGAGATTGCTCAAGTCATGAACGTTTCGGTCACCAACGTCGGCTTTCTGCTCCACGCGGGGCTCAAAAAGCTGAGGGAACTTCTGCAAGACGAGCTACAGGCAATGTCCTTCGGATGCGACGGAGAAACCCTATGAATCCACATGATCCCAAAGTGACGAACTTTCTTTTTGGAGAAGAGGACGACCTCGCTCCAGAGGATGCTGCGGCGATCGCATCGCTCGTTGCCAGCCACGAGGAAGGAAGGGAGCTTCACAAGGCGGTTCGGCTCCTTGAGGAGGGGTTCTCCCAAGAGCAAGTCCACCTGCGGGAAGAACAGAGACGATTCATCCAAAAGACAGCGGAGAAGCTTTTCCAGCCCAAGGAAGAGCAAGCGCGGGAACCGAGCCGATCGCTTGCCTGGAACCCGCGGCGCCCTTTGGTCTATGGCTGGGCGCCTGCGTTGGTGCCGATCTCCCTCGCCTTGCTCGCCCTCTGGGTTTTGCATCCCTGGTCTTCGCGGCAAAGAAACACCGTGCCCGTGGCAGAGGGGCAAAAAAGTGCCCCGGTCGCATCCATGGACCGAAAAATCGACTCGCCGCCTGCGCCAGCGGTCGCATCCGTTCCTCAACCGGCCCGCAGCGCCATAAGCGCCCAGCCGGAGCTGACCGGTAAGGCCATCGCCAGCGCCGCAGCTTCTCCTGCGCGTCCCCAAGACGTGCTGCCGCCAGATGTCCGGGCTCGTTCGCAGGAGGCGATGGCGGCTCAATCCCGTCCTCAGCCACAAGGTGCCCAAGCGGAAAGCGGGGACTCGAACCACGCGATTCCACAGACGGCACAAGCGCAGGTGTCCAAGGCGGTGGAGGCAGCGCAGCCGAGGCGGGCTCAGGCCAATGCCGCACGGGCCGCCAGGAACGAGGCTGCTCAGACGCCCATGCCCTTGGCAGGGGAAGAGGCGGCATCCACTCCAGAAGTCTTGGGGGCTATGGAGGGTGCGACGGGCGCGGGCGTTATACCGTACACCGGGGGGGCGTTACCATTCATTGCCGGGTTCATGTCAAGCCACAAGCACCTTGCGGAGGGCATCGGCAGGGACCGGGATTGGGACCGGAGCTTCCATGGGGAGTGGAACCGGAGCTCCTTCGACGCCATCGAGGAAAATCGCTTCCTCCTGGTGCGCGATCACCCTCTCTCAACCTTCAGCGCCGACGTGGACACGGCGAGCTATGCGATTGTCCGACGTTATCTGCTCGATGAAAAGACCTTGCCGCCGAAGGGAGCCGTTCGGATCGAGGAGCTGATCAACTATTTTCCCTACGCCTATCCGGGACCAAAGGAGAACGAACCGTTCTCGGTCAGCATGGAGTCCGCGTCCTGTCCTTGGGCTCCGAAGCATAGGCTGGTCCGGATCGGCATCAAGGCGAGAGAGTTGCCCCCGGGCTCGGTACCGGCGAGCAACCTCGTTTTCCTGATCGATGTCTCCGGCTCGATGGCCATGCCGAACAAGCTTCCGCTACTCAAGAAGAGCCTGGACTATCTGGTCGATCAGCTCGGGGAAAAGGACCAGGTGGGGATCGTGGTCTATGCGGGGGCGAGCGGCTGCGTCCTCCTGCCGACCAGCGACAGGAACGAGATCCGAGAGGCTCTCGACCGGTTGGAAGCTGGAGGGTCGACCAACGGGGCCTCGGGCATCGAGATGGCCTACGACCTGGCGGAAAGGAACTTCCTCAAGGAGGGGAACAACCGGGTCATCCTGGCGACGGAT
This sequence comes from Methylacidiphilaceae bacterium, assembly GCA_028710285.1. Classification (GTDB taxonomy): domain Bacteria; phylum Verrucomicrobiota; class Verrucomicrobiia; order Methylacidiphilales; family Methylacidiphilaceae; genus Methylacidimicrobium. Next base: position 41,185 of record JAQTUK010000001.1, on the reverse strand, counting down.
GGCGACTGGAACGTGGGAACCACGAGCCAGAGCGAGCTGCTCGACCTGATTGCGAAGAAGGCCCAAAAGAAGATCTATCTGACGGTCCTGGGCTTCGGCATGGACAACCTGAACGACTCGATGCTGGTCAAGCTCGCCGACCGGGGAAACGGCAACTACGCCTACATCGACAGCCTGGAGGAGGCGCACAAGGTCTTTGGAGAGGCCCTGCACAAAACCCTCTTCACCGTGGCCAAGGACGTGAAGCTTCAGGTCGAGTTCAACCCGAAGGAGGTTTCAGCCTACCGGCTGATCGGCTATGAGAAGAGGCTCTTGGCCAAGGAGGATTTCAACGATGACACCAAGGATGCGGGAGAGGTCGGAGCGGGACACACGGTGACCGTGCTCTACGAGGTGATTCCCGCGGATGGCGAGCGGCCGCCCCATTCGGCAGTGGATCCGCTCAAGTATCAGCCCAAGGCGAACGAAGAGGAGATGGAGAACTCTTCCCGTTCTGCGAGAGGGACTCCCGCCGAGATGCTCACGGTGAAGATTCGGTACAAGAAGCCCGACGAGGAAAAGAGCCAGCGACTGGAGTTCCCGTTCACGGATGGCGCGCAAGAGTGGGAGAAGAGCTCGGAAGACTTCCGCTTTGCCGCGGCCGTCGCGACCTTCGGACAGTTGCTGAGAAAGTCGCCCCTGAGAGGCGAGAGCAGCTGGAAGCTGGTCGAGCGGCTTGCCGAAGAGGGCCAAGGGAAAGACCCCTACGGCTACCGAAGTTCCTTCCTCGAGCTGGTGGGGCGGGCTGATTCCTTGGAAGCGAAAGCCAAGAAAAAAGACAGGAAGAAAAACTGAGCGGCTTGCCCAGGGGTGGAACAGACAAAGAGCGGAGGTCGACATCCTCAGGGGAAAGCCCGCAAAACGGAATTGGCTGGGAGGCCCGTCGTTCCCTCCCCTCTTCCCGGCACTCTCCTTCGCCCGGAGAATCGAGGATATCCATTCTAAGCTCTAAGAAAACAGCCCTTCCTCCGTTTGTCCTATTGAGGGCTTATGAACCGGGACTCCGAGGAGGCGACCTTGTTTTACGAACTGCTGTCCACCTGCGAGAGCAAGCTGCTTCTCTACGCGGATGCCCTCATCGGCGATGTGGAGGCCGCCCGGGACCTCGTGCAGGAAAGTTTCCTTAAGTTTACGAAGGCTTTACGCGCCCGGAAAGGGCGACCGACCGAGGAGACTTCCTCGGCGGATGGGGAAGAGCAGAGACGGTGGAAGGCTTGGCTTTTCACGGTTACGCGCAATGGCGCCGTGGACCTTTTGCGGAAGCGCAAGACCCTGGTCCCAGAGGAAGTTTTGATGAGCCTCCCCTCGACCTGCCCAACTCCGCGAAGGGCGCTGGAGCGGGCAGATCTCGTCAACCGCGTGCGTCAATGTCTGGAACGCTTGACGCGATCGCAAAGAGAGGCCATTCGGCTCCGATTTCAAGATGACCTCTCTTACAAGGAGATTGCTCAAGTCATGAATGTTTCGGTCACCAACGTCGGCTTTCTGCTCCACGCGGGGCTCAAAAAGCTGCGGGAACTGCTCAAGGACGAACTCCAGCCGGTGCCCCTTGGATGCGACGGAGAAAATCGATGAATCCAGATGATCCGAAAATTACGGCCCTTCTTCTCGGAGAAAGGGAAATTCTGACACCGGAAGAGGTGGAGGAGTGGGAATCCCTCCTTGCCGGAAATCCGGAAGTGAAGGAGATCCGCAGGGCGGTTCAGCTTCTTCAGGAAGGGTTCGCCCAAGAGGAGCTCCACCTGGGGGAAGAACAGAGGCGACGTCTGGAAAAAGCCGCACGGAATCTTTTCTCCTTGGAGAAAGAGAAAACGCTCTGGCCCAACCGATGGGTTGCCTGGCTTCCTTGGCGTCCGCAAGGTCCGTTTCTCACACCCGCCTTAGCGGGTCTCTTCTTCTCCCTGCTTGTCGCCCTTGTCTTCGTTCTATTCGACCCCTTCCCTTCCCCTCATTCTCAAGAAAGGAGCGGCTTCGCAGATGCAAACCGGGGCGTCCCGGTTGCCGCGGCGGAGAGGGAGACGAAGCCGAACCCGGCACCGGCCTCCGCGGCCCCTGCCTCGTCAATCGCGGCGGCGGCCATCCCAACTCCACCTCCCCAAGCTGGCAATCTCGTGGCTGGCCCTGTCCCATCTTCGAGTCGTCCCCAAGCCCTGCTGCCGCCGGATGTCCGGGCTCGTTCCGAGAAAGCAGCGGCGCCCCCCTCGTCCTCTCCGGCACGGGTAGCGCACGCCGGGAGCGGCGGGCATGCCCGGAAGAGGCTTGCGCCGTCGGCACAGCAGACGGCTGAGGCGGAAGGAATGGCAGTACCGTGGGCTGACGGCATGGCTGCCGCTACGGGTGCCTGTCTCATGCCGATGCCGCTCGTCTCAGACCTCTTCCAAGCTCTCGAGCCGGGAGATCCTGCCTCGGCTGGGAATCGGAATGCGGTTGACGCCCTCCAGGAGAATCGGTTCCTCCTGGTCTACGACCACCCTCTGTCGACCTTCAGCGCCGATGTCGACACGGCGAGCTATGCGATCGTTCGGCGCTACCTGCTCGAGGGAAGGACCTTGCCGCCGAAGGGAGCCGTTCGGATCGAGGAGCTGATCAACTATTTTCCCTATGATTATCCGGGACCAACAGGGGACGATCCCTTCTCGGTCAGCATGGAGTCCGCCTCCTGTCCCTGGGCTCCGAAGCACAGGCTGGTCCGGATCGGGATCAAGGCGAGAGAGTTGCCTCGGGAAGCAGTTCCGCCGAGCAACCTCGTTTTCCTGATCGATGTCTCCGGCTCGATGGCCATGCCCAAAAAGCTCCCCCTGCTCAAGAAGAGCCTCGGCTACCTGGTCGATCGGCTCGGAGAAAAAGACCAGGTGGGGATCGTGGTCTATGCGGGGGCGAGCGGCTGCGTCCTCCTGCCGACCAGCGACAAGAGGAAGATCCGGCATGCGCTCGCGGCACTGGAAGGTGGAGGGTCGACCAACGGGGCCTCGGGCATCGAGATGGCCTACGACCTGGCGGAGAAGAACTTCCTCAAGGAGGGGAACAACCGGGTCATCCTGGCGACGGATGGCGACTGGAACGTGGGAACCACGAGCCAGAGCGAACTGCTCGCCCTGATCGCGAAGAAGGCCAAACAGAAGATCTACCTGACAGTCCTTGGCTTCGGCATGGACAACCTGAACGACTCGATGCTGGTCAAGCTCGCCGACCGGGGAAACGGCAACTACGGCTACATCGACAACCTCCAGGAGGCGCACAAGGTGTTCGGAGAGGACCTGCACAAGACTCTCTACACCGTGGCCAAAGACGTGAAATTCCAGGTTGAGTTCAACCCCAGGAAGGTCTCGGCCCACCGGCTGATTGGCTACGAGAAGAGGCGATTGGCCAAGGAGGACTTCAACGACGACACCAAGGACGCGGGGGAGATCGGAGCGGGTCACACCGTGACCGCGCTCTATGAGATCATTCCCGCGGAGGGCAGGCAGCCGTCCCATTCGGAAGTGGATCCGCTCAAGTATCAGCCCAATTCGCAAGAAACGGGAGGCGGGGGCAGTTCGTCTGTCGATCCAGCCGCTTCGAACGAGCTGCTCACGGTGAAGATCCGATTTAAGAAGCCCGACGAGGAGAAGAGCCAGCGGTTGGAGTTCCCGTTCACGGATCGCGGGCAAGAGTGGGAGAGTAGCTCGGAGGAGTTCCGCTTTGCCGCCGCCGTCGCGGCCTTCGGACAGATGCTGAAAAAGTCGCCGCTGAGAGGCGAGAGCAGTTGGAAGCTGGTGCGGAGGCTTGCCCAAGAGGGCCAAGGGAAAGATCCTTACGGCTACCGAAGCTCTTTCCTCGCCCTCGTGGAGCGTGCCGGCTCTCTGCAACCGGATAGCAAGGAAGAAGAGGAAATGGAGGACTAAGGGATTTGCCGCCGGTCTGGCAAAGAGAAAGCCGGGCGGCAGGGATCCTCTCCGGAGAAAGCTTGCGAGACGGGTCGACTAGACCCCTTCCTCCAGCAGCGCCCGGACGATCTCCTCCCATTCCCGGTCGAGGGGAACGGTGGCTTCCGGTTTCCCTGCGCGGGCATACCAGTACCGGGCGTTACTCCGGTCTCCTTCCCGGCGGTGGAGATAGGCATGGACCCAGGCGGAAGAGGAGTCTTCCTCGGCCTGCACGATCCGGTGCGCTCGATCCCATTCTCCTGCCCGTTCGTGCCAGAGGGCCGCAAGTGGCGCACGCAAGCCAGGGGGGACGCCTGCCGCCGGATCTTCCAGCGTTTGAAGAAACTCCTGGTAGTGCATTCGGGCTCTCTGAGAAAGCCTCTCTCTCGCTGACGCGGAAAGGCAAGCCGAAAGAAGCGGGAGGCAATCCGCGGGTGCTCGGCCCCATTGCATTCCTGAGAAGAAGCCTCTAGCATCACCCGATGATCTACGAGTTGCGTGAATACCGGATCAAGGCCGGACGCCTGGACGAGTTCGTCCGCTTCATGGACGAAGAGCTTTTGCCCTTCCAAGCAAGCAAGGGAGTCAAGGTGATCGGCTCCTTCACGGTCCCGGGAGAGCCTACCCGTTACGTCTGGATTCGAGCCTTTGCCGACGGGAAGGAGCGAGAGCGGATTTGCCAGGAAGTCTACGGCAGCTCCGATTGGGAGAATCGGTTTCTTGCGAAGCTCAATGAGTTGATGGACCGAGAGGCGGTCGAGATGTCCTTGCTCAAACCGACCCCGGGGTCGAAGCTGGGATGAACCAGGGAGGGATGGACCGCCCTTGCGGCCGCTGTGAGGCGTCCACCCGCGACTCGGCTCCTGGCGGCCGGATTCTCCTTCGTCCGCTTGGCCAACCGCTGCGTGGCAGGGAAACGGCGTGAAAGCCGACGGAAACTCGGGGATCGCCCGTGGCTGGTCTTCTCTGCTCCATCGGCGCTGGGCAGGGCTGGTCGACGAAGCAAGCTTTGCCTGGATTTCCTGGCTTCAGGCCCGTCATCGTCCGGAGCCAGACTTTCGGAAGAGGCTGGGGAACTATGTCGACTCGTGGCGTGGGGCGACCCTGCCGGAATACTACGGCCTTCCTCCCGGTTATTCCGCCTCCCTCGAATGTTTCCCGCGCGGGAATGGCCTCCGCGTACGGTTTCCCAGTCCGCTGCCGGGACCAGAGCGGCAGAATCGGACGGCGGTCTTCGATCTCTGGCTAGGGCCGGAAGGCTGGAGCGGCCCTACCATGGTGATGGCGCACGGGCTGATGTCCGTCAGCGACTTCGGCTACCGGTATTGGGCCGGCCGACTCAACGCCCTGGGATGGAATGCGGCCTTCATGCACCTCCCCTACCATTACGCCAGGAGGCCCTTGAGGCTCTTTCCCGGAGAGCTGTGCGTGACGGCAGACCTGGTGCGTACGGCGGAGACCTTGCGACAAGGGGTTCTCGATCTGCGCGTCTTCGTGCGCTGGCTGCGCACCCAGGGGGCAACGCTCATGGGCGGATGGGGGATGAGCTACGGCGGCTGGGTCCTGGCCGAGGCGGCCTGCGTGGAGCCCATCTTCAACCGCTTGATGCTCCTGGAGCCGATCTTCCGGATCGAGCACGCCATGTGGGAATCCCCGAGCGGACGCGGCATACGGAAGACGCTGGAGGATCTGGGGATTTCGCCGGAAACGGCGGCGCCGCACCTCCGGCTCGTTTGCCCCAGTCTTTCCCGCCCTTACCTGAAACCACAGGAGGTCCTTCTGCTGGGAGGAATCTATGACCAAGTGGTTCCGCTACGGCTTTTAGAGGAGTTCCGCGCCGCATGGCAGGGATGCCACTTATACCCCTTTCCCCAAGGACACGTCGGCTATCGGCTCATGCGGGAGAGCCTCGCGATCGCGCAAGAGATTTGGCCTGGGGATTTTGACGTTTCCAGGCATTGACAGAGAACCAAAAAAAATGATGATTTCTCTATGGTTGCTCCTCGCGCGGTCTCCGCAGCCTATTCCGGTTCTTTTTCCGAAGCGGCAAGCCGATCGCTTGCCGAAGATCTGCGCGCCAAGCTCGGTGGCGACCCGTCGGTGGCGTTGGTCTTCGCTTCCCCGTCGTACGCGCCCTATCTGGCCGATCTCTGCGAACTGCTGACCATCTACGGCCACGCGCCGCTGCTGGTCGCCGTGACCGGACAGGGCTTTCTTGCGGAGGGGGCGGAATTCGAGGCCGAAGAAGGCTTTTCGATGCTTGCTCTCCGCCATCCGGAGATGCGGGTGACCCCGATTGCCCTCTCTCCGGAGGAGGTGGAAGCCGAGGAGGACCCCTTGGCTTGGCACCAGCTCACCGGTGTCGGCCCGAAAGATGCGGCGGGATGGCTCCTCTTCGCCAATCCGCATGTTCTCCCCGTGGAGCGGCTCTTGCGGATCTGGAATCGCGCCTATCCGGCTGTTCCCGTTTGGGGAGGGCTGGCGGGGGGGGCCAGCGAAGGGGAGACGGCGGTCTTCCTGGATCGGAAGCCCGTGGAGGGTGGCGTCGCGATTGCGCTCCAGGGGGAGATCGGTTTTCATGTTGTCGTCTCCCAAGGCTGTCGCCCGATCGGCGATCCCTATACGGTCACCGGGGCGGATCGGAATATCCTCTATACCCTCGGGTCAGGAAGTGCGTACCAGGCTTTGGCGACCGCTTTCGAGTCCCTTTCGGAGCGCGAGCGCGAGAAGGCGCACGGACACATCTTCATCGGGCTTGCCGTCTCCGAATACCGGGATGAGTTCCAGCAGGGGGACTTCCTCGTGCGCAACATCCTGGGAGCCGATCCTTCCTCGGGTGCGGTTGCCGTCGGCGCGCTCGTACGGGTCGGCCAGACCCTGCAATACCAACTACGCGATCCCGATTCGGCCGAGCGATCCTTGCGCAAGCTTCTTCAGGCAGAGAAGATCGAGTATTTCTATGACCGCAAGCCGCTGGCCGCTCTCGTCAGCCTTTGCGCCGGGAGGGGCAAGGGACTCTTTGGCGTGGCGGGACGGGACGCTGGATTGATCCAGGAACTCTTTCCCCATCTACCCGCCGCTGGCTTCTTCGCGAACGGCGAGATCGGACCCGTGGGAAAGTTGAACTACCTTCACGGTTATTCCGCTTCGGTGCTCTTCCTCTCCTGATCCGGGGCAGCCTTCCCTGAGCCCGCGTAAGAGGCCAGGACCCAGCGGCTGAGCAGCCCTTCCGGGTCCTTGACCGCTTCTGGAGGGAGCGTAAAGGTTTCTTGTCCCGTGTTGGCTCGGATGAGGCGGAGTCCGAAGGAAAAATCCTTGAACTTCTTCCGGCAGAGCTCGGCGATGGCTCCGGCTTCCCCACCGGCTTCGGTGCGAAGCGCTTGAACCGCCTCCGGCTCGAAGCGAAGGCGGAGTTCGTGGGCGCGGAAAAACTCTTCGGCGAAGGTTTCCACCTCATGGGCGGTTTCCCCACCCGCTTCGCGGAAGCGCGCCAGCGCGGCATCCAGCGCCTTCTGAGGGTTTTCAACGGCATCGTCGTCAATCACAATCTCCCGCAAACCCGAGCCGGGACATTCGAAGCGGAACGGGCGCAAGATCCGCTCCCCGACGGTCATCAGGCCGCGGGCCCCCGTCTCTTCTTCGGCCGCGCGCTGCGCGATGCGGCGCAGAGCGCTCTCCGTGAAGCGCAGCGAGATCCCGTAGGCCTCGAAGGCGGCGACATACTGCCGGAGAATCGATCCCTCCGATTCCTGCAGGATCCGAAAGAGGTCTTCCGCGTTCAGGGGCTCGAAGAAGACTCGGACGGGAAGCCTCCCGACAAATTCCGGCTCCAGCCCATATTCGATGAAGTCGGCGGTGAGAGCTTCCTTTACCGCTTCGCGGTCGTCGGATTGGGCTCCCTCCGCGCGGAATCCGATGTGACCGCGGCGCATCCGGCGGGAAACGATTTCCGGGAGGCGAGTGAAGGCTCCGCTGACCAGGAAGAGGATGTGTCGGGTATTGACCGTTCGCTTGTTCTCCCGGCTGCCCCGCTGGAAATCGAGCATCGTCTGGATCTGCCCTTGCAGATCATAGGGAGCCCGCACGGGAACCTCGGTCTCTTCGAGCAGCTTGAGAAGGTTCGCTTGCACTCCCCGCCCGCTGACATCCCGGCCCATGGCATGGAAGCCTGCCAGCTTGTCGATCTCGTCCAGGTAGATAATGCCGTACTGAGCGATGGAGACATCTCCTCCCGCCTGCTGCACCAGTTCCCGGACGAGGTCTTCGACATCTCCGCCCACATAGCCCGTTTCCGAAAACTTTGTCGCGTCTCCTCGAACCATCGGCACCCCGATCCGTTCGGCCAGACATCGCACCAGGTAGGTCTTCCCTACCCCGCTCGGGCCCACCAGCAGGACGTTCTGTTTGACGTAGTGGGGGAGTTCCTCACCGGAGAGCTCGGCGCGCACGTGGTTGTAGTGATCGCAGACAGCGACGGAGAGAACCCGCTTCGCCTCCTCCTGCTGAATCACGAAGCGATCGAGGTAGGCTTTGAGCTCCTTCGGCGTAAACGTAAAGGAGCGGATCTGCTTCTCAAAGGCTTCCCGGTTCTTCCCGTCCTTCTTCTCGGGTGGACCTCCCTGTGGCGGCGGCGTAAACGCCCGGAACATTTCCTGGAAGCGGCGCTGCCACTCTTCGCCTTCCGGAAACTGCGGAGAACTCACGAAGAAAAGATGAGTGAGAATTCAGAAAGAAGCAAGAATTCTACTGTTCGCAATCGCATCCCAGCCAGCCCGATTCGCGATAAGCATCAATGCCCTTTTCCAAGGAGAAACGAGGCTGATATCCTAAGGCGGCCTGGGTGGCCGATAGCTCGGCCTCGGTGTGAGGCTGGAAAAACCGGTAGGGACAGGGAAAATAATCGGGCTCCGCTTGCGTCCCGAGCGCGGCGTTCAGACAGGAGACCACTTCGTTGAAGGATCGGCCTCGGCCCGAGCCGACGTTGAAGACGCCATTGCCCTTCGTTGCGAGGGCGGCGGCGAGCGTGGCGTCGACCGCATCGGCGACGTAGACGAAATCCCGCTTCTGGCTCCCGTCGACGAAAAGGCGCGGCCGCTTTCCCGACCGAATCTGGCAGGCGAGCTGGTGGATCATGCTGGCCGACTTTCGTTTATGCGCCTCCCGCGGGCCGTAGACATTGAAGTAGCGAAGCCCGGCCAAGGCGATTTTGGGGTTCTCGCCGGCAAAACGCTGGGCCAGATGTTCCATTTGGAGCTTGGAGAAGCCGTAGGCATTGGCGGGGCGTTCCGGGTCGCCCACTCGATTCTGGGGAGTAGCGGTGATGCCATAGACGGCGGCGGAAGAGGCGAAAACCAGGCGGAGGGACTTTCCGGCCAGGAAGGCGAGCAGATGGCGCCATCCTTCCACGTTGCTGCGCATCTGGGTTGCGGTGTCGGTCACGGTCGTGTCGGTGATGGAGGCCAGGTGGAAGACCACCTCGGGAGACCGGTTTCCCAAGAGGCGATGCCAGTCGAGGAGACCGACATCCGCCGTCAGGAGGTCTCCGCGAAAGCCTTCGAGATTGGGAAAGGAGCCGCTCCGAAAGTCATCGACGATCAAGATCTCCGCTCCCGGCTCCCGGCGCTGGATCTCCAAAGCGAGGCTCGAGCCGATGAATCCCGCTCCGCCCGTGATCAGAATGTCTCTTGCCATAGTCCTTTTTCCCTTTCCTCAGCTCCTTCGCCCGCCATCTCGTAGAGGAAGACCGCGGCGCAGAACAGCGCCGCCGTTTCCGAGCGCAAGACCGTCCGACTCAAGGAGACGGGGAGAAACCCCTCTTCTTCCAAGGCCGTCCGCTCTGCGGGTGTCAGATCGCCCTCGGGCCCGATCAAGGAAAGCACGCCCCTCTGTGCTTCCTTCCGGTGGAGGGGAAAGAGAGCCCGCAGCGGCGGAGCGCCCTCTTGAAGAGATCCGAGGAGCCTCAGCGGATAGGAGGAAGTCTTCCGGCCCAGTTCGCCGATCTCGACCGGAGGATGGATCGTCGGGAGCCAGGCTCGCTGGCTCTGCTTGGCCGCGGCGACCGTGATTTCGATCCAGCGGGCTTGCTTGCGCTCCATTCCTTCCCGCCATTCGACCGAGCGGGCGCAGAGCACCGGAAAGATCTCCGTGACTCCCAGCTCGGTCGCTTTCTGAAAAAAAAGATCCATCGCCTTGGACTTCAGCAATCCCTGGGCGATGCCGATCTTCCCGGGAGGGGGAGCCACCTTCCTCTCCGCGATCTTGCGGAAGGCGAGCCGGCGGCCGCTCCGCCCAGTGATCTCGGCCGTCCATTCGGTGCCCGCGCCGTCGAAGAGAAGAATTCGGTCGCCGGCTCGCCGGCGCATCACCCGCAGGGCGTGGTCCGACTCCTGAGGCCCGAGGAGATTCTCGTCCCGCCGGGGCAAGTAATACCGCTCCATTTCCGGAGGCGCCCTCTGGTCAAGGGAGCCCTAATCGATCAAGACCATTCCTATAAAAACCCCTCTTGGCGCAGATCGTTCACATTGCGAGGAAGGGATTTTTTCACCCATTCGAGGAAAAAGCGCAAGAGCGAGATTTCCCAGCCATCCTCGACGCCGACGAGGATCGCCGCGAAGGGATCTTCCCGTTCCTGCACTTCTCGCTTCACGGCCTGAGTCACCGACTCGATGGGGGCATCGACTTGGCGAAAGCGGACATCCTCCTTGCGGAGTTGAAATCCGTAACGCAGAAACGAAAGGGAGTCGGGCTGCGCGCTCAGCCATTCCCCATAGGCGCGGGCCTTTTCACCGAATCCTTCCAAGAGCAGCTTTTCCATGGTCTTCGGCAGAATAATCTGCGGGCGATCCGCCTCGAGATGCCCCTCGCGGACGAAGGTCGTGCCCGCTCTGTCCATTGCTTCCGTCATGAGCGTGTAGTGGATCAGAGAGGTGCGGAACGTCGCCACGCGGGTGCGAGGGAGCAGCACGACACGGCTCGATTCGAGCGAGTAGGAAAAGGTGTCCTCGAACGACATAGGTTCCTGGAATCCGGCTCCCCGCGCGAGCGCCGGATCGGATTGGGTAGCCTGACGGGCGAAGCCAAGAAAATCAAACGAATTTTCCCGGATTGAGGAGCCCCTTTGGGTCCAAAGCATCCTTTAATCGTTTGTGGAGGGCGCGGACCTCGGGGGAGACGGCAAGAGGCCACCAGCGCTCCTTGGCCATGCCGATGCCGTGCTCTCCCGTGATCGATCCTCCCCAGGCCACGATCTGGCGGAAGAGGAGGTCGAGCGCCTCCTCCGCGCGCCGGTCGGCCCCGGGCTGGCTCGGGTCGACCATGAGGTTGACATGGATGTTGCCGTCCCCGGCGTGTCCGAAGCAGGCGACGGGGAGGCCGTAGCGAAGCTCCAGATCGCTTCCCAGGCGCACGAGGTCGACGAGCCGTTTTCTCGGCACGACGACATCCTCGTTGAGCTTGGTGAGACCGCTGGCCTTCAGGGCCATGGAAAAGGAGCGCCGGGTCCGCCAGAGCCGCTCGCAGCCTTCCTCCCCACGACCGATCTGGACCTCCCCGGCGCCCGAGCGCCGAAGCAGGGGCAGGAGGTCTTCCAGTTCGGCGTCGACCCCTGCTGGATGGCCGTCGATCTCGACCAGAAGGTGTGCCTGGCCGGGCGGAAGCGGCTCCGGACAAAATTCCCGCGCCCGCGCCAGGGTGAAGCGGTCGGCAATTTCGAGGGCGGATGGCAGAAGGCCGGCTCCAAAGATCTCTTCGACACAGCCCGCCGCCGACTCGATCGAAGGGAAGACCGCTGCCGCACAGACCCGCTGCGGGGGACGCGGGATCAGCCGCAGAGTCGCCTCCGTCACCAGCCCGAGAAGCCCTTCGGAGCCAACGAAGAGGCCGACGAGGTCGAACCCGACCTTGTTCTTGTGGGTGCGTCCACCGACGTGCACGGCGGTTCCATCGGCCAGCACGACCTCCAAGCCGAGCACATAGTGGCGGGTGACTCCGTACTTTAGGCAGCGCGGACCGCCGGCATTCGTCGCGATATTGCCTCCCAGGCTGCTCTCCGCCGCGCTGGCGGGATCGGGCGGATAAAACCAGCCGATCCGGGCGGCCGCCTCCTGGAGGTGGGCGGTGATCACCCCGGGCTCGACGATGGCGACTCCGTCGCGCGGATCGATTTCGCGAATCCGGTTCATCCGGGAAAAGTTGACGACAATCCCCCCGCGGACCGGAACGCACCCTCCCACGTAGCCTCGGCCTGCCCCTCGCGGGGTAATGGATACTCCGGCCTGGGAGGCCCATTGAGCCAGCCGAACGACGGATTCCGTGCTCTCCGGGTAGAAAACCGCTTGTGGCAGATGCGAGGCCAGCCACGCATCCCCCGCGTTCTGGGCGAGCGCCTCGGGATCGGCGGTGGCCATTCCGCCGGGAAAGGCCGCAAGAAAGCCAGGGACCCAACTCTCCATGTTACCCCCCTCCTCCGCGAGGGTTCCTCCGGAGACGGAGACCGGCTTTGACCTTCCCCTCATCCTTTCTCATACTGCCTGGACACGCTCAGCATGGTCCGGCTGGGGTGGCAAGACAAGCCTATGCGTAGCGTCCTTCCGGTTGGTTCGCGAGCTCCGTCGCCGACTCTCCTGGATTCCGAAGGGAGAACGATCGCCCTGGGCGAGCGGTTGGCTTCCGGCAGGACGCTACTCTATTTCTATCCGCGCGCTCACACTCCCTACTGCACCCGGCAGGCGTGCAACCTCCGCGACCATGCGAAGGACCTCGAGACGTGGGGGGTGCGGGTCGTGGGAGTCAGCAGAGATTCCCCGGAGCGCTTGTCTTCCTTTCTCCGTCGGCACTCCTTGCCCTTTCTGCTCCTTTCGGACCGGGGCGGCGAGGCCGCCCGGGCCTTCGGCCTGCCCGTCTTTCTCGGACTGGTGAAGCGGGCGTCCTTCCTGATCGAGGAGGGGGTCATCGTCTGGAGGGATCTCCACCCGCGCGTCGGCGCGCACGCGCAAGACCTCCTTCGCATGCTGGAAGCACAGCGTCGTTTTCCCCCTCCTCCGGCCGAGGATTCGCGCAGAGAGGGAGAAACGGAGAGCCCCGACCCATTCGCCGGACAATGGCCTTCCGCTGGCTAGCCATCTTTCCGAAGATCGCGGTCGGACGGCGCCCCTGCGCCTACCGGTTGGCGATCTGGCTCTTTCTCCGGGGGCTGGCCGCCATCTATTCCGTGGCTTTTCTCGCCCTGGCGATCCAGTTGCCGGGGCTTCTGGGATCCCGCGGCATCTTGCCGATCGCCGAAACGCTGGTGGTGGGAAGATCCGATCTCGGGTTCTCCCGCTATTTCCAAGCGCCTTCGATCTTCTGGTGGCTCGGCGCAAACGATCTTCTGTTGCAGCTATTCGCCTGGACCGGCGTCCTGCTGGCCGTCCTTCTCTTTTTCGATCTTGCCCCCGCCGGGATCGCCCTGTTGCTCTGGGCGATCTACCTCTCCTTCGTCTCCTTGGGCCGGGACTTCTTTTTCTTCCAATGGGACAGCTTTCTCTTAGAAGCCGGGCTCCTCGGCGTCCTGGTTGCCCCGTGGCGACTCCGGCCCCAGTTCGGAGCGGCTCCCTCTCCCCCGCCCCTTGCCCAGCTCTGGCTGCAGTGGCTTCTCTTTCGCGTCATCTTCCTCTCGGGCGTCGTCAAGCTGGCCAGTGGGGACAGCGCCTGGCGTGCCCTGACCGCGTTGCAATACCACTACGAAACCCAGCCCCTCCCCTCGCCCCTTTCCTGGTTTTTCTTCCATCTCCCGCTCGGGTTCCACGAGCTTTCGACTTTCCTGGTTCTTGCCACCGAGCTGGTCATCCCATTCTTCTTCCTGGCGGGTCGCCTCGGACGCCTCTTCGCCTTCACCGTCTTGCTCCTGCTGCAGATCTTCATCCTGCTGACCGGCAACCATGCCTTCTACAACTGGCTCACCCTCGTTCTCTGCTTTAGCCTCCTGGACGACTCCCTTCTCGGACGAGCTCTGCCCCGCCTCAGCCTGGAAGCCCTCCCGCCTCCCCTTCTCCAGCGTCGGTTGAGTCCCATCCTCGCCGCGCTCCTCTTTCTTTTGAGCCTGCCCCTTTTCGTTGCGGTCCTCGGCGTCCGGCTGCCTCCGTCGCTGGAGATCGTGCTTCGCTCGATCGGGCCCTTTCGCAGCGTCAACGACTACGGAGCCTTCGCGGTCATGACGACCCGGCGTCTCGAAATCGTGATCGAGGGGAGCCGCGATGGGGTGAGCTGGCTGCCGTACCCGTTTCGTTGGAAGCCCGGGGAGCTGCGCAAGATGCCTGCGTTCGTCGCCCCCTATCAGCCGAGGCTCGACTGGCAGATGTGGTTTGCCGCCTTGAACGGGCCGGAGCGCACCCCCTGGTTTCCTCGGCTCGTCCTGCGCCTCTTGGAGGGTAGCCCGGAGGTGGCCGCCCTGTTCGCCTCCAATCCCTTTCCGGGCTCTGCCCCGACGTATGTCCGGGCTCTTCTTTACGATTACCGGTTCAGCTCGTGGGCCGAGCTTCAGCACACTGGATCCTGGTGGCAGCGCTACCTGCTCGGCGTCTACCTGCCTCCCAGCGCCATGCGAAGGCCCTCTCCGGAAGGGGAGGTGCAGGCTGTCGTTCCGTCAACCGAAGGCCGGAACTCTCTCTCGCTGGGCCGCTAAGGCGTCCCTTTGAAATCGGTGGGCGCCGCTTTTCTCTTCGCTGCGCGACGGGTCGTGCGCTTCGATTTTTCGAGCTTGGCGACTTCCGAGGAGGCCCGGACATAAGGCGATGTCGGGCTGAAGACCAGATCGGTCGCAGCGACGGAATAGGGATTGCCCTTGGGATCGGTCGGACCGTAGGGAAACTTGGGGATGGGCGGCTCGAACTCCGTTCCTGCCCATGAGGTGGAAAGAAAAAGCAGTCCGCCTAGCCCCATGGCCAGGGTTAAGCCCCGGAAAAGACGCTGCTGTTTTTTCATCCGTACTGGCCTCCTCATCAGAACTTGTACCGGAGTCCGGCCAGCACCAGGTTGGCGGTAAACTGGTCGAAGTGCTGGCTCACCACCTGGCCCGGACCGAAGACCGCCGGACTGCCATTGTAGCTGAAGTTGGTTCCGGTGAGCAAGAGGTAGCGGTATTCCAGGAAGATCGACCAGCGCTTGCCGATCCATCGGTCGATCCCGGCGATCCCCTGGACGGCGAAGGCGCCCGAATCGGTGGTGATTCCTGCGCCGAGCAGGTTCTGGCCCCCGGCCGGCCCCCCGTTCGGCACCGCCGAGGCCGAGGAGTTGCTGATGTAGGCGCCCCCGACTCCGATTCCGAAATGGAGGGTCAGGACCGGGGTGTACAAATTAAGGAGGCCGTCGACCGTAATGACCCCGGCGTTGAAGTTCTGGTTGCTGCTGATTGCACCCGGCACTGCGGGGGCGCCATAGCCCGGTCCCGAGGAGTCGGCGGTCAGGCCGAGGTAGAAGGCGTCGAGCTGGACGGCGGGCCTCCAGTAGAAGTCCCAGCTGTCTCCAATCTTATTGCCGGCGAACTCGTAGCCGAGCACAAAACCTCCGACGCCGTTGACGATGCCGCCTCTTGAGGTAAAAGGGGAAAGGCCCACCGGCCCGGGATAGGCCGAATAGCCATATTCCGCGTTGGAAAAGGCTCCTCCGCCGAAGAGCCCCGCGTAGAGCCCCGATTTGACGGTAAACGGATTCGAGACTCCCGAGACGCCTTCCTTGCCACCTTCCGGAGCAACTCCCTGGGCAGAGCTTTCGCTCAAATCCACCCCGGCGAGCGCCGGACCTTGGAGAGCTTCCTCGGCGAGATCGGGACTACTGGCGGGCGATGACGCAGAGCGGGCGGACGCGCACGCAAGAACGGTGAGAAAAACCCCGAGCAACCACCCCTTTGACAACCTCTCCTCCTTCCTCCGACTCTGCGCTGCGTGCGCCAATGAACGCGACCCTTTTTCTTTGCTCCCTCACGCAGCTTCTGTCAATCGGATTTCCCGCCTTCGCCCATCGCTTGTAATGGAAAGGCCCTTCGTTGATGAAGGGCCTTTCTCTCCAACCGAAGCTGCGTGGAATCAGCCTTTGACCTCGATCGTCTTTGGCTTCGCGTGCTCTCCCTTCGGCAGATGCACTTGGAGGACTCCCTCCTTGAACTGCGCATCGATCTTGTCGGCCACCACGTCGTCGGGAATCACGAACGACCGGGAGAAGGAGCCGTAGGCCCGCTCGACCCGGTGATATTTCTTCCCCTTTTCTTCTTTTTCCAGCTTCCGCTCGCCCGATATCGTAAGCACGCCCGACTCCATGGATACCTTCACCTCTTCCCGCTTCATGCCGGGAAGCTCGAGCTTTACCAGATACTCCTTGTCGTCCTCGGTGATGTCGGCCAGGGGCCGCCATTCGGCGAGCTCCAAGCGCTCGCTCGGCGTCTCCAGGAGCTCGAGCGGCCGCTCCCAGAGCGTGGCCATCCGCTTCCGCATCTCCTCCAACTCGCGGAAAGGATCCCAGACACCTCCTGCCGGACCTCGTCGTACCAAGCCATTCATTGCCTTCTCCTTCCGTTTGAGTTTCCTATGCTGGCCACTCCCGAAGTCTTCGGAGAGCAGCCAATTGATAATGACAAGCTTAGGCACTTGACCCAAAGTGTCAAGCCAAGGAAGGAAGAAGAACAGAGATGCACGGGTTTGCGATCTTGGCCGCGTGGGAGGATCTTCTGCGGTCGCTGGTGAACGACCATGGAGTCTGGGCCTATCCCCTTCTCTTCGGGATCGTCTTTTGCGAGACGGGCCTGGTCGTCTTGCCCTTCCTTCCGGGAGATAGCCTTCTTTTCCTCCTGGGGGCCTTCGCCGCTCAAGGCTGGCTCCATCTGCCCACCCTGCTTTTGGGCCTCATCCTCGCCGCGATCCTGGGGGATAGCGTCAATTACTGGATCGGCTTGCGGACCGGCCCGGCGATCTTTCGCGATCCCCATGCCCGCTGGCTCAATCGGCGCCACCTGATTCGCGCTCGGGCCCTCTGCCGCCGGTACGGGGCACGGGCGATCGTCCTCGCCCGGTTCATTCCCGTTCTGCGTACCTTCGCCCCCTTCGTCGCCGGCGTGGGAACGATGTCCTATTCCCGCTTCTTCTTCTGGAATGCGGCGGGGGGCATCTCGTGGGTGGCCCTCTTTCTTCTCGCCGGCTTTTTCCTCGGGAGCGCCCCCGGGGTCCAGAGCCACCTCCACCTCTTTCTCTTGCTGATCATCGCCCTTTCCCTGCTTCCGGTGGCTCGGGAGATCCTGCTGGCAAGGGCAGCGGCCAGGGCGAGACCGGTTGCCAATGAGTAGGCGGTTGCGGAAAGACGAATCCTTCGCTACGGTGATACGCTTGTGCAGAAAGAACAGCTAGATTTCCTTCGGACCTTGATCGAGACTCCCAGCCCCTCGAGCCAGGAGGGCGTCGCGCAACACTCCTGGATCGAATACGTCAAGCCCTACGCGGACCGGGTCGAGACCGACGCTTACGGCAATGCCCTCGCCCTGCTTCATCCGGAGGGCTCCCCCAAGATCCTCCTGGCGGCCCACATCGACGAGATCGGCTTTCAAGTGCAATATGTCGACGATCGCGGCTTCCTCTACTTTACGACGGTGGGCGGCTCCGATCCGCTGTTGGCCAGAGGCCAGCGGGTGCGGATCCATCACCAGGGAAAAGCCGTCCTGGGAGTCATCGGCTCCCTCGCCATTCACCTGCAGGATCGCGAAGGCAAGCAGGAGCCGCCCAAGTGGCACGAACTCTTCATCGACATCGGAGCTCAGAACCAGAAGGAAGCCCTTGAGCGCGTCTCCATCGGCGACTTGGTGACTTACGATTCGGGCTTTGCTCCGCTCCATGGGGAGTTGTGGGTGGGCAGAGCCTGCGACGATCGCGTGGGAGCCTTCGTGGTCGCCGAGGCCCTCCGGAGAACCGCCGCCCGGAGGGAGACGTTGCAGGCCTGCGTCATCGCGGCTTCGACGATTCAGGAAGAAAACGGCCTTTTTGGAGCCGCCATGGTCGGCTACTCGGCCCATCCCGATGCCGCCGTCGTGGTCGACGTCGGCCATGCCACCGACATCCCGATTGCCGACAAGAAGCGCCATGGCGACGTGCAGCTCGGCAAGGGCCCGATCCTCAGCCGCGGGAGCGTGAACCATCCTCTGCTCGTCCGCCGGTTGGCGGAGGTCGCGGACACCCACGGGATCACCTACCAGCAGGGAATCGACCCTCGCCGCTCGGGCACCGATGCGGATGCCATCTTCCTGCAGCGCGGGGGCATTCCCACCGCCGCTCTCGGCATTCCCAACCGGTACATGCACAGCCCCGTCGAGGTCGTCCATCTCCAGGACCTCGAAACGCTGGCGGACTGGCTTAGCCTTTTCTTGGGCGATCTCAAGCGGGACGAAAGCTTCCGGCAGTCGTGGTAGGCATGGGAAATCCGGGCTCCTCAAGCTTCCGTTTGCCGCGTGACCATTGTCCGCCCGAGGGATTGATTCAAGGACACCCTCTCGATTTTGCGAGAGAAACGGGAGAACGCTGCTTATGGTGCGTCGGCTGCTGCATACGCGATATCGGGTAAACGACTTAGGAAAGATCGTCGCCTTTTTTACCGAAGTGCTCGGCCTTGAGGAAGTGAGCCGGTCGACCTCCCCTCGGGGCTCGACCTTGGTCTTCCTGAAGGCTCCCGAAAGCGAGGAGCTGCTCGAAATTTGCCACTATCCGGCGTCGGGGCCGGTCGTCGTGCCGCCCGATTTAACCCATCTGGCTTTCGAGGTCGACAGCCTCGAGGAATTCGGCAAGTGGGCATCGGCCAAGGGTTATCCCTTTTCCGATGGACCCACGACCAGCAGCTCCGGGACGCGCTTCGCATTCATCGACGGACCGGAAGGGTACGAGATCGAGCTGATCGAACGAAAGAGAGCGTAGGAGACTTTTTACGTGAGATCCGTGCGATTTACCGCGGTCGTCGGGGCCAAGCCCTGCCAGACGGAGAGCGAAGTGCGTGAACTCGAGATGGCCGGAATCGATCTGCTCCACGTGGAGGTCATGGATGGTCATTTCGTGCCGAACCTGGGCGGCGGACCCGACTTCGTCGCCGCGCTTCGCGCAACGACGGAGCTTCCCATCGAGGTCCATCTTCGGATCGAGCAGCCGGATCGCTACGCCCGAGCCTTTATCGAAGCCGGCGCGGACATCGTAACGGTTCACCTGGAAGCACGTCACGACGTGCGCAAGACGATGGAACTGATTCGGTCGATGGGATGTCGCTGCGGACTCGCCCTCAATCCTCTCACACTCTTGGAGAAAGCCCTCAAGCATCTTCCTCGCATTCACCACCTTCTCTGCCTCACCTCCAACCCGGGGCCCCGTCAGCCGCTCATCCCGGAGACCCTAAAGAAAGTTGCGCAGGCAAAGAGCTGCCGGGAGGAGGGCAACTTCGCCTATGAAATCGCGGTCGAAGGCGGGGTGAGCCGGGAGAGCCTGGCCTCGGTCGTCATCCACGGCGCCGACCGCGTCGTTCTCGAGAGCCATCTCCTCCACAGAGGAGAGGAGGATCCCCTGCGCGAACTGCGCGCCGCCGCGGAGGAAGCAAACATGGGCGGATGAGACCTCCTCATCCAGCCGTCCGCCGGAGCAGACGGGGACTGAAAGCAAAAGCAGCAAGCGCGGCTCCCGCCCCCAGGAGGATCGCCCAGCCCATGGCCGACTTCGCCGAGCTGGTCGGGATCCGCACGGCGGCGGTCATCCAGGGACCCAGCTCCGATGTGGCGACCGCTGGTTCGTCGAAAAGGATTTTCACCGGAATGCGCTGCTCCGGCTTGACGTAATTGAGCCGCATATCCAGCAAGGGATAGGGACTCAAGGCCGACCGGGTGCCGCGCTGGATGCTCTCCACGTGGCCGCGATAGACACGGCCGGGCTGCGCCCAGATTCGAATTTCCGCGGGGCGCCCCGGCCGAATGTGGCCGAGCTCCCTCTCCCGGAAGTTGGCCGTCACCCAGACGCCAGCCGGAACGATCGAGAAGAGAAACTGCCCCGGCGCGACGTAATTCCCCTGATCAACCCTGCGGCCGGAAATCTTTCCGGAGATCGGGGCGCGAAGCTCGCTATAGCCGAGGGTGAGCGTTTCCAAACGGAGCACCGCCTCGGTCGTGGAATTCACGGCAACCGCCGTGTCGAGATTCAACTCGGGTGTCGCGTGAGCCATGACGAGCCGGTGCATGCGAAACCACTCGGTTCCCGCCAAGAGGCGGATCGCATCGGCGACCGCGACCCGGGCCTGGTTGTCCCTGGGGTCGATCAGACCGAGAAGTTGCCCCTGCTCGACCCGCGTGTTGTCGTCGATGAGGAGCCGCTCCAGATACCCGGAGACCTTCGGGGCGATCCGAACCGCATGGGCGCTCAGAAACGAATCCTGGGTCGAGACAAAATCCCCCTGCCCTCCCAGCATGAGCCGGGTCGCCGCATAGCCAAGCAGGCCCGCGATAATGCTGAGGACGAGCCGCTTCCCTAGGCCGATCCGCCCTCGGTCTCCCTTATCCTGTTCCGGTTGGTTCATTCGGGCTCTCTCCTGCCGCATCCGCGGCGCAGCACAGGCTTGCAGGGCCGGAGAAGGCCGTCAAGAGGGAAGCCCGCTTCTCTGTCTCCTTGACAACGGCGCAAGGCGGGCGCAGAAGTGAGGGAATCTCCCGGAGCTGTGCCTGAGCGGCTGAAAGGGACGGTTTGCTAAACCGTTGTACCCCAAAAGGGTACCGAGGGTTCGAATCCCTCCGGCTCCGCCACTTTCATCCTGGAGTGGGCACTGGGTTCGTGCTGCCGTCCGCCACAACCATCGGGAGCAGCCGAGACTTCTCTCCCAGGATCCAAACCGCGCCTTTCGTAACGTCGACGCACCAAGCAAACAAGCGGCAGCGACACGCAGGAAGCGGGAAGACCTGACGCCGGGGGAAAAGATCGGCTCCTGTCTCCAGAGGGAGGACCGTAGCCTGGAATCTCTCGCGATCGACCTTCGTCAGGGAACGAACGCATCCCGGATCGAAGCGAACGGCACTCGCCGCGGCGGGTCCCACGTCGTCCTGCGGTTGATCATCCGGATGGAAAACGGCTCGATCCAGTTCCAGAACTCTTCGAGGATCGGCAAGGGGAACCCGGTCTCTTTCAAGGCGTCCCGGTAGCAGATCAGCCAGACTTCCCTCGCCCTCTCGTCGATCGTTGTCGGGAAGTGGCGCGACCGCATCCGCGGCTCTCCCCTCGTCGAGGTGTAGTAGCGCGGGCCTCCGCACATTTCGACGACGAAGTCCGCCGAGCGCCTCACCAGCTTTTCGAGGGCTTCCTTGTCCGGGGGGAACAGATAGTGAATCGGGCTCTTCAGAAGGTATTGATGATGCCGGTCCACGAGTTGGCGAAGCGCCTCCTCCCCGGTCGCGGCGAACACCCGCGCGGAAGGAAAAGGGACTTCGGGATAAACGAAATCCACCTTGGAACCGCAGACATGGCGTTCTTCCCTCTCCCGCGGCGATCCGGCGGACGCTCCGTGCTCGATGGAGCGGCAATGGCCCGTGTCGTTCCGAAAAGAGATCGCATCTTCGTTTGGGTTTAGGCCGTCGTGATCCATGGGGCAGAGATTTGAAATGGTTAGTAATGTATACAAGACGTTGTGTAAGCGATAACAGCATTTGGTATGCCAATCCTCCGTTTCAGCGCATCGGAGGTCGCACGGGCCGCGCACAGACAGTTCGGGCCGGCAGTCAATCATGGCGCGACGGCCCTCAAGCACGAGGGCCGGGCTTTTTTAAGCCGGCGGGTTTCCACCGCCAACTGCCCGATCCGCTCGAGGAGTTCGCGCTCTGCCCGCTGGCAAAGACCTCAGGCGGGCCAGGAGCGCTTCCCTTTTCAGCCGCGGATCACGGCCGGATGCACGCCAAACTCCATGCTCCATTGGTTGAGCGCGTTTGATCCGCACGAGCCGAGTGCGTTTCCTGCACCATCCACACATGCAGACCCGACGGCGGAAGCGGGCTCCGTCCTTGGAACTGGATGCGTGTCCTTTCACCATTTGCGAGGCTGCAGGCGAAGACACGGCAATGTCTCTGCGACCAGGCTCCGGATTTCCTGCAAAGCCGAGCGCAGGGTCATGCTATCCGCAGCCAACATCTTGATTCCCCATCCGGTCTCGAGAAGCTCCGAGCATCCAACACGAAGCGTCTTGCTGCTAAGGGCCTCGATCCGCTCCCAGATATTCGCATGCTGCCTGAGTTTTTCGGAAACAATCCAGATGGTCGCGTAGTACCATGAGGGCCAAGGAGAAAGAGGAAGGGCATCCGGGCAAAGGCGGCAGCGATCCGAGGCAATGGTGCCACCATTGAAAATGAGGTCGGTGCGCAGGTCGAGTGCATGGAAGGCGTAAAGTTCTCCTTTCGCGAGACGGCCGGGTGCCAGCGTTTCGGCGAAGTAAAGCTCCCCTCCCGGAGCGATCCGGATTTCGTTGCGCTGCCGGAACCGGGCCTTTGCTTGGGGAATCAGGAGTTCCGGGAAGACTTCCAGCCATCCGTCACTCTCGACAAAAAACGTTCCTCGAGATTCAGCAGTGTGCGCGTCCATCGAGTGGAGCCGCATCGCACTGGTCGGGGTAAGAAACAGACGCGCCTTTTCCTCGACGCGGACGTAGCACTCCAAGCGGTCCCCTTCCAGAATGCCTGCAGTCGGGTTGGAAATCTGAACCTGCAAGACGTTGCCGTCCCAATAGGGCTTGCTCACATGAAAGGTTCCGGACGCGCTGCTTTCGCGCAATACGCTCCTGTCTTCTCGCTCGCAGGCACAGACTAAGCGAAGGCGACCGCACAGAGGGTTCATTCCTTCAGAGCAAAAAGCAGATTCTCTTCGATCCAGGAGAGAATCTGGACCAGCCCGACGCCGCGTTTTAGGTCGCAAAACACGAAAGGCCGATCTCCTCGCATCCTCTTTGCGTCCCGGTTCATAATTGCCAAGTCCGCACCGACGTACGGGGCGAGATCGATTTTGTTGATCACCAGCAGGTCGCTAAAGCGAATCGCCGGACCCCCCTTGCGCGGAATTTTGTCACCTTCTGCCACATCGACCACGTAGAGAAACGCATCGACCAATTCCGGCGAAAACGTAGCCGCTAGGTTGTCGCCCCCGCTTTCGAGCAAGACGAGTTGAAGATCTTTAAAACGATGCTCCAGTGTGGCAATCGCCTCTTCGTTTTCACTCGTGTCATCCCGGATCGCCGTGTGCGGACATCCACCTGTTTCTACTCCAATGATTCTGTCCGGGGGCAAGGCTCCTTGACGGGCCAGGAACTCAGCGTCCTCTCGGGTGTAAATATCGTTAGTCACCACGGCCATCCGGATGCGATCCCGCAGGCATTCGCACAATCGAAGGACGAGCATCGTCTTCCCCGATCCGACCGGACCACCGACTCCTAGGCAAATCGGTTTCACTCTAAGTAAGAAACTGCCTTTCGTTCGCTCGCGCGTGTCTTGCGGATGCGATATCGAGCGAGGGAGCAAACCATCCTATCTCTTCTTCGCGAAAGTCCAGGACTCGGTCCAGCCCAGCGAGAATTTCCGCCACGGACTGCTGCAGAAGCTTCTGCCCCTCGAACGGACCGATCCGCAAGAGCTTTACCGCTGCGAGGACGATCCCGGCCATCGCTTGATAACCGAAGGCGATCGCCGAAGCCTTGGCGGGGATCGCCAGCAGCGCCGCTTCGGCCCCGGCTACAACACAAGCCTGGGTGTAGGGTAAACTGCCCGCGAGGAACGCGAAATGCTCCTGGATCGCTGGGGGGTGAAGGACTCGCTTGAGCAATCTCAGCCGCCGAGCTCCCATCCGACTTGCTGCCTCGCGCTGTTCGCTTGACCATCGCAGGGCGGCGCTGAGTCGATCGATTTCCTGCAAGGAACTCCAGCTTTGGTCCTTCGCAGCTCTCCTTGCGCGTACCAACAATGGAACGTCCACACGGAGGACCATCGGAATAAAGGTGCGGCGCAATTGAGCTTCCAGGTCCGCGACCGAGTCAACCTCGCCCATTTGCCACAGGCCCTCCAGCCCAAAGGAATGGCTGAACGTTCCGAGGGGATAAGCCGAATCCGAGGTCTGTAGAACGACTCCCAACCAGGAGGAAAAGGATTGGTCGGTGTCATCCGTCATGCGTGTGCGCTTGCGTAGATGGAGAATCCGACTGGAAAATCGCCACTATGGATCGGCCAGAATAGCCGAGTTTTTGTAGACACGTTCGTACTTCGGGGCTCTCCGGTATTCGGATCCACGAAGCCCCAAATTGGCAGCCAAGGTGAAGGTTGCCGATCGCCCAACCGACCCGTGCAGCCTCTCTAGGGTCTGTGGGAAGGTCCACCTCTAAAACGGGTTCCGGCTCCTGACGGAGTACGTAGCGTTTCCCTTCGGCCTGGAGGACGGTGGCTCCATGTTGCAGGGGTTGCCTTACGTGAAACGCAAATTCGCGGTCATCTGCCGCCCGAGCGCGCCAAATCCTCTTCGTCAAGGTCCGGCGATCGACCGAAATCCATACGATCGGCAGAGAAACGTCGCTCTCGGAAAGTGGGGTTTGCACAACTTTCATACGTCGCAACGGACTAGGACTCCATACGTGGGCTGGATCAGAAAAGAAAATACCGCTGGGCCAGGGGAAGCATTCGGGCCGGCACGCATTCCAGGATCTCTCCATCCGCTCTTACCACGTAGGTTTCGGGATCCACCTCAATTTTCGGAGTCGCCTCATTCCAGATGAGGTCCTTTTTCGTCAGTTGCCGGGTGCCCCTGATCGCAACAAGCCGCTTCTGCAGTTGCAACCTGCTTAAGCGATCCGATTCCAACGACTGCCGGCTCACAAAAGTAACCGAAGTTTCGAAGCGGGCGGCTCCGCAAGCGGCAAACTGCGGGCGGTACAGCGTCGGTTGCGGCGTCGGTATCGACGCATTCGGATCTCCCATGTTGGCCCAGGCAATCATCCCGCCTTTGAGAACCAATTCGGGTTTGACGCCAAAAAAAGCCGGTTTCCAGATCACCAGGTCGGCCAATTTCCCGATTTGGAGAGAACCGACCTCATGGCGGATTCCGTGGGTGATCGCCGGGTTAATCGTATACTTCGCCAGATAGCGCAGCACCCGGAAGTTGTCTGCCGCCCCGTGATCCGGAGAAGGGAGCGCACCAAATTGCGACTTCATCATGTGGGCGGTTTGCCAGGTGCGCAAGATAACTTCACCAACTCTCCCCATGGCTTGGCTATCACTCGCAGTCATCGCGATTGCTCCCATATCATGCAACCGGTCTTCGGCAGCCATGGTCTGCGGGCGAATGCGAGATTCAGCAAAAGCCACATCTTCGGGAACCTTCGAATCGAGATGATGGCAAACCATGAGCATGTCGAGATGCTCATCGATGGTATTGACGGTAAAGGGCAATGTCGGGTTGGTCGACGAAGGCAGGACATAAGGCTCTGAGCAGACCTTGAGAATGTCCGGTGCATGACCGCCTCCCGCCCCTTCCGAATGATAGGTGTGGATGGTCCTTCCTCGGAAGGCGCGGATGGTCTCTTCCACGAAGCCAGACTCGTTGAGCGTGTCGGTATGAACGGCTACCTGCACATCCATCTCTTCGGCGACAGAGAGGCAAGTATCGATCGCGGCCGGATGAGACCCCCAATCTTCATGAAGCTTGAGACCCATTGCTCCGGCAAGCACCTGCTCCCGCAACGGTGCCTGGCTGGAGCAGTTGCCTTTTCCGAGGAATCCGAGGTTGACGGGAAAGGCATCCGCGGCCTGAAGCATCCGTTCCATGTTCCAAATACCTGGAGTACAAGTCGTTGCCCTGGTTCCAGTAGCAGGTCCTGTACCTCCTCCGATCAGCGTCGTAATCCCGCTCGAGAGCGCCTCGTCGATCTGTTGCGCGCAGATGAAGTGGACATGCGAATCAATGCCGCCCGGGGTGACAAGGAGACCCTCGGCTCCGATGACCTCCGTGCCCGCTCCGATGATCATGGGGTTGGGGCGCATGGTCCCGGCAATGGGATCCGTCAGGCGTGAGCCGATCCCGTCTTGAATGTTCGGGTTCCCTGCGTGCCCAATGCCGACGATTCTTCCACGTTTTATGCCAATATCCGCTTTCAGGATCCCCAGCTCGGGATCGAGGATCACAGCGTTAGTCAGGACAAGGTCAAGGGATTCGTGGTCGCAGGCTAATGGAGATTGGCCCATGCCATCTCGAATCACCTTCCCACCTCCAAACTTGACTTCGTTTCCATAACCCCCGGACCCCACGATCCAATCCTGCTCGATCTCGACAAAGAGTTCGGTGTCTCCCAAGCGGACGCGGTCTCCGACCGTTGGGCCGAATATTTCGGCGTACGCACGACGAGTCAGCGCAAAAGACATGAGGCTTCCCCGTTCCCCAACGAGAGCAATGTCATAATCATGGCTCGCCGAGCCCAGGCAGTGGTCCGTTGACTTTGTTGTTGAATCCGTGGATCTTGCGGGCCCCGCCAAGTGCCACGAGCTCGACTTCGCGCGTGTCCCCGGGTTCGAAGCGGACGGCTGTCCCGGCAGGAATGTGCAGCCGAAATCCAAGCGCAGCGCCACGATCGAATTGGAGCGCTTCGTTCACTTCGAAAAAGTGAAAGTGACTTCCGACTTGGATCGGACGATCCCCGGTGTTGGAAACAATGAGCTTCCGAACAATCCATGCAGGGTTGGCTGGCAACAGCGCTTCCGGTTGACTTGCGAGGATTTCTCCAGGGGTCATCCTACTCCCACTCCGGTCGTCCTGTTCCGGCGCTTTCTTGGCCGATCGAATCGGGTGATGAACCGTAACGAGTTTCGTGCCATCGGGAAAAGTCGCTTCCACTTGGACTTCTTCGATCATTTCCGATACGCCGTCCATAACGTCGTCTTTTGTCAGAATCGTCGTCCCAAAGCTCATGAGCTCCGCGACCGATCTCCCGTCCCTCGCCCCTTCCAAGATTTCGTAGGTCAAGATGGCGATCGCTTCCGGATAGTTGAGTTGCAGACCGCGAGCCTGCCTTCGACGGGCCAGGTCTGCCGCTACGACGACGAGGAGCTTTTCCTGCTCGCGCGGAGTGAGATGCATGTTGCTTTGCCCCGTTTCTTTATCACCATCGCCCGGGGTCACTCTTTGAACACGGAAGTGTTTGCTCGCGGAGGCTGAGGACCACGTTCGTCCATACAAGGATCAGTGCTCACCTGTCAGATGCCTCAGGCAGGGTTACCGCAAACCGCACCAGTTTGAGGCTGCCATCTTCGATAAGCTTCAGCTCCGTAACCTGCCATTGTCCAGGCGGAGGTGTCCTGGCTGCCCCACCCACTCGTCGCGCCACCTCGATCTCGCTGGATCATGGTGAAAAGCACCCGTACAGTCGTCCGGTTCTCGGGCAGAAAGATCGGCAAGCCTTCCATCGCCTTTCCCGAACGGCGCGCTCTCCAGAAGGATCTCCAGTTTTGTCCCCCAGGGGGCGGAGCGTGCTCCGAGAGAAAACAGCATGGCACACACCGCTGGTCCCGTAAACGCTGGAGGCTACCACCATTGCCCTTGCAACCCAACGAAAACCGCATCGGTGTAGGCCACTCCCATGCTCACGCCGTTGCCATGAGAGTACCAAGCGGAGACTCGTCCATTGAACTTTGCGATCACGTAATTGAGGCCAGCCTGAATTTCCTCCAGGGATAGGTGGGTGTATTGCTGCTCAAATTCCTGCCACTGAACGTAGGGTTGAAATTGGCCTATGCCGATTGTCTCCGGAAACAAATAGAGCAGCGTCATTACATAAGCTTGGCCAGCATTAAGGCCAAATTGATTTACCGTAATATCTTTGGAGAACATGTAATCCAAGTATTCGGCTTGAAACGTTATGGTTCCATTTCCCAACTCTTTGAATTTCCTTTCAAACAGAAGATCCGCTTCGACATTGCCAAAGGAAGCCGTTTCCGGCGTCAGCATGGATACACCCATGAATCCAGCTAGCGGCATTCCGTAATATGCCGAAGAAGGAGCATTCAAAACGGCATCTTGCTGAAACATCCCCGAAATGCCGATCGCCAGGATGTTCTTCTCTCCAAAATAGGAATTTACGAGATAATAACCTGGCTCAGCGTCCCAAAAATCGTACATGACCCTTCCCGCAAAGACAGGTTCGTTTGGGGCTGCCGTTCCCAGATAGCGGTCAAAAAAGATTCCCGCCTGCCATTTCAGCAAGCCGGAGCCGATCTTCTGCTGGCCCCAATAAGCGGCCCCATAATCTCTTCCCTGATAAACGGAGGGATAGTCCCAGACGAAGGGAAACTCGAACGTGTTGAGATAAAAAAAACCCGCAAGATTGTCGCGGTCGATCGGCAAGAGGAGTTGCCCCGCCCACACGTTGACGTAATCGTTGATCTCGAGTTTGACAATTCCATCCAAAAGATGGACATCCGTGATATTCGCTGGAGTCGGAGTCCTCGATGGTCCCTGACGTGAGTCAAGGTTTCCTTCGATCAGGAGGTGCGGGGCAATTTGGCCGTTGAAATAGAAACGAGTATTATCCAGGTAGGCACCGTTCAAATTGTCAAAACCTTCGTGTCTGTAGCTGGAGCGAACGCCTATGCCAACGTCAAACCACGTAGTATCGGATACTTGAATCTTGTGGGCTTGCGGAATCTTAGCCTCCAATGGGGCTTGTTCGTACTCGCGCTGCCACGTGGATGAGGGAGCTGTATACACGGACGGACCACGGCCCTTCACATGCAGAGGGGGAAGCGGCTCGCTCGCCAGGGAGAGGCTCGACGGGTAGAGTGGGGAATTGCCTTTCAAGGCAGGAGCGTTAGAGGCGGCAGCCTTTGTACTCGGCGCTACCGCGACAATGTCCCCATCTTCCAGGGATTGGATGCGGCTCTGGAGCTGAGCATTTGTTTTTTCCAGGTCCCTGTTGTGTTGCTCCAGCAACTGGAGCCGCTTTTCCAGATTGGCAAGGCGAGAGCTGGAGTCGTGCGTGGTCTCACTGGGTGAGATGGCAAAGCTTCCTGAGTCTTCAGGCTGTCCCTGCGCATGCGCGTCCTGGACGGCTCCAAATCGGAAGAAGAGAAACAAGAGCACGAGCCAAACAGGCGGGAGGTCAGGCAAATCAGCGTCCTCGCACCTCATCCTCGCAAGGCATTGGTCTATGTAGGCGATTTCCAAGGAGTGCCACATGCCCGAAGAATAGCAACTTCTGTGCCATGGCCTGTCGAACTCCGCTTCGGTAGGCAGTGGGTGGACTCCATTGGAACAATGCGTCGGGAACGGGAGCGGCCGTGCCTTGAAACGACACTGGAGCGGGCGGTGAAGTCAGGCTCGGACAGCGTGAGTCGACGATGGGGCTCATCCCCCCGGCTCGACTGCACGAGCTTGGCTGGTTCGCCTCCTTGTGCGCCATCGGGGGCAGCCTTCCTGACCCTGCCACAGCGCCCCCGAAGGAAGACTCCAGGTCAGCCCACAAGCCTTACCGCTTGCACACGTCGTGACAGTCCTTATCTAAGCTGCAGCACAGCGAACAAATGGTGTTGGAATGATAAGGGCAATGGGCGAGATCGGGATGCTCGTAATCGTGGCTGCACACCCCGCATCGCGAGTGCGCCGCCGTATCCGTCGTCCTTGCGGGCGTCATTGCCAGAAACGGGTTCTCTCTCGCGATGTAGAATTTCCCCCTAGTGATGATGGCGATGAATGGGGAAAGCGTGAATGCCAGGCCCAGTGCGAGGAAAGGCGAGAATGCCTGCGCAGTCTTCCCGAAAGCACCGAAGTAGGCGGCGATGGAAACTGCAGATGCGATGAGCATCGACCCGAAACCGACCGGGTTGAAGTTGTATAAGTGGGCTCGCTTAAACTCCACGTAGGAAGGGCTGAGCTTCAGAAGATTCTTGTTGATGACGAGATCGGCCACGACGGCGCCAATCCACGCAACTGCCACATTAGAATAGAATCCCAAAACTGCATTCAGAAAACCAAATACGCCCCACTCCATGAGAGCCAGAGCGATTCCTACATTCAGAAAAAGCCAGACGATTCTTCCTGGATGGGCATGAAAAACTCGGGAAAAGAAGTTGGACCAGGAGAGCGATCCGGAATAGGCATTGGTGACGTTAATCTTGATTTGGGACAAGACAACGAAGAACGTAGCAACCGTCAATGCCCAAAAAGTACTGGGGATAAATTGACTGAAAGCCTCATTAAACATCAGGATTGGCTCGTCCGCTTTGT
The DNA here is from genome assembly GCA_028710285.1 of Methylacidiphilaceae bacterium. Classification (GTDB taxonomy): domain Bacteria; phylum Verrucomicrobiota; class Verrucomicrobiia; order Methylacidiphilales; family Methylacidiphilaceae; genus Methylacidimicrobium. The sequence continues at coordinate 10,980 of JAQTUK010000001.1, read as the reverse complement.
GTAAGCCTACTTTTGGTGCGATGTAAGAGGCAAGACAGGTTCCACCCAGCTGCTTGATGGCGCCGAGGATGACCCAGCCAGGTCCCGCCAGCAGGACAGCGAGCCACCATCTGTTTCTGGTGGCACGGGTCTTGTCCGGCATAAAGCGCAGGTAGTCTACCTGCTCACCAATCTGGGCGATCAAGGATAGAACGACTCCCGAGGCCAACCCAAAGGAGATAAAGTGGAATTGCGAACCGTACGGCGAGTTTCCGGCGAAGGAGACCCATCTCGAGAAGGTGTCGGGATCTTTTGCGAAGATCACGACGAACGGCAAGCCCATCAAGGCGAGCCATATCGGCTGTGTCCAGATTTGCAATTTGGTGATGAATGTCATTCCATAGATGACCATCGGTATGACGAGTAATGCGCAGATCAAGTATGCGACAGCTAACGGCATGCGGAAGAAGAGCGTGAGCGCTTGGGCCATTACCGATCCTTCTAGGGAAAAGTAGATGAAGGTGAAGGAAGCATAAATGAGCGAGGTGAGCGTCGACCCTAGGTACCCAAATCCGGCTCCACGGGTCAGCAGATCCATGTCTATGTTGTATTTAGCGGAATAGTAGGAAATCGGGAGGCCCGTTAAAAAAATGACAACGGCCGCTGCGAGGATAGCGCATAAAGCATTGGTGAAGCCGTACGAGACCGCGATCGATCCCCCGATGGCAAAATCGGCTAGGTATGCGATTCCCCCGATCGCCGAACTCGCTACAGCAAATTCGCTCCACCGGCGAAAGCTCTTGGGAGCGTAGCGTAGAGCGTAATCCTCCAGCACCGGATTGTTCACCCACTTATTATACGTCCGCTTTGCTGAGTCAGTTGCGATAGGTGTGGAGCGTGTGGGATTGTCCATGTTAGAAATTTCCGGTGTGGGCGCTATGTCGACTCTTTGTCTCTGTCCCGTGCTTCTTGGTTCCTTTATGGAAAGCAGGAGGCGTGCCAAAGGGGATCGGGTAAGGTCAGAGATTTGCGGTCCTGCACCTTTACTGCGCACGGACCATGCGATTGATTGCGAATTCGAGCCCGGGCTTGGGCAAGATTCGGCAAGTGGTGGGCAATCAGGTCGTGGTGCTCTCAAGGCGGACGACAGGCGCAGGGAGGCGGCCTTGCGGTTCTTTTCGACTGGCCGGTCGAGAAGGAAGGCGGCAATGGGCTGCGGCGAATGCCCGCAAGCCTCCAGGCTGCTTTGCCACCCCGAGGTCGCTAGCTCACCAAGGCGGGGTCGAGAAAGTCGATCTCGTCTCTTCCGGGTCGGCGGGCCGTGTATTCCGATAAGCACCGGAGCTCCACGTGGCGCCGCATCTCGACAAACCCGGCGGCACGCAACGCTTCCAGAATGACGGGAGGCGGAACGCAAGCGTCAATGGTCTCGTGGTAGTAGCGCCAGAGCTCTTTGCTCGCCGAGGAGCAGCCCGCGAAACGGCCCAGGATGGGAACGACGACGCGGAGGTAGCCACGGAGAAGGTGGCGGCCCCAGGGAGTCGTGGGCCGGGTGATTTCGAGGAGCAGCAGCCGACCGCCCGGGCGGAGGACCCGGTAAAACTCGGCGAAGGCCGCGTGGACATCCCGGAGATGGCGTAGGGCATAGCCCATGCTCAAGAACTCGCAGCTCGCATCGGGCACGGGGAGCGCCTCCGCGCTCCCGCGGAGCAGTTGCAGACGTGGTTCGCGCACCTCGTTGAGCATGCCGGGGCTCGGGTCGACACCCAGGACGCGCCCGTGCGGGCCGACGAGCGCAAGCGCCTCGCGCGCGAGCAGCCCGGTTCCGGTGCCTACGTCGAGCACGGTGGCCCCTGGGAGGAGCCCGGCCCGACGCAGGGCTTGATTTCGGTAGCGTGAGCCGCGGCCCAGCGCCATGAATCCTTCCATTCGCTCGTATTCGGGAGCGACTTCCTCGAAGAGACCTTGCACGTAGACCTCGCGGCGGATCCCAGCTCGGGAATAGGAGAGAAGCGGCGGATGGGGGGGCAGGAGGCCGACGGGGGTAGCGGCTCCGCTGGATTCGGAAGAGGGATCGGGCATAAGGTGATCGAAAAAAAGGGTTTAAGGGCAGCAACTTCTCCCAGAGAGACGACGGGTTGACAAGCTTTCTGTGTGGGGATCGCTCCGGCGGAGAAGCGGCGGGCGGCAAAGGTCCGCAACCTTTGGGAGGGCGCTGCTCATCCCTCTTTCTTCCCCAGGAGGGCTTTGCCGTATACAAACAAGGATGGTTGGGCTTTCCGGCCCGAAGCGAGGATGCGGATGATCGAGCGCAAAGAGCCCCCGGGAGAACGGTGGGAAACGCTGCGGGAGCGGGTGAGAACCACCCACGCGGAGGAGGACGAGCGCTGCCGGGATGAGCTTCTGGCCCGGCTCTCCCGGAACGAGACTCTCGAACGGGAGATCGAGGGGAGGACCGAAGGGCTGATCGAGCGGATGCGCGGGAGCGAGCGGCCGCAATGGGTCGATCGGGTCTTGGCCCGCTATCCGCTGTCGCAAAAGGAGGGACGCCTGCTTTTGCAGCTGGCCGAGGCCCTGCCCCGGATTCCGGACGTTGGCACGGCGGAAGCCCTGCTCTCGGAGAAGCTGCTCGAAGGGGAGTGGCGCTCGGGGGCGGACGACGCGCAAGACGGGATCGGTCGTGCCGCTTCCTGGGGATTGACCGCTCTCCGGGCGGTCGCCGGATGGGAGAGCCATACCCCCCTGCCCGGCTGGCTCCGTCGGGGGATGCGGGCGCTCTCCAGGGAGTCGGTCCGCCGGGTCGTAGAGGCGATCGTCGGTCGCTTCATCCTCGCGGAAGACTTCCGCAGAGGAGTGGAGAGGATCGCCCCGCTCCGCGGCCAGGGCTACCGTTTCTGCTGGGACATGCTGGGAGAGGCCGCGCGGACGAGAAGGGCGGCGCAAGAGGCTCGGGATCGCTACCGGCAGGCGATCGCCTTCTTTGGCCAGGCCGGAGCGGGAGGAGCGGAGTCACCCGAGCTTTCGCTCAAGCTTTCCGCCCTCCATCCCCGGTGGGAGCCGCTCCAGGAAAAGCGGATCGCGGAGGAGATCTATGCCACCGTCTTGGAACTCTGCCGGGAGGCAAGGAACGCTGGCATTCGGCTTGTCTTGGATGCGGAGGAGTCCGACCGCTTTTGGCCCCTTCTCCATCTCTTCCTGCGGCTCCTGGAGGAGCCCGATCTCGAGGGGGAGACAAGCTTGGGCATCGTCATCCAGGCCTACCAGAAGCGCGCCGCGGCGGCGGTCGACCTGCTGTGGGAAGCCGCCGAGGAAAAAGGGAAACGATTTGCGGTGCGTCTGGTCAAGGGAGCTTACTGGGATGCGGAGATCCGGCGCGCGCAGGCCCTGGGCCTTCCCGGCTACCCGGTTTTTACGCGGAAAGCCCTCACCGAGCTCTCCTACCTGGCGTGCGCCAGCCGATTGCTCGAGGGCTCCGGCCGAATCTTTCCGCAGTTTGCGACTCATAACCCGGCCACGGCGGCGGCCATCCTCTGCTTGGCGGAAGAACGGGGCGGAGGATGGGAGTTTCAACGGCTCTACGGGATTGCCGACTCTCTCTCCTCGGTCTTGCGCGAGGCGGGTCACCCGGTTCGGCTCTACATTCCCTTCGGAGCCCGGGCGGAGCTCTTCGGCTACCTGGCCCGGCGGCTCCTCGAAAACGGCGTCGGGCAAGCAGGCTTCCTGGGCCCTGGCGAGGAGCGTCCCCAGCCGATTTCCCTGAGCCGGATCGCGCGGCTGGGCTCCGCCGCCCACCCGAGGATTCCTAAGCCTCTGGAGCTGTCCGAGCCCGCCTGGAAGCGGGCCGAAGGGATCGATTGGGGAGACCCGGCGGACGTTCGGCGGCTTCAGCGCGAAGTCGAGGCTGCCGGCGGCCCGGGACGGGCCCACCCGCTGGTGGCGGGAAGGTCCGTGGGAGGGAAGGAAGAGCCGGTTCTCTCCCCGGCCGATCCGACGCGGCGGCTGGGAACCGTGATCTGGACCGAGGAGAAGCAGATCGAGGAGGCGCTCCGGATCGGATCGGAGCAAGCGTCTCGATGGGAACGGGTGCCGGTCGGAGAGCGGGTGAAGGCCTTGGAGGCGCTTGCCGAGCGGCTCCGGAGGGAACGCCCCCGGCTGCTCTTCCTTCTGCGGGAGGAGGCGGGAAAGACCCTTCCGGACGCCCAGGGGGAGCTGCAGGAGGCGATCGACTTCTGCCGCTTCTACGCAGTCGAGGCAAGGCGTCTCTTCGGGGTGCCGCGGGCGCTGGGCGGACCCTGCGGAGAACGCAACGAAATCTCGTGGCGGGGCCGAGGACTCTTCGCCTGCATCAGTCCCTGGAATTTTCCGCTTTCGATCTTTCTGGGACAGGTCGCGGCAGCCCTGGCGGCGGGGAACGCGGTCGTCGCCAAGCCGGCCGAACAGACCCCGCTCGTCGCCGCCGAGGCGGTTCGGCTTGCTCTGGCCTCGGGCATTCCCCCGGAGATCCTCCATCTCCTGCCCGGGGACGGGCGCGTCGGTGAGGCGCTCGTCCGGGATCCGCGGGTCTCCGGAGTCGCCTTCACCGGCTCGGGCGCCACCGCCTCACGGATCGCTCGGGCTCTGGCGATCCGGGAGGGAGCCTTGGCTCCGCTGATCGCCGAGACCGGAGGGATCAACGCGATGCTGGTCGATCCGACAGCGGCGCCGGAGCAGGCCGTCGACGATATCATCGCTTCCGCGTTTCGAAGCGCGGGTCAGCGCTGCTCTTCTCTTCGCCTTCTCTTGGTGCAGGACGAGGCGGCTCCGCGTCTGCTCGACCTGCTGGCCGGGGCGGTGGAGGAGCTCGTGGTCGGAGATCCGCGGGACCCCGCGACCGACGTTGGGCCCTTGATCGAGCGGACAGCCCTGCTCGAGCTTGAGAATCAGGCTTGGCGGCTGGAACGGGAGGGAAAACTCTTGGCCAAGGCCGCTCTTTCGCCTACCGCCGCACCCGGCGGCTATTACTTTGCTCCTCGCCTGATCGAGATTCCTTCCCTCTCCCTGGTCGATCGGGAGATTTTCGGTCCCCTCCTTCCGGTGGTCCGCTTTCGCGTCGAGGAATGGGAGTTCGTTCTCGACCAGGTCGCGCGGATGGGATTTGGACTCACCATGGGGCTCGAGAGCCGTCTCTCCGGGCGGGTTCGCTTGGTTCGGGAGCGGGCGCGCGTCGGCAACCTCTATGTGAACCGACCGATGATTGGAGCCGCCGTGGCGTTCCAACCTTTCGGCGGAGAGGGCCTGTCGGGCACCGGCCCCAAGTCGGGCGGACCTCGCTACCTGGAGGCGTTCGGCGTGGAACGGGTCTCTTCCCAAAATGTCGCGGTGAGCGGCGATCCCGATCTCCTGCTTTTGAGCGAGGAAGCGGACTCTGCTGGGTCGAGCCCTCCGCCCTAGCCTCTTTCCCGTGGATCTTCTTCCGTCCCCTCCGGCCACACCGGGGCAGCGGCCGGAGACGGCGCTTTCTTCGGCCCAACGGGAAAATCGGCTGTCAACGCAAAGGAGTCTTGGTCTAGGCTCTTTCCCGGATGGCTCTTTGCTGCTCTCGATGTACGGTTGGGTTGGTCATGGCATGGATCTGGATTGGCATCTCCGGCTAGGGGCGATTCGATGAGACGAGTGGTCGCCCTTCTCGATCAGGTTTCCAAATCCTACGGCTCCGGGGAGAGCGCGACCTGCGCGCTCCGCTCGGTCAGCCTGGAGATCGAGGAAGGCGAATTCGTGGCGCTGGTCGGTCCCAGCGGCTGCGGGAAAAGCTCTCTGCTCCATCTGATGGCGGGGATCGACAGGCCAAGCCAGGGGAGGGTCGTCGTCCTGGGCGAGTCGCTGACGGAGCTCGAGGAGCGGAAGCTGACTGAGATGCGTTTGCGGAAGATCGGGATCGTCTTCCAGTTCTTCAACCTGCTGCCGACCTTGACGGCCGAGGAGAATGTCGAGTTGCCGGGTCTCCTCCGCGGAATGTCGCCCAAGGAGGCGCGGCAGAAGGCTCGGGCTCTCCTCGAAGAGGTGGGCCTCGGCCACCGGAGCCGCCACCGGCCCGAGCAGATGTCTGGGGGAGAGATGCAGCGGGTCGCGGTCGCGCGGGCCCTGCTGCTTGAGCCGGGACTGGTCCTGGCGGATGAGCCGACCGGGAACCTCGATTCGGAGGCGAGCCGGATCGTGATCGGCCTCTTCCGCGATCTCGGGAGGCGGCATGGGGCGACGCTCGTGCTCGCCACGCACAGCCAGGAGGTCGCGGCGGCCAGTTCCCGTGTCGTCCGGATGCGGGATGGCCGGATCCTCGGAGAGGAACCGGCGACCTTGCCCGAGACCTAGTCTCCATGCTCGCCCTTTTTCTTCGCCACTGTGGACGCCAGATCGCGCGGCATCCGGCGATGTCGGCCGTCATGGTCCTCTCGGTGGCCCTGGGCGTCGCCCTCTTCATCGGGGTCCTCGTCCTCAACCAGAGCGCCTTGGCCGCGTTCCGGGCCTCGGTCGACGCCACCGCGGGCAAGGCGAACCTGGAGGTATCGGGAGACGGCGTGCCGATGGACGAGGAGATCCTCCGGACGGTCCGGCGCACCCCGGGGGTCGCGGCGGCCACGCCGCTGGTCGAGCAGGTCTGCCTGGTCGCCAACCACCCCGGGGAATATCTCCAGCTCGAAGGCGTCGACCTCTTTTCCAATGTCCCCTTCCGGGCCTTCACCCTGGAAGCGGGCGGAAGCTCGGAGAACGACCTGCTCGAATTCTTCCGGGATCCCCGGGCGATCGCGCTGACCGCCACGCTCGCCCACAAGCTGGGACTGCACCTCGGAGACCGGATCACCGTCCGGACGGAGACCGGACCGGCCGACTTCGTGCTGCGCTACCTGGTCGAATTTCACGGAAAAGCGGTCGGAGCCGATGAGCATCTGGCCCTCCTCGACATCGCGAGCGCCCAGGAAAGCTTCGGCAGAGTCGGAAAACTTTCGCGGATCAGCTGCCTGCTCGGGAAAGGAGCCGATCCCAGCCAGGTCGCCGCCTCTCTCCGGAGCCGGTTGCCTCCTTCGATGATCGTGCAGACTCCGGAGGGGCGGAGCCGGAGGGTGGAAAAGATGCTCGGCGCCTTCGAGCTCAACCTGACGGCCCTCTCCCTGGTCTCCCTCTTCGTGGCGATGTACATGATCTACAATGCGGTGGAGGCCTCGGTGGTCCGCCGCCGAGGGGAGATCGGGCTCTTGCGGAGCCTCGGGCTCCAACGGTCGGGGGTCCAGGTGCTCTTTCTCGGGGAAGCGCTCGTGGTGGGAGGCATCGGGATCCTTCTGGGCCTGCCGCTCGGCCTCCTCCTGGCGCGAAGCCTCCTGGGGGTGATTTCCGAGAGCGTGACCGCGATCTACGCGCTCCTCCACATCGAGCGAATCTCGGTCTCGGCTGGAGCGATCGCGATCGCCGCGGGTGCCGGGCTCGCCGCGGTGGCGGCGGCGGCCTGGTTTCCAGCGAGGGAAGCCTCGGGAGTCGAGCCCGTCGAAGCCTTCTCTCTCGGAACCCTGGCGGAGAAGAGCCGCCGAGCCGGGCCCTGGTGGGCAGTCGCGGCGGTCGTCTGCTGGGGGCTCGCCTCGGGGTTTGCCTGGTTCGCGCTCCGCACTGGGCCGCCGGCGCTCAGCTTCGGCTCGGCCCTCTTCGCCCTCCTTGGATTCACGTTGCTTGTACCCCTGGTCTGCCGGGAGATTGCCCGTGCCTTCCGCTTCCGCTCGGTCCTGCCGCGGCTGGCCATGGCCCATTTTGCCCATTCGCTCCACCACAACGGAATCACCGTCGCCGCTCTTCTCGCCGCGCTCGCGATGTATGTGAGCGTCACCGTCATGATCTTCAGCTTCCGGAAGACAGTCGACGACTGGCTCCACCGGACGGTGACGGCCGATCTCTTCGTCGCCCCCGCGATCAACGTCCGGGCGGGGACCCAGCAGTCCCTCCCCCCGGCGATCGAGGAGGCGGTCGCCTCTCTTCCCTCGGTCGCTGCCTATGAGCGCTACCGGGAGCAGCGGATCGTCTTCCGAGGCGAGACGGTCAAGTGCGCGGCACTCCGCTTTCCGGTCGCCGCCCGGTACAGTGGCCTCTCCCTGCGGCGGGGCGACGCGAGCCGGGTCCTGGCCGAATCGGCGGGATCGGACCGCATCGTCGTCAACGAGAGCTTCGCCAAGCGATTCCATGTCCAGGAGGGCGATCCGATCGAGATCCCGACTCCCCGGGGCGACCGGCCTTTCACGGTCGCGGGAGTCTTCTACGACTACACGACCGAGTTCGGGCTCTTCCTCATCGACTGGGGAGCCTACCGGCGCTATTGGGATGAGGACCGCTGCCATACCCTGGGGCTCTACCTCCGTCCGGGCGCGGACCCCGAAAAGGTACGGCAGAGCCTGCAGCGGCAGATCTCGACGGTCGGCGACTGGGTCGTCTACTCGAACCGGGAGGTCCGCAAGGAGGTCTTCCGGGTCTTCGACCAGACCTTCACCGTCACCGAGCTGCTCAAAGGGATTACCCTGATCGTCTGCGCCAGCGGGATCTTCCTCAACTTCGTGATCCTGAGCGTCGTGCGACGCCGGGAAATCGGGGTCTTGCGCTCGATCGGCGTCGGACGCTCCGGGGTCGAGGCGATGCTGGTCGGGGAAGCTGCCCTTCTCGGTGCGATCTCCTCCCTGCTCGGCCTGCTCGCCGGCATGGGGCTCTCCCTGGTCCTGACCTATGTGATCAATCCCTCCTTCTTCGGGTGGACGGTTCGGTGGACGATGCCCTGGAAGCTCCTCTGGGAGCTTCCTCCCGTCGTCATCCTGACCGCCATCCTCTCGGCCTACTGGCCGGCACGGCGGTGCGCCCGCATTCCGGTCGCCGAGGCGATGCGGATGGAATAGATTTTCGCCCTATGCTCCCCCTCTTCGCTCGCAACCCGGTCCGCTGGATGAGCCGGATCTGGAGCGCCCTCCTCCTTCTCGCCGCAGTCCGGGGCGTGGGCGAGGCAAGGGCCTTCGCGGCGGGCGGCTGGGCTTTCGCGCAGAGCCCCTGGGCCTGGAGCTTTCCCCGGGACCATGGCAACCATCCCGACTTCCAGATCGAATGGTGGTACTTGACCGGCAATCTCTCCTCCCCGAACGGAGCGGCTTACGGCTTCGAGCTCACCCTCTTCCGCCGCGGTCTCTTCCGCGAAGCCCCAGAGCGGGAGAGCCAATGGAAGATCCGGGATGTCTTCTTCGGCCATTTTGCGATTAGCGAACTGGGAGCCAAAGAGTTCTTCTTCACCGAGAGGGCCGATCGAGGGGCGCTCGGGGAGGCGGGAAGCTCCGGAGGAAAGATGGAGGTCTGGGTCGGGGACTGGCGGATTGAGGAGCAGCCTGACGGCTCGCTCCGGGTGCAGGCGGCGGAGAACGACAAGAAGCTCGACCTTACGCTCCACTCCCGCAAGCGCCCGGTGCTCCACGGAGAGGCAGGCTTGAGCCGGAAGGCCGACGAGCCGGGAGCCGCCTCCTACTACTACTCCTTCACCCGACTCGAAACCCAGGGGAAGCTCGAGCTAGGAAAAAAGACCGTTCCCCTTCGCGGGACGAGCTGGTTCGACCATGAGTTCAGCTCGAGCGCCCTGGGCAAAAATCAGGTCGGCTGGGACTGGTTCGCCCTCCAGCTCGATTCCGGAGAAGAGCTGATGCTCTACGGGCTTCGGAAGAAGGATGGCTCCATCGACGCGACTGCCGGCGGGAGCTGGGTCGAACCGGACGGGACCCGGCAGGGGCTCCGCTACGGGGAATTTACCCTCGAACGTCTCGGCTCCTGGAAGAGCCCCCATACGGGAGCACGCTACCCGGCAGCCTGGCGGATCCGGGTCCCCTCGTTGGGGTTGGTTCTAGAAGTCGCGCCCCGGATGGCCGACCAGGAGCTCTGCCTCCATGCGCTGGGGGAGATCGCCTACTGGGAGGGAGCGGTCCGGGTTTCCGGCACCCGCTGGGAAAAGCCGCTCCACGGAGTTGGATATGTGGAGCTCACGGGCTACGCCGGAGCTCCGTTGCATTAGCCCGCGTTCCCCTCGCGATAGCCGTCGACACGGTTGAGCCAGCCGCGCAGCCAGCGCTCCTCGTGTCGCCCGGGAGGCGCGTTCTGCACCCTCCGCTCCAGGACGAGCCGCGCCGCCCGCCGGAAGGACGGAAGGGCGGGACCAGGCTCCATCGCCTGGAGGACATCCAGGAGTCCCCAGCCCTCTCCCCGGTAGCGCTCCGTCGGGAAGGTGCCGTCCCCTTTGAAGTTGACGTAATCGACGAGGGCAAAGAGGCCTGCCGGGGCCGCCTCAAGGGCTCGGAAGTTTCGTTCGATCCGCGCGCGCTCCCCCGGCGGCACGGCGGTCAACATCTTCGGCAGAGAGCCGTCCAGTCGTTCGATCGCAAACTGGGTCTGCTCCCCCACGGTTTCCGCCAGGAGGGAGCGGAGCTCGCGCATCCGACTGCTGTCGGCCGCGGCAAGAAACGCCCGGCGGTCGGGCCATGGACAAGAGCGGGCTTCCGCCAGCCACCCGGGAAGAGAGACCCCTCGCCGCTCGAGGAATTGGAGCAGTTGGGGAAAGCTCTCCTCGAAGGGGCCATGGACTCCCGTGGGATACCAGATGAAGTGGCCGATCCCGAGCGAGGCAAAATCCTCCCCGGCGTTCCAAGCCGTCAACCCGGACAACGTCCCGCCCGACTCATTCTGCCAGAGCCGCCGGCCGATGGCCTTGGCCTGCGACGGCAACAGGTCGATCCGCTGCGCGGCCGCATCGGCCGCGAGAAGAACGACCCACGCGGCGAAAAGCAACAGCCGGCCGCCGACAAACAATCCTCTTTTTTCCTTTGTCATGGCATCCCGTTGCGGACGGGGCCGTGATCGACCCACCGGGCAGGTATGTGCGGAATTCTGCCCTCGAGAGAGTTGTTGGGAGCGGCAAGGCGGCTCACCGTGTTTCTCGTCTCCTCCGAGCCGTCGGCCATGACGGTG
>JAQTUK010000189.1 GCA_028710285.1 Methylacidiphilaceae bacterium | reverse complement strand
CACGATACGAGCAGCGATCACCACGGGCTTTCCATGTAAGAGCTTCTCCCAAACCTCCTCGCTGATGTCCTCCGGCCGGGGAGACGGGGGGAAATAGGCGGCACCAAAAGCCGCCTCGAGAGTGACCAGAATACAGACCGCCATCCAGGAGAGGGTTCGGCACAGGGATTGGGTTTTCTTTCTCATTGCCAGCGATGCCCAGCGCAAAAGGGATTGGGTCCGCAATTGAACCACCGGGCTTTCGGAACCGAAGCGCCGAAGACCATGAACTTACAACCCAACGACCAACGCTCGCTTAGGGTCCTTGGGGCGGAGGGGCGGGATTCCCATTCCCTATCCGTCTTCGCTCTTTCTCGGCTTTCCGCTCCGCTTCCTCCGCCTCCATTTGCTGCCTATGGAGCAAGCATGCCTTTCGCAAAGCTTCCCGCTCTTCCTTGGTATATTGCGGCTCATCCGGGACTTGTGGGGGGACGAAGTTCTTGGGAAGCACTCCAAGCTGTTTATAGGCTTCGATAACCTCCGGATACATAAGATCGTAATAGATGTCAACCTCTCTCCCTTTGGCCAACTTGGCATACGATTCTAGAATCTCCTGCCGAAGCTCCTCAAGCGTCCCCAGCTGAATTGACTTCTCCAGGTGCTGCTTCTGCATCTCGACTGCCTCGGGCAACGTCAACCCCAGCGAAGTCCAAGGTGGCCTCCTCTCCTGGTGATAGCCGAAGGGAATGAAGCCATAGAGATTAATCGGCGACGTCTCCTCCGTAAGCGAATAGGGGACGGTCACCTCCCCATGCTCTACCCGGACATAGTACTCGTCGCTGCCGATCCCACCAGCCTTAAGGCTCTTGTCCCAATTCCGCATGTAATACCAACTCACCCCCTTGGAGGTCACGAGATGAGCAATAATCACAACGGGCTTTCCATGAAAGAGCTGCTCCCAAGCCTCCTCGCTGATGTCCTCCGGCCGGGGAGACGGGGGGAAATAGGCGGCACCAAAAACCCCCTGGAGACTGACCAGCATGCACACCGCCATCCAGGAGAGCGTTCGGCAAAGGGATTGGGTTTTCTTTCTCATTGCCTGCGATGCCCAGCGCAAATGGGATTGGGTCCGCAATTGAACCACCGGGCTTTCGGAACCGAAGCGCCGAAGACCATGAACTTAAAACCCAACGGCTAACGCTCGCTTAGGGTCCTTGGGGCGGAGGGGCGGGATTCCCATTCCCTATCCGTCTTCGCTCTTTCTCGGCTTTCCGCTCCGCCTCCTCCGCCTCCGCTTGCTGCCTATGGAGCAAGCATGCCTTTCGGAAAGCTTCGTGCTCTTCCTTGGTATATTGCGGCTCATCCGGGATCTGTGGGGGAACGAAGTTCTTGGGAAGCACTCCAAGCTGTTTATAGGCTTCGATAACCTCTGGATACATCATGTCGTAATAGATGTCAACATCCCGCCCTCTGGCCAACTTGGCATATGCTTCCAGAGTCGACCGCCTAAGCTCCTCAAGTCCCCCCAACAGCTGAATTCCCTCCTCAAGTTCCTGCTTCTGCATCTCGACTGCCTCGGGAAACGTCAATCCCAGCGAAGTCCAAGGCGGCCTCCTCTCCTGATGATAGCCGAAGGGAATGAAGCCAAAGAGATTAATTGGCGACGTCTCCTCCGTAAGCGAATAGGGGACGGTCACCTCCCCATGCTCTACCCGGACATAATACTCGTCGCTGCCGATCCCACCGGACTTAAGGCTCTTGTCCCAATTCCGCATGTAATACCAACTCACCCCCTTGGAGGTCACAAGATGAGCAATAATCACAACGGGCTTTCCATGAAAGATCTGCTGCCAAACCTGCTCGCTGATGTCCTCCGGCCGGGGAGAGGGAGGGAAGTAGGCGGCACCAAAAGCCACCTGGAGAGTGACCAGGATGCAGACCGCCATCCAGGAGAGCGTTCGGCAAAGGGATTGGGTTTTCTTTCTCATTGCCAGCGCGGACTTTGTTTCCCGAGTGAGCATCATGGGCTTCCTCCTATTTTGGCTGTTCAAGGCCCCGGGGCCGAAGGGGAAGGGCCAATCCAGTGAAAGAAGATTGGCCACTGCCCACCACTGATTTCGTTATAATGTTCTACCACAGCGTCAAGCGGCTGGACGCTCCACCCCGGGTGGACCTTATGGTTGGCTTCAACATTATTAGTGGAAACAAGCTCCCACTGGTTCTTCTTTGCATTGAAAATAACGATTCCGATGTGGCCACTCTTAAGCTTCGTCGCGGAATTTCCCTTCTGGTCTTTCTCAACAACGTAATACGGAGGAAGCTGGCAAATGTCTCCGCTTTGTATTGGGTACGCCAACCACTGCAAATTCGGATCGATTGAGTCATAGCGCCCTTGGACCATGTGGTTCGCGACGGAGATCTCCTCGGGCGTCCACTGCAGCGGCCAGGGACTTTTGTATTGCTTGCTGAGCTTTTCGACCAACGCGTTGTAATTATCCAGCTTTGTATTCAGAGCCTGTATCCGAGGGTCGATCGGCGCACCCGCAAAAGCATAGACCCGAAAGACGCTATCCAGGCAAAGTTCCCGCGTCAGCGCACCGTTTTGCAACTCCTTTTGGAGTTCGGCCACGACGAGTCGATTGACATCATCCAATTGCTCGGGGAGCAGTGCCGGAGGAGGGGAGAATGGCGTTTGGCTGCTGGAGACGGAACTGCTCGTGCCCGAGTGCGCCCGAGTTTTCCCCTTTCCCATTAGCGGCTGCTTCCACTTATTGCCGCGCTCGGCGTCCTCCGGCCCCTGCCCGCTGGTATATTCGGGAATGATGTTCCCGTCGGGGCCATAGCGCGGACCGCCCGATTCTTGCTGCGGAGGGGTTTGCGCAGGAGCCTGTTGCCCGGGAGGCGAAGGACAGCAGGCGGTCGCCGGGGTGGGAGCGGTGGAACCGTCCTGGCCTGCCGCGCTGGCCGCTCCCGAGCCCGCGGCGTCGCCGGGAGCGGGTGTCGCGCTTGGATCGGAAGGGGCGGCGGGAGGCGGCGCGGCAGCCGCGCTCGGCAGGGCCGCGTTATTGACCAACCCGGCGCTGCCGGAAGACTGCTCCGAGGAAGCGGCGGCCTCCTGGGGAGGCAGAAAGGTAATTTGCGCGTTGCTGCTGAAGCTCCCCACGAAGGCCAGGAGGAGCGTGACCCAAAGTGCCAGCCAGGATGGGCGAACGCAGTTCCCGTTCATGACAGACTCCTTGCCGTGAGCGCGGGGTCAATCTTGTTTGTCCTTCCTGGCTACCGGGGCAGATGGGCTTTGCCTCTTTGATCCTCGATCTGCGCCCATTGGAGGACAAAGGCGTCGATCCACCGGTTGCGACCTTCAGCCAGGTCCCGGTAGCGCTGGAAGAAGCGGGACTCGGCGTCTTGCGGCTGGAGCTGGCGGATGGGAGTCAGGATGGG
>JAQTUK010000188.1 GCA_028710285.1 Methylacidiphilaceae bacterium | reverse complement strand
CCGCAGCGTCCGTAATGCCATCGACCGCATCAAGCTGCGTCAGGCCGCCCGCCTGGTCGCCGCCGGCGGGAAGATTCCCGCCGAAGAGCTCATGCGGATCGACGCGTCGGATATTCGTCAGAGCCGCGTCTTTGCCGATCCGGAAGGTCGGGAGAGCCAAGCGGGCGGAAACCCTTGATGCAAGATCGCAGACCGATCTTGCGGGAAACGGCTCGGTTCGGGCGGTTAGACCGCTTGACAGAGCCCGGAGCGAACCGATATATCGCCTGCTTAGGGAGTCGGCGCGAGCCGCCCGTTGCGGCTGGCTGCCTTCCTTCTTCCCATCCTTTGACAGGAGCAAGGGAAGAGTCGGCGTAGATTTCCTGCACGACACCGGGCTAGACGATTTGACGGGTTCGCCCTCAACGAGAACCCCCTACGAGAGAAACCAAACATGAGTAGTTCCACCCCCCCAGTTGCTCCCAGCGTGCTCCACCATCCTGCGGAAGAGGAGCTAGCGGCCTTGGCGGCGAACGTCGTTCGCGGCCTGGCAATGGATGGAGTGCAGAAGGCCAATTCGGGCCACCCGGGCCTGCCCATGGGCATGGCCGACGCGGCCGTCGTGCTCTGGACCCGTTTCTTGCGTTTCGATCCCGCCGACCCCCACTGGCCGGACCGCGACCGGTTCGTCCTGTCAGCCGGACATGGATCGATGCTTCTGTACAGCCTGCTCCATCTTTGCGGCTTCGACCTGCCGATGGCGGAGCTGGAGCGCTTCCGTCAATGGGGAAGCCGGACGCCCGGCCATCCGGAATACGGCCATACCGTGGGAGTGGAGACGACGACCGGGCCGCTCGGTCAAGGGATCTCCAACGCCGTCGGGATGGCCCTGGCCGAGCGGTGGCTCGCCCAGAGGTACAATCGCCCCGGACACGAGGTGGTCGACCATCGGACCTTCGCCATCGCCAGCGACGGGGATCTGGAGGAAGGGGTCTCCCACGAGGCGGCGTCCTTGGCGGGCCATTTGCGGCTGGGCAAGCTGGTCGTCCTTTACGACGACAACCACATCAGCATCGACGGGGCGACTTCGCTCTCCTTCAGCGAGGACGTGCTCGGCCGCTTTGCGGCGTACGGCTGGAATGTCCGGAGAATCGACGGCTTGAACCGCGCCGAAGTCGCTTCCGCCCTCGCTTGGGCTACTGCCCAGGAAGAGCGGCCGACTCTCATCGCTTGCCGGACCATCATTGGCTGGGGAAGCCCCAACCGGCAAGGCACCGCCAAGGCCCACGGAGAACCGTTGGGGGTGGAAGAGGTGCGGCTGGCGAAGGAGCGGCTCGGGCTCCCGGCGGACCAGAGCTTCTACGTGCCGGAAGAGGTGCGGACCTTCTTTGGCGAGGCCGCGAAGAAGGGGGCTGCGGAGCGGGCTCGCTGGATTGAGAAGTTTTCGGGCTACCGGAAGGAGTTTGCCGCGGAGGCGGAAGCCTTCGAAGCGGCGCTTCGCTGGGATCTTCCCGCCGGATGGGACCAGGCGATGCCGAGCTTCCCGGTGGAAAAGCCCATTGCGACGCGTGCCGCGTCTGGAGCCGTGCTCAACGCGATCTTCGACAAGGTCGGCTACCTGCTGGGCGGTTCCGGCGATCTGACCCCGTCCAACAACACGCTGCCCAAAGGAGTGAAGGAGATTCGTCCCGGAGACTTCTCGGGCGGGTACATCCATTACGGCATCCGGGAGCACGGGATGGGTTCCCTCATGAACGGGATGGCCGTTCATGGTGGGATTCGCCCCTATGGGGGGACCTTCCTCATCTTCTCGGACTACATGCGCCCGCCCATCCGTTTGGCGGCCATGATGCGGGTGCCGGTGGTCTACGTCTTCACCCACGACAGCATCGGCTTGGGAGAGGATGGGCCCACGCACCAGCCCGTCGAGCAGTTGACCGCCCTTCGCGCCATTCCCAATCTGGTGGTCTTCCGGCCGGCGGATGCGACCGAAACCGCGGAAGGCTGGCGGGTCGCGCTCGAGAGGAAAGACGGTCCGACCGCCTTGATCTTGACCCGGCAGAATCTTCCCGTGCTCGATCGCAGGCAGTGCGCTCCGGCCTCCGAGGCGAGGCGCGGAGGATATGTGCTCGTCGGGGAGCCCGACCCGGAAGTGATCCTGATCGCCACTGGTTCGGAAGTTTCGCTCGCCCTGGGGGCAAGAGAGATCCTTTCCAGCCAGAAGATCCGGTCGCGAGTGGTCTCGCTCCCATCCTGGGAACTCTTCGCCCAGCAGCCGGAAGCCTATCGGGAAGAAGTTCTTCCGGAAAAGATTCGCGCCCGCGTTTCCGTGGAAGCCGGGGTGACGCTGGCTTGGCGGCGCTGGCTGGGGCTCGATGGCGAGGCCGTCGGAATCGACCATTTTGGAGCTTCCGCTCCGTACGCCACGATCTACAAGGAGTTCGGCTTGACGAAGGAAGCGGTTGCGGAAGCCGCCCATCGAACCTTGGCAAGGATGCGCGCCTAGGCAAAAGGGCGGGAGGGGAAACGGAAGTTGCCCATGGAAGGTTACGGAGAGACGGTCCGATCCTCCGCAGTGCCGCGCATCTTCGTCGCGCGGCATTGCAAGACCTCGTGGAACCTCGAGCGGAGGATTCAAGGGCGAACCGATATTCCCCTTTGCGAGGAGGGAATCGCGGAGGCAAAGGCCAACTGCGATCTTCTGCGACCCTTGCCCATCGATCGGATCCTTTCCAGTCCGCTTGCCCGCGGCCGGCAGACCGCCGAAATCTACGGCGAGGCGCTGGGAGTACCGATCGAAGCGTGGCCGGAGTGGATCGAAGTGAACATGGGGGAGTGGGAGGGGCACACCCATAGGGATCTGTCGGCTCGGGAGCCCGCGGACTACGACCGCTGGCTGGCCGATCCGGCCCAGGTTCCGCTCTCCTCCATCGGGGGGGAAGACGTCGGGGCCGCGCGCAAGCGTGTCGTCGGTGCGCTCTGCTCTCTGGTCGGCAGGCCGGAGCGAGGCATCCTCTTGATCCTCCACAAGTATATCCGGGCCATTCTGCACTGCGCGATCCTCGACCTGCCGCTCAGCCGATTCTCGCACGAAATCGTCGAGTCGACTGCCCCCTCCGAGCTTCCTCCTCTGGGCGTCGAAAGGCTCTGCCAGTGACCGCCGCGCGCTGGGACGGCATGGTCTGGGACGTCGACGGGACCATCGCGCTCACCGAAAGGGAGGGTCATCTGCCCGCCTGCAACGCAGCCTTTGCCGCCATGGACCTGCCGATCCGCTGGGGCTGGGAGGAGTTCCAGGGACTCTTGGCGATTCCGGGCAACGAGCTTCGCATGAAGCGAGCCCTGGAATCCCTCGCTCGGCCTCCCGGCAATCCCGAGGAGGTGGCCAAGGAGCTCGCGCGACGGAAGAAAGAGCTTTACCTGGAGAGCTTTTTACCCTGCACCACCCTTCGGCC
>JAQTUK010000187.1 GCA_028710285.1 Methylacidiphilaceae bacterium | reverse complement strand
GATCTCTTCGACTATTTCGCGAAGGTCGGACAGGTGAAAAATGTCGATATCGTTCGGGATCGGCGGACCAATCGCTCCAAGGGCTACGGATTTATCGAGATGGCCGACCTGGAAACAGCCAAGCAGGCCTTCACCCAGTTGAATCGCACCGATCTCCTCGGCCGCCAGATCGTGGTGAGCGGGGCGAAGTCGGAACGTCGGGAAGGGCGAAGAGAGACATCCGAGCCTTCTCCCTAAAGAGAGGCGGACGAGCCCATGGCAGTTGAAGAGGCGCTCGCGCAGCTTCTCCGCGGCACCGAGCAGGTCCACACCACCCATGAGCTGCGGGAGCGCCTGCAGGCCTCCCGCCCGCTCCGCGTGAAGTTCGGGGTGGATCCGACCTCGCCCGATCTCCACTTGGGTCATTCGGTACCGCTCTTCAAGCTGCGGCAATTTCAGGACCTGGGGCACCAGGCGGTCCTGGTGATCGGCGATTTCACCGCCCAGATCGGCGATCCGACCGGACGGAACGCGGCCCGGCCCGAGGTCTCGGCCGAGGAAGTCCGCCGGAACGCGGCGACCTACCGGGAGCAGGCCTTCCGAATCCTCGATCCCGCCCGGGTCGAGATCGTCTGGAATGCCAGCTGGTTTGAGCAGATGACCAGCCGGGAGATGCTGCTCCTGCAGCGCCGGGCGACCGCAACCCAGATCCTGCAAAGGCGCGACTTCCAGCAGCGCTGGGAGAAGGGCGAGCCGATCGGGCTCCACGAACTGCTCTATCCCCTTCTCCAGGGATGGGATTCGGTCATGGTGCGCGCCGACGTGGAGATCGGCGGCAGCGACCAGCTGTTCAACATGCTGATGGGCCGCGATCTCCAAGAGCAGGTTGAGCAGCCGCCCCAGGTCGTCCTGACGCTTCCCCTCCTGGAGGGGATCGACGGCGAGAACAAGATGAGCAAGTCGCTGGGCAATGCGATCGGCGTCGCCGAATCTCCCGAGGAGATCTTCGGCAAGACGATGAGCATCTCCGACGAGCTCATGGGCAGATGGTACCCCATCTTCCTAGGGGTTCCCGTGCCCCCCGATGCGCATCCGATGGAGGCGAAGAAGAAGCTGGCCGAACGCCTGGTCGCCCGCTTCCACGGAGAAGAGAAGGCCGAAAGAGCGCGACATGCCTTCGAGCGGGTCTTCTCCCATCGGGAAGTGCCGGAGGAGATCCCCGAGTTCGCTCTCCCCGGCCACGAGATGCCGATCATCGAAATCCTCCTTTCGATTGGAGCGGTGCCGAGCAAGTCGGAAGGGAGGCGGCTCGTGACCCAGGGGGCGGTGCTCATCGACGGGCTCCGGGTGACCGATGCGCGCTCCACCGTCCGCTTGACGGACCATCCGCTCCTCCGCTGCGGCAGACGCTTCTTCGCGCGACTCAAGCCCAAGCATCCCTAATCCCCGCGCTCACCCCGCAGCAAGCCGCCTGCAAGTCCTTCCCCGGAAGGGCATTGACGAGGGTCGCCGGGCATGGAATCCTCGCCGGGACCGGAGGGAATTCGCCGCTGGCGCTTGGCCTGCCAAACCGAGCGGAATGCGAGAAGGGACCCCTTCCGGCCATGGATCGATGGGAGCCTGGTGTCCGTATGCATAGGTGTCCGGTGCCGCATGATGATCTCTTTCCGAATCGGCTGGCGTTGTGGCCAGAAGAAATCGGAGGAAGGGATCGCGACGTTGCGCAGGAACCGGAGCCTCGCGATGCCGCCAATTCGCCTGGTCCAACTCGCGCTTCAGGGCCAGCCGTTCGACGGACTCTTCTCCCGAATCCCCTTCGATCTGGGCGCACGGCTCCAAACACTCGACCCTGTCCGGTTCTTCGCTTGCCCGCCCAAGTGGGCCCTGTTGGCGAAATGAAAAGGATGCATCGTTCAAGCACACTGAATTGCAATCGAAGTGCGCGAAAGTGGGGCAGGCTGTAAGTTATGAATAATAGCACCCCGTCCTTTTGGGTGTGGATGAGCCTATACATCGTCACCGGTGGTTGCGTCATCATAGGGACGTCGGTATGGCAGGGATCGGACCTGATTCAGGAAAAAACCTTAGCATTGTGCGAGCTGTGTATTCCGATATTGGTAACATTGTGCGTGTTGATAAGGGGATGGAATCAAAAATGGATTTGTTTGGTCGTGCCAATAGTATTATTCGTCGGGATGGTATTGAGAATGATGCCAAACAATGTTGCATCAGTTTATGTCATCAATGCGAGTGTGTTTGCAGCTTTTATGCCTATTTTATATTCAATTGCAATAATGCATTTCATTGCGCACCTGTTGTTTGGATTGCATCTTCCGGGGTATGTGGACAGGCTTAGCATCGAGAAGAGATGGGTAAATGCTCGTAATGAAATTTATATATCTGCCTCGTTGCTAAGTGGCATATTGCTTGTGTTTGGCTTTATCGTCAGGGCACTGCGGTTGTTCTCACTTAATATTGGATTATCGCCTTCAAATGTCCCCGAGAATGTAGCATTCGCCGGATTTGCGTTATCGGTGATTATTGTTCCTACCGCTCTTCTTCTCTATTTGGCTATGGTTCATGGGCATGACGTTGCAATTAAGATATTGCAGAGTATGGATGGTACAGCTTGGTTCGGCGATAAGGATAAAGATAACTACTCAAAATTGAAATTGGTTATCAGGGATGCTTGGATGTATATTAATTATGTAGCGCGACCTAGAGATGGTAAAGGTCCGTTGGAAGGGTCGGACTTCGGTCTCGTATGGCGATTTCTACGAAGGGTCGACAACGCTTTCTTTTGCAGTGTAGTCGTTGCTCTTGGGATTTCAGGGGTGATGGTGTGGCTTTTGCTATATCTCTTTTCGCTTGCGGTCACATTCGAGCGATGGGTTGCTGTCTGGGCAATTGTGACGACAATCGCGTTCGACCTAGCAGGCGTCGCGATCTTGCGCGTTATACCGTCGTGGCGTATTGGCGCGTGGGTGTTAGGAATGGTGAATATCGTCATCGTCAGTGCGTTCCCGGTCTGCGCGTACATAGCCGCTGATTACATACCCCAGCAATTTGGGGGGTTCAGGTCGGAATGGTACATAGCAAGTTGGAACGGAAAAGCGGGAAAGAGCATTATCCGGGATGATCGATATTGGGCATCTCCTCCACCTCCTCCAGGTGCTCCTGCGGGGCCGGGTTCTGAGGATGCTGTCATGGTGAAGGTGAGATATAGGTCGGAGAAGTACTTGTACCTTGCTCCCATGTCGGAGACGAAAGCGCAAGGCGGAAACGCGGCTCCCCAAAAAGGAGAGGAGGTCCTACCGTGCATCATGGTGAGTACGGAGGGGCTAGCTGCCATTTCTCACGAAGGCCGACCGAAGCGTGAAGCGAGAAAGCGTGTAAAGAGCATAGGAAAGGCCGCCTTTCCCTGGTATAAAGTGCGTTAACAAGTCGTATTTACAACCAGGAAAGAAA
>JAQTUK010000186.1 GCA_028710285.1 Methylacidiphilaceae bacterium | reverse complement strand
ATCAATCGATTTGCTTCCCACGATCCTGCAGCCGCGAGCGGCACGACAGCAATCTTTTTGGTGGCTTGAAGGAGTACGGCGGTTCCCGGCTCGCCCGCGCTCTGTCCCGGAAGACCGGTCGTTCCATCCGGGAGTCGTACTTATTCCTTTGGCAAAAGTCTTGCTTCCGACGATACTCCGATGCATATCCCCGGCAAGGGAGCTATGTCGTTGCATCAGAGAAACGGTTGAGCGGCCATCCCGATGAAATCGTCTTTCCAGGATTCCTTGGGCTTTCCCGAGCCCTCGCCTCCCGCTCGAAGAGAGACCGGAAGGGCGAGCAGCTTTTCCTTCCTTCTCCTTCTTGGGACAGGGCTCTGGCTCTTTCCCTCTTCCGCCCGTGCAGGCACGCCGGACGATCGCGCCGCGGCCTTCACTCGTTTGCCGATCGTGGAGGAGGGATTCGTTACGGAGCGGTCTGGAGTTCGTGACGCCGCCATCCAATTGGCGGAGTACTCGGAGAGCCAATTTCGCAAATCGGATATAGAAGAACGGGGCGGCAACGCGCAAGCGACCGAGGAAGGGGAACTCCCCTACTTCGAACGGGCGATTGCCCTGGAAAACTCCAGGGAGTGGAAGCGCCTTCTCGATCTGTCCGTAAGATGGACCGGAGCCTATCCGAACGAGGGAGCGGCATGGTTTTTCCTTGGGCTCGCCTACGAGAATCTTGCCAAGTACGACAAGGCCATTCACGCCTATTGGGAAGCCATCCAGAGAAGGCAGGACTTTTACAAGGCATGGTGCAACTTGGGAACGTGCTATGCGTATCTTGGCCGATACTCGGAGGCGGTAAATGCCTTCCAGAAGGCGGTGCAGCAAAAGGATGACTTTGGCCGAGCCTGGTCGGACCTGGGCGGGACGTATGTGCAACTCGGCCGCTATGCGGAAGCGGTCAGGGCGTTAGAAAAGGCAACCCAGCTTCGTTCCGACCTTCCGGAAGCGTGGTGCAACCTCGGGACCGCCTATGCGGAATTGAAGAATTACGATCCGGCCATATCGGCGACCAAGAAGGCCGTGCGCCTCAAGCCGGATTATGCAGAGGCCTGGTTCAACCTGGCCACCTTGTACAAGGCCACAGGCCGCAAGGACGAGATGGCCAAAGCATGCCAAAGGGTTCGAGAGATCGATCCGAAGCTAGCGAAAGAGCTCTCCGGCAAGCTCACGGCACCCTGAATGGCGGTTCGGCGCGAAGATCGTCACCGGGAGAGGTTTGTCCACAACGCGGGTAGGGCATCTCCGCGCTCAAGCGTAGAAAAGCGGTTCCGCGGCAGCCAGCCTTTCTATTCCTAGGGCCGGTTCTTCGACGGTTGTCCTTTTCCATAAACCGTCTCCTTCAATCTCTGGATGCGAACCTTCCCTTTCGCAACTTCTGGCTTCCTCTCCACCTCTTCCGCGCCCATCACCGGCAGGATCGTGACCCGGTAGCCTTTCGAGGTCTTCACCAATGTTGCCTTTCCAGTGGCTTGCGCAGACTGGAGAAGGAAGAGCAGAGAGAGGGAGAGCAGCCCAACCTTCCCAAAGCGAATTGGTCTCATTGGTCTTGCTCCGTAATTGATCCAGGTTGGAACGTTTCCCCGTCGTTTAGATGTGACTTGGCCAAGTATGAGCGCCTTGTCTCCTGGAGAACAACAAAATTGCCTTCTTAAAGCACACCGATCCCTCGAACATCAATCGCTTTCTCCATTGACTTCGGTGATCGGGAGGCGATCCCGTTTCCTTAGAATGAGCCATGGGGAGGGAGGGTGCGGTCCCACGGTGGCGGGAGAAGGAGAGCATCCAGGCGCTTCGCAGGCTGCGCGGGCAGAGGGAACCACTGGCCTTCGTGGATCTGCTCCGGGGAGCAACTCATTTGGCTTGACTGCTCTATAAAGTTCGGATAAACAGAACGTTAACCAAAGAGTCCTCTTTGGAACCGATCCGAATCCAACCCAAAAAGTAGGAGGTCACAATGGCTGATACGGTTGCCGAACATCACTAGAAAGCCGCCATGCATCATGAGCATGCCGCGATGCATCACAAAAAAGCAGCGGAGCATCACAAAGCGGGAGAGCATGCGGAGTCTGGTCATCACGCGCATATCGCCCACGGGCATGCCCTGCAAGCCGAGCATCACGCCCAGTTGGCAGCAAAGGAAGAGGCGACGATGCATGACAAGGAGCCTTAAGCCGGTGCTCCGAAGAGCCTGAAATTCCTCCTGGAAGGGCCGGCGCGCTTTTGTCCGCGCCGGCCCTTTCGCGTAGCATGGTCGGTGTGCCGGCGGCGCGGCGCAGGTCCGGCGCTGGCGGCGCCGGCCGCTTCCAGACGACTGGAGGCTCAAAGAGTGCTGGGAGCACTCTCAATTAGGGCTTTCGTCTGGCTTCCCGACCGACGGTCGAGCGCGACCTCAAGAGCATCGCGCGCAAGGACTACGTCATCATCAATGGCGCACCCCAGGCGGACGGTCTGGCTGTGTCGGCCATCAAGGCCGACGACTTCGTTCTAATTCTGGTGCAGCCCTCGCCCATAGGATATATGGGCCACCGCAGACCGAGAGGAGATGCCCAAGCAGCGCATTGAGGTCACGGGAGCGCTCGCCGGCTACGGCCTGCTCATCCTACAAACCCGGATCGCGCAGCGAGTCATTGATCCGAGCAGCGCGGCGAGAGGAACGACCGCCCTCGACCGGGATCCGTGCGGCGAGGCAGCCGAGCGGATCCGGGCGCTGGCCGCGGAAGTGCGTCAATTACTCAAGAGAAGCACTTCAGTAAATGAGGAGCATGCAGCAATGAGTAATGAGCAGTCTGGAATGAAGGCCGGCCGAGCCGGGGCAAAAGCAGAGCCAACCCAGAGCGACCTCGCTTCCTTTCCTCGGCCGAGAGGCCGAGGCCTCGTTGAAGCGTTGGAGCGGGCATGCACTAACCCGACCAATTGCTCCACCAATTAGGAAATCCACCTTGCGGGCGCGTCTGACGTGCGATAGTTTGTATCTCAATCAGTCACTAGATGAGGCCTTCATGGCTGCTACCACCACTATGGTTCACGTCCGCGTGGACGAGAACGTCAAGGCGCAGGCTGCGGAAACGCTGGCCTCGATGGGCCTGACCGTCTCCGCTGCGATCCGCGCTTTTCTGATCCGCGTCGGAACCGACAAGGAACTGCCGTTCGCGCTCAAGGCACCGAACGCCGCCAGTCGCGCCGCAATCGCTGAGGCCAGCGAGATCATCCAGAGCCGCCACGCTCGCTTCGCAACCGTCGATGCGCTGCTGAATGACCTCGAAGAAGCCAGCCGCAAGTAAGCGGGCAAACCTGCCTCGCGCGGCCGATTACACCAAGAGCTTCTTCAAGGACTGGCAGCGCCTGTCTCACTCCGGCCGGTACGACATGAACCGGCTGAAAGAGGCCATAACGCTGCTCGTCGCCAACAATGGGCCGCTTCCGCCTGAATGGCGGGATCATGCGCTGATCGGCG
>JAQTUK010000053.1 GCA_028710285.1 Methylacidiphilaceae bacterium | reverse complement strand
GATGGGGCGGAAGAGCTCGGCCGCCCTCCGAAGATCCTCCATCGCCAACTCGAAAAAAAGGGGTTCGCCCTCGATGCCCCGCGACACGCCTTCGGCGATTGACTCGTCGTATCGGTGGCTCTTCGCGATCGCATGGTCGAAGATGGTCGGGTTCGAGGTCAATCCGGTGACCGAATACTCCCGGATATATTTTTCCAGAAGCCCCTCATCGAGCATCTGCCGCGAGATGTTGTCTACCCACAGGCTTTGTCCGAGGTCGTGTAGTTTTTGCGTCGCTTTCATGGGACTTTCCGTTCGGCGGATGATTGTCGGGAAGTGGAGTTCCGATTTCGCCCGTTGCGGAACGAGGAACTCACGACCGAATGTTACGCTGGATCGTGACGCGGGTCAATCCCTGGCTTCGCGAGCTTGCTTCGGCCCACCCTTTGGTGGAGCCCGCCGTTCGTTCCCATGCCCGAGCTAAAGCTTCCAGTACCGGGCAAAAATTCCGATGACCAGAATCGCCAAGACGTTCACGACCTTGATCATCGGATTGATGGCGGGGCCGGCGGTATCCTTGTAGGGATCCCCCACGGTGTCGCCCGTGACTGCCGCAGCATGCGTCTCCGATCCCTTGCCTCCGTAGTGTCCTTCCTCGATGTACTTCTTCGCGTTGTCCCATGCGCCTCCGCTGGAGGTCATGGAGATCGCGACGAAAAGACCCGTCACGATGGTCCCGATGAGGGCTCCCCCGAGAACGACGGGGCCGAGTCCGGGGAGCGCCGCAATCGCGACGACAAGGATCAGGGGCAGGAGGGCCGGAAAGATCATTTGCTGCAGAGCCGCCTTCGTGACGATATCCACGCATCGGCCGTAAAGCGGCTTCGCTGTTCCCTGAAGCAGGCCGGGGATCTCCGCAATCTGCTTGCGAACTTCCTCGACGACGGCTCCTGCGGCGTTACCCACGGCGGCCATGCTTCGGGCGGCAAAAAGATAGGGGAGGAGCGCTCCGAGGAAAAGACCCACGATCACCTTGGGATCCTGCAGTCGGAACTGCAGCCCCTCCGCTGTCGTCTGTGAACTGTAGTGACGAAGCTCTTCCACGTAGGCACCGAAAAGCACGAGCGCGGCGAGCCCTGCCGATCCGATCGCGTAACCCTTGGTGACGGCCTTCATCGTGTTGCCCACCGCGTCGAGCTCGTCGGTCACCTGTCGCGTCTGCTTCGGCAGACCGCTCATCACGGCAATTCCGCCGGCGTTATCCGTGATGGGGCCGAAGCTGTCCAACGAGATGACCACTCCCGCCATGCTCAACATGCAGCGGACCGCAATGGCCACGCCGTAGAGCTGATCGAGCCAGAACGCGGCAAGCACGGCCAGCACGATGAACAGCACGGGGAGCGCGGTCGCCTCCATCCCCAGGGCCAATCCGGCAATGACGTTGGTCGCGTGACCCGTCTGGGACGCTCGCGCGATCCGCTGCACCGGCTTTCCCGTTGTCTTCGTATAGTGATCGGTGATCATGACCATGGCGGCCGTCATGAGCAGCCCGATGACGGAGCAGCCATATTCCTGAGCCCACCGGTCGGGGAAGAGCCAGAGACAGAGCGGAAGAAAAAGAGTTGCCGCTACGACTCCATTGGCGATCACCCCGTGGACCAAGGCTTTGCCCGCCGGGGCCTTCGAGTAGCTCACGTACCCGATCCCGCAGAGGGCTCCCACAATGGTGATGCAGCCGACTAGAAACGGGTACATCATCGCGGCGGGATTGCCCCCCAGGCTGATCGCCGCGACGAGGACGGCGCCGATCAAGCTGACGACGTAGGTTTCAAAGAGGTCCGCGGCCATTCCCGCGCAGTCGCCGACGTTGTCACCGACGTTGTCCGCAATCGTGGCCGGATTCCGAGGATCGTCCTCCTCCAGGTGCTGCTCGATCTTCCCGGTGAGGTCGGCGCCTACGTCGGCCGCCTTCGTATAGATCCCCCCGCCCAGCCGTGCGAAGACGCTGATCAGGCTCGCCCCCAGCGCGAGGCCAACGAGCGCGGAGACGGTTTCCCGCAGACCTTGATGGGAGACCGAGAGGAAGTAGAATGTGCCCACGGAGAAGAGCGCTAGCCCGACGACGAGCAATCCCGTCACGGCACCACCCCGGAAGGCGACGTGCATGGCCCACTGGGGTCCAACCATGGCCGCCTGCGCCGTCCGAACGTTGGCCAGCACGGCAACGCGCATGCCGATGAATCCTGCCAAGAAAGAACAGCCCGCACCCAGGAGGAATCCGCCTCCCGCCCACCAGCTCTTGAAAAACCCGATGAGAAGAAAAAGGATGAGGGCGATTCCGCCCACCGCCCGCATCTGCCGGCTCAGGTACGCTGCGGCACCTTCTTCGATGGCGCTCGCGATCGAGCGCATCTTCTCGTTGCCGGCGTCCATTCCGCGCACTTGGAATGCTAAGGCAACGGCCGCGATCACCCCTCCGAGCGCAAAACCGATGGAGAGCACGAGCGCATGATCAATCAGGACCTGCTGCATGGCGCGCGCCCACAATAATCCGTTTGAAACGAAGAGTAATGCCCTTTTTTTCCCTGGCTCTAGGCCAGTCCAATGGGCAGTGAGGGATTCGAACCCCCGGCCCTCTCGGTGTAAGCGAGACGCTCTGCCACTGAGCTAACTGCCCGCTGCTTCCGCGCGTTTCCACGAAACGTCTATCCCCCGATCCCGGCCACCGCCCCGGCGGCCAGGGCGAGAATCGGCTTGGCATAGAAACCGAAAAGGATGCTCCCGACATTCAATACCACAAGCAGCCCTCGCGTGGCCGGATGAAGGACAATCGGGCCTTGATGCACGGGGTCACTCCAAAACATCGCCCGGACCACCGACACATAATAGTAGATCCCGGCTGCCGCCGCAGCCACCCCGATGAACACCAAAACATGCAACCCGCTCTGCCATGCGGCGAGGAAGACAAGAAGCTTTCCGAAAAAGCCCATGAGCGGCGGAATCCCGGCCAGCGAAACCATCGCCAGCGCCATCGACCATGCCAAAAGAGGGCTCCTCTGGACGAGGCCGGAGAGATCGGTAATGGTCTTCCCCTCTTTGTCCTGCTCCAGCAGGACAAGCACCAGGAACGCGGTGAAGGTCGCGACCAGGTAGGCTAAAATATAATACAGCATCGAGGCGAACCCGAGGAAGCTGTGCGACGCCAATCCGATCAGGAGAAAACCCGCGTGGCTGATGCTCGAATATCCCAGAAGCCGCTTTACGTTCCGCTGAGGCAGGGCCGCCAGGTTCCCGAGGACCACGGAAAGGGCCGCCAGGAGTCCGATCAAAGGCACCCAATGACGCTGGAAGGCGGAATTCCAAAAGGGCAGTAGGAGCACTCGAAGCAGCACCACGAAACCCGCTGCCTTGGAACCAACGGAAAGATAGGCCGTGATCGGAGTCGGCGCCCCTTGGTAGACATCGGGGGCCCAAATATGAAAGGGGACGGCCGCCGCTTTGAACCCTAGCCCAACCAAGAGAAAGGCCAGGCCCAGCAGAAGCACAGGCCCTACCCCCTCGCTTTCCGCATATCTCGCCACCTCATCGAACTGGGTCGATCCCGTTGCTCCAAAGAGGTAGGCGATCCCCATCACCAGAAACGCCGTCGCCAGCCCGCCGACAATGAGATACTTGACGCCGGCTTCCAAGGAAGCAGCGTCGGCACGCCGATAAGCGACCAAGATGAGGAGAGTGATGGTGACCAGCTCAAGCGCGACAAAAAGAAGCACGAAATCCCGGACGGAGCAGAGAAGAGCCATTCCAGCGGTGCAGAAGAGGGGAAGGATATAAAATTCCGCCCGTGCCGCAGGGATCTTTCCCTCTCCTTCCAGGCTCAGGTAGGTGACCAGCATGCCGGTCAAAAGAAAGAAGGCCTTCCCGGAAACCGCGAACCGGTCCCATGTGTAGATGCCGCCCCAGAGCACCGCGCCGGTCGTGGCAAACGGCAGCATGCAGAGCCCGGCGATCAGGTAGACACCGAGGACGAGGACGCCGACCGCCCTAGACTGGAGCTTGGCCACAGACTCCGCCAGCAATAGGAGCACCCCGCCGACCGCCAAGGTCACTTCCGGTGCCCCAAGGATCCACAATCCCTCCTGCATCGCGTCCCTCCCGCGCCTTTCCGTTGCCTCGCTAGTAGAGCGAGAGAAACCCTCTTACTCCGGGCCCGACGACTCCAAGGAGCGTTCCGGGCCATATGCCGAGAATCAACAAGGCGGCCATCAGCAAGGCATACGGAATTCGCTTCGCTCCTTCCACATCCATCGTGTCCGCCAGATGTTGCGGCAGGTCGCCGTAAAACACCGAGCGCACCGCGCGGAGCTGGTAGACGGCCGAGATCACGATTCCCCAGACCACCACCGCGGTGAGCAGCGGCTGGCTTTTCCAGGACCCGAAGAAGATGAGAAGCTCGCCGGGGAAATTCGCCAGTCCCGGAACGCCCACGGAAGCAAAGGAACCGACCAGGAACGCGACCGCGACGAAGGGCATCCGCCGGGCGAGGCCGCCGAGCTCGGCAAAGCGGATCTCCCCCGCCCTCTCCCGCACTTCGCCAGCAACAGCGAAGAGCAGGGCGGCGCTCAAGCCGTGGGCAACCATTAGGAAGACCACCCCGCTGACCCCCAGCGCGTTCCAGCACGCCAAGCCTAAGAAGAGATAACCCATGTGCATCACGCTCGAGAATCCGAGCATGGCGGGAAGCTCCTTCTGCGCGATCGTGGTGAGTCCGATAAAGAGAATGTTGCCCAACAGCAGGGCCAGGATCCACGGCTTCCATGTTTCCGCCCCGCCCGGCAGCAGCGGCATGGCAACGCGGAGCAGTCCGTAGAGGCCAAACTTCTTCAGCACTCCGGCGTGAAGCATGGCAGCCGGCGCCGGGGCGGAAGCATATCCTAAGGGAGCCCACGAATGGAAGGGGAAGAGGGAGACAAGCGTGCCAAATCCCGCAGCCAACAGGGCGAAGGGGAGCACCTGCTGACCGGGCGCGATCGGATTGTCCCGCAGGTAGTCGGTCAGCTGGGGAATGTCGAAGGTTCGCGCTTCGGCGGGCAGTACGCCCAGGAGTGCAATGATGCCGGCGAGAAGAACGAGACTGCCCAGCCCGAGATAGAGGGTGAGCTGGAGGCTGACGAATTGGCGATTTTCGCTCCCCCAAATCCCGATGAGGAGGAAGGTCGGGATCAGAGCGAATTCGTGAAAGGCGTAGAAGAAAAACAGGTCGAGGGAAACAAAGGCGCCCAGGGCACCCAGCGAGAGCAGGAGAAGGTAGCTATAAAACTCTGCGGCCCGCTTAATCTGGGCGGGCGCCACCCACACCGCGGCAAGCGTGACGAGAGTCGTGAGGAGCACCAGAGGCAGGCTGATTCCATCGACCCCGACGTGATACCGGATTTCGGGCAGCCCGCCGAGCGCGATCCAGGGATGGTTCTCCACGAAATGCCAGCCCCCGATCCCTGCCGGAAATTGCGCGTAGATCCAGAGGCTCAGGAGGAAGTTGGCGCCCGCCGCAACGAGCGAAACCTTTTTCGGAGGAGCGCCGAAGAGAATCAGCCCGATGGCGGATGCTTCGACGATAAGCAAGATCGTCAAGGGTGACATAAGAAAATGGCGTGTGCTCCTTCGATGACTCGATTTCGCTGCCCGCTCGTTTTAGCGGCCGAACAACAAGAGAAGTATTCCCCCTGCCCCCAAGGCGAAGACAAAGGCGTATTCCCGCAAGTTTCCCGCTTGAACAAGGCGCAGCACTTCCCCACCCAAGCTCACGACAAAGGCTCCTCCACGCACCAGGAGAAACCCGATGATCCACTGATCGATCCAGGACAGGAGCCGAGCCGATTCTTCCTGCAGCTTGAGAACGGTCCAATCATAGATCTCGTCGAAATAGAACTTTCTTTGAAACAAGGGGATCGCCACTGGTTCCTTGGTTGCCCGCCCATAGCCGAACGCCCCGGCGGCAAGGCCAAGAATCACCGCGATCAAGGAGGCAGCCGGGACCAGGAGGCTCTTTTCTCCGCCTTCCTGCCCGCCGAGGTAACGCACGATCCCGAAGAAGGGATAGCCCGCAACGATCGCGAGCGCCGCCAGCACAATCAGCGGCAGCCCCATGACGAGAGGCGATTCCTTGGCATGCCTCACCACTTCGCTCCTCGGCTGCCCCAGAAAAGCCACCAGGGTGATCCGCGTCATGTAAAAGGCCGTCAACCCGGCAGTAAAGGCCGCGACCCAGAAGAGCACCGGCTGGCTGCGAGCCGCCGCCTGGAGGATCTCCTCCTTGCTGAAGAAGCCCGCGAGTCCAGGAATTCCGGCAAGGGCCGCCGCCCCGATCCCAAAGGTGACGAATGTCAACGGCATCTTCCGGCCGACCCCGCCCATTCTCCAAATGTCCTGCTCGTGGTGGAGCGCATGAAGCACGGAGCCCGCCCCCATGAAGAGGAGGGCCTTGAAAAAGCCGTGGGTCGTCAGGTGAAACATGGCGGCCGTCGTGCTGGCGCACCCTACGGCCAGGACCATGTACCCGAGCTGGGACATCGTCGAATAGGCGAGCACCCGCTTGATGTCGTCCTGCTGCGTGGCGATGAAAGCCGCCACCAGCGCGGTGATCCCGCCGGTCCACGCGATGACCGAGAGCGCTTCCGGCGAGAGCTCCAGGACAAAGAAGATGCGGCAGAGCATGTAAACGCCGGCTGCCACCATCGTGGCTGCATGAATGAGAGCGGAAACCGGGGTCGGGCCTTCCATGGCATCCGGCAGCCAGACATGGAGCGGAATCTGGGCCGACTTTCCGACGCAACCGCAAAAGAGGAGGAGCGCCGCCACGGGGGCCAGCCAGTTCCCGGCCAGTGCCCGGGCCGCCTCCGGGTCAAACGCGACCGTCCCGCAGGTTGCCCAAAACGTGAGAATTCCCAAGAGGAACCCAAAGTCGCCGACTCGGTTCGCCAGGAACGCCTTGCGGGCAGCATCCGCCGCCGAGTTTTTCTCGAACCAGAAGCCGATGAGCAGGTAGGAGCTTACTCCCACGAGCTCCCAGAAGACGTACATCATCACGAAATTCGTCGAGACGATGATCCCGATCATGGAGGCCAGGAAGAGGGAGAGCTCTCCGAAAAATCGGGCTCGACCTGGGTCTTCGGCCATGTAGCCGAGTGAATAGACGTGGATGAGGAAAGCGACTCCGGTGACCATGAGCAGCATGAGCCGTGCCAAAGCGTCCAGGGTCATTCCCATCTCCACCCGAAACCCGGGGAAATCGATCCACGCCAGCGGGGCGGGCGCCTCGATCCTGCCGAGGACGATCCCGAGTGCGGTCACAAAGGTGATCAAGCTCGCGAGGATCGAAACCGCCTGGCTGGCCCGCGGATGACGCCGGAGGGCGACCCAAACCAGAAGAGCGGAGGACAGGGGAGCGAGAAGGAGCAGCCAAGCCATAAGCGGTTAGAATTTAAGGGCCGTGATCTCCTCGGCTTTTGTCGTCCTCTTCATTCGATAGAGCGACACGAGGAGGGCGAGTCCGACCGCTACCTCGACCGCGGCCACGGTGATCACGAAGAAGACCAGCACTTGGCCCCGGACCTGCTGAGAGAACCGGCTGAAGGCGACCAAGGATAGGTTCGCAGCGTTCAGCATGATCTCCAAGCACATGTACATGATCAACAGATCTCGCCGAACGATCACCCCCGCAAGGCCGATGGCGAAGAGCAACCCGCTCAGAACCAGATAATGACCGAGAGTCGGAGTGCCCATGCGTTACGCGTCCGGTTTCCTACACATCCCTCTTGCTCAAGACGATGACTCCGACCATGGCGACCAGCAGGAGAAGGCCAACCGCCTCGAAGGGGAGAACGTAGGCACCAAAAAGGAGGTGCCCGATGCTCGCGGCATCATTGGATTCCGCAACTCGCATCCCGCTCGCTTCCCAGGCGGAGGCCGGGATGGCATGCCAGAAACCGGCTCCGAGGAGAAACACCGTGAGCAGCCCCGCGCCCACTCCCAGCGCGCGAAGCGGAGCGCCCTCTTCGGCCTTCACATCGAGCAACATGATGATGAAGAGGAAGAGCACCATGACCGCCCCTGCGTAAACCCACACTTGGACGGCGGCCAGGAAATAGGCCCCCAGAAGTCCGAAGAGCCCGGCCAGCGCCAGGATCATGGTGACGAGACTCAGGGCCGAAGCCACGGGGCTGCGATTGACGATCACCGTCACGGCGCTGCCCAATAGCACAATGGCCGAAAACCAGAACAAAAATCCCTCCATCTCTTCCTTCCGAACTGTTCCGTGGTTAGCGACTCCCCACAGAAAATCAAGTGCGATTCTGAAAAACTCTGCAGTTTCCAGAGGTTCGCGTGTGTCGGCCTATTTGTTGGCCCACTTCCGAATCGGCAGAGGCAGTACGCCCCCCATTTCGTAGAGCTTCGCTTTATCGTGAAGAAGCTCTTCCCGGGTCCGACCGTTCAGGGAATAGTTCTGGGGCAGAAGGAAGATCGCCTCTTCCGGACAGACCTCCTCGCAATAGCCGCAGAAGATGCATCGCGTCATGTCGATCCAAAACTCCTTTGGTGCCTTCTCCACCTTGGCATAAGGCGAATCCTCCGGAATCTCTCCGGGCGCGATACGAATCGCCCGCGGGGGACAAATGAACTCACAGAGCTGGCAACTCACACATTTTTCTCGGCCCTCCTCATCCTTCACCAGGACAGGTGCCCCTCGATAGCCGGGAGGGATCGGGGGGCGTTCCTCGGGGTATTGCAGAGTGACGTGCGTTTTTCCCGAAAGACGGGCCGCAAAATGGCGCCAGGTGATCTTCAGTCCCTCCCAGAAGCCAGGGAGGTAGAGCTGTTCCACCCAAGAGAGCTCCGGCCTGCGAACGACGATCATGGTCCTAGTCTACCGGCAACGGATTCGCTGTCAGCCTTTTTTCTTTTATTCCCACAGAAGCCTGCGCCAAAATAATAACATGAAGTATCGGCTCTTGCCCGAGACGGGACAAAAGGTTTCAGAAGTCGGATTTGGCGTCTGGACGCTTTCGACCGGCTGGTGGGGGGAATACACCGAAAAGCAGGCCCTGGAGTTTTTGCGCCGCGCCCTCGATTTGGGAGTCAACTTTTTCGACACGGCGGACGTCTATGGCGACGGCTACGGTGAGGAATTGCTCGGCAAAGCCTTCGGCGGCACCGATCCGGAAGTCGTGATCGCCACCAAGGTCGGGTATGACTTTTCCGGACCCTCGCGCGGTCGTGGACAGCGTGAGCTCCCTCAGGATTTTTCAGAGGGCTTCATCCGAACGGCCGTAGACAACTCTCTGCGCCGGCTCCGCCGGGAAGCGATCGACAATCTCCAGTTGCACAATATCCGCATGGAGCACGTCGATGACGACCGTCTCTGGGCCCTTCTCGATGCTCTCCGCCAGGAAGGCAAAATTCGCTCCTACGGCATCGCTCTCGGGCCGGCGATCGGTTGGCTTTACGAAGGGATCGAAGCTCTCCGGCGCCGTCGTCCTCACGTGGTTCAGCACATCTACAACCTTCTGGAGCCATTCCCAGGGAGGCCGCTCATGGACGAAGCCCCGGATCCGAGCCCGCGGTTCCTGGTCCGTGTTCCTCACTCGAGCGGCCTGCTCGAGGGGAAATACACCGCCGCCACGACCTTCCCGAAAGGGGATCACCGCAGCCATCGACCGGCCCATTGGCTTCCGAACGGGCTAAAAAAGGTCGAGCAGCTTCGCTTCCTCGAAGTACCGGGAAGAACGCTTGGGCAGGCGGCCTTGCAGTGGATCCTCTGCGAACCGCGCATTCTCTCTTGTCTCCCCAACATCTACACCATGGAGCAACTTGCGGAATTCGCCGCGGCGTCCGAAGCCCCGCCCCTCTCGCAGGGCGAGCTCGACCGAATCGAGGAGCTGATCGCCAGGAACTTTGGAATCGAAGAGCCTCAAGAAGCCTACAAGGGGACAATGAGTCGGCCAGTGTCGGCATAGCGCGAATCCAGGAAAAGCTCCCCTGGACCGCTCCCTCATCGTCCGGCTGGAGGGGCGGTCGACTCGGTTTTGGAAGAGGGCGTGAGCGGGACAACCGGCGCGGCGGTCTCCAGCCGGCGTTCCCGATGGGCAAAAGAAAGGTTCCGGATATAGGGGATCCAGGTAAAGAGATAGGCAAAGACGAAGACCGAATCTCGTCGCGAAAGCGCGTAGATGAGAAGAAGCAGCGAGCCTCCGAGGCTGCAATACCAGAAGGCCAACGGGACGACTACGGCCTTTTTCCGCTCCGAGGCCAGCCACTGGATCACGAATCGCGAGAAGAAGAGGAGATTACCGGCCCAGCCGATGATCTTCATGATTCCCCAGTGAACTCCCAACCACGAACCGTCTGCCAAGAAAAGCCCACTCATTCCATCTCTCCCTCTCCTATTCTGGTTTTCATGCCTAGCGGAAAGCAGCGGAAGCGGCGCGGGGTCTTCGATCGCCCCCTCCCGGCTCCGATGTACGCGGGAACCCTAGATCGTTTTTCTCACCTGTCCTCGACGGCGGCGAGCGCCTCCCGCTCCCGCGCGTCGAATTGCCCGTCGGAAAGCACAGGCACCATTGCCTCGCTCCACGGGTGCCGCAACGCCACCCAGGACCGACATCCGCCCAGGTTGCTCTCCCAAGGACAGATCACTTTCTCGCTCCGATAGACTCGCACCATCAAGAGATGTAACCCTTCCTTTCCTCCATAGGCGAATCTCTCCCGTAGCAACTCTTCCTCCCAGAGCTGCAAACGGCTCAGCCGACGGATCCGGGTCCAGTCGGCGATCCATCGCGACCACGCGAGCTTAGCCACGTACTGGAGTTCCACTGCTTCCGGTTCCGTCCCTTCCCCTTCCTCCGCCGGGAAGCGGAACTCCGGCCGAATTTTGGTCGGCTGGGCATGAAAGCGGGTGGGCAAAAGCCAGAAATCGGCGTGCCGTGCCGTGAAGCCGCCACGTCCCTCCGCAATGCCCCCTTTTCGGAGAATCAGGGACTGCCATCCTTTTCCCAGTGCCCGGACGACCGGCTCCGCCTCCTTAAGGGCGGGCCATTCGATTTTGCGAGCCGGATGAACATGGTCGGCGGCCAAGGCTCTCTTCCCCTCCTTTCTCTGTGCCTTCTCCCGAAAAAACCAGTGCGCGGCAACGATAAAAATAGAGCACGCCGGAAGCGAAGGTGATCCCGACCGCGAGCCAGAGGAACACGGAAGCGGAAGCCTCCAGAATGCGAGCGGCCCCTTGCTTTCCCCCCTTCCCCATCTCCGCCAAGGCCATCTGAGTGAGCACCAGCAGAACATAGATCATCTGCGCCAAGGTCTTCCATTTCCCCGACGCGGCGGCGGCAAGAACCGCTCCTCGAGCGGCGGTCAGCGCCCGGAGTCCCGTCACCAGGAACTCGCGAGCCATGATGACCACCACGACCCAAAGAGGCACGACTCCGCGCTCGAGCAGGACCAGGAAAGCAGCGCAGATCAAGATCTTGTCCGCGAGAGGATCCAGGAGCTTTCCCAGGTCGCTGACTAAGTTCTGCCTGCGTGCGACCCAGCCGTCGACCCAATCCGTCAGGCTTCCCACGGCGAAGAGAATGAGCGCGGTCGTGGCGGAGTAGGCCCACGACACGCTGACATCCCCGACAAACAACCCGCAGATGCAGAGCCTTCCCAGGCTGATCTTATTCGGGAGGTTCCACTGTTTGGCAGTCGCCACCGCTTCGGGCAATTAGCCTCCAACCCACCCTATCGAGCAAGAGAAACCTGCAGCGAAGCCTGGGAGAAAGGGATAGACGGCCGCGGCGGATGCGCTAAACTCTCCCCTGGTGAAACGCGGCTGGTTCCTAGTCGTCTCCCTACTCGGCATGTTTCCGGCCTGGGCCATCGATGTGAGCCCGAGCAAGAACACGCATCCCAACATCATCGACGACACGCCGAGAAAACATTGGAGCCTCTTTTCCTTTCGCTACGGCGACCCGAAGAGGATCGAGAAGGCCAACCAGGTCAACCTTCATAAACTGGAAGCCCGCCTGCAAGTGGAGCGCAACCCCTTCTCCCTCGCCTCGCTTCACGATCGTCTCGACACGACTACACTTCGGCTCACGTTTCAGGTGCTCAACAAGGGGAAGCGAACCTATGCGTTCAACTTCCCGAATGCGCAGCGCTACGATTTTGTCCTGCGGGATGCCGCCAACCAGCCGATCTACGTCTGGTCAGCAGACAAAGAGTTCCTCACGATCGAGGGGATGTCGATGCTCGACCCGGGTGATAGCCTGACCTTTACCGACGTTTTGCCGCTCCAGGACCTGGACCGTCCTCTCTCTCCGGGAACCTACCGCGTCGAGATGACGCTAGCCGGTTATCCAGAGGTCACCGCTGCCACATCCCTCACCGTCGTGCCGTAGCCTGCCGGAAGGCGCGTTTCTTCCGCACTCCTCCGACGTGGGTCCGGCGGGAGTCGAACCCGCATCCAAGGGATTATGAGTCCCCTGCTCTAACCGATTGAGCTACAGACCCCCTTCTCGGACGGCGCAAGCTCGGGAGCCTACTTCTTCCCTTCGGGCTTTGGCGGAGGGCTCTCCCGCACCGAGACAACCGTGACGGTGGCCCCTTCCGCCTTCGCGCGGTCTGGCGGGCTCAGGACCACTCGCTCCCCCGCCTGGATGCCGGATTGAATCTCCACCTTGTATCCGTCATTGTTCCCGAGATCAACCTTCCGGAGATGACATCGATCGGACGCATCGACAACGACGATGTAGTGGCCATCGGGGCGATCGAAGACCGTATTGACCGGCAATGCGAAGGGAGCCCGGCTCGGGACCCGAAAGGTGACCAGCACGTAGAGACCCGGCAAGAGCTTCTGATCGGGATTGGGCAGATCGACTTCGGTGAGAAGGGTGCGCGAGGCCGACTCGAGCCCCATCGCGGTACGGACGACAAGAGCGTCGCGAATCTCGTTCGGCATCTCCGGGATCAACACCTTCGCCGTCATCCCCTCCCGGACTGCGAAGGAGTAGGACTGGGGCACCGCGACGTAGATGCGCAAAAGAGAGATTTGCGCCATCCGATAGAGCTGCCGCAATGATCCGAAGGGAAATTCGCCCTGGCCTGCGACCAGCGTTCCTATGTCGATGTTGCGAGCCGTGATTACGCCCGAAAAGGGAGCGGTCACCCTTTCGAACTTCTGCCATTCGATCCACCGGTTGAGCTCGGCAAGGGCTGCGTCGTACCCGGTTCGCTGGACATCGTATTCCTCCTGCGAGACGGCCCTGGTTCCCACGAGCGCCTTCCAACGCTCGAAATTGATTCGGGCGATGTCCGCCTTTGCTCTCAAGTTCGACACGGTGTGGTCGACTTCCGGCGCGTCGATCTCGCAGAGCAAGTCCCCTTCCTTCACTTGCTCGCCGATGTCATGATACCAGCGCTTGACATATCCGCTGACCCGAGCCCAAATCGGCGTCTCATAGAAGCCCTGCGTCGTGCCCGGCAAGGCCAGAGGGAGCAAAGCGGGGGTCGGTTCCGGGGTGACCAGCTGCACGTAGATCCTCTTGCTTTCCGCGACGACCCGTTGCAGGGCCGTCCAATCAATGGCCCGCTTCACCAGCCCGACCGCAAACAATAAGACCAGTATGGCGCCCACGATCCAGCCGGGATGCCGCCTCATTGCAATCCCGGCCACGGACTTGGAGAACCGCCCCCAGAATGCCGGTAGACCTCCCGGCCGCAAAGCGGGTACAAACCGCAGGAGAATGCGATGATGCGATGCCGGCTCTTTCCGCAATTTCTCTCCTTTTTCGATTATCGCCTGCTCCCGGACTCCCGGCTTCGAATCGAGGCGAAGACGGTGGGGACGAAGACCAATGTGCCGACGGTCGCGAGGACCAATCCTCCGATGACCGCGCGTCCCAGAGGAGCATATTGCTCACCTCCTTCCGCCACTCCCAAAGCCATCGGAAGCATTCCCACGATCATCGCTCCGGCCGTCATCAAGACGGGGCGTAGCCGGATCCTGCCGGCTTCCACGGCCGCGTCGACCGCCGTCAGTCCCTGCGCGATGCGCTGATTGGCAAAGGTGATCAACAGGATGCTGTTGGAGCTGGCCACCCCCACCGTCATGAGTGCGCCCATCAAGGCGGGAACGCTGAAGGGGGTGCCCGTCAAGAAGAGCATCCAGATGATCCCACAAGCTCCGATCGGCAGTACCGAGAGAATGATGAAAGGCTCCCTCCAGGATTGAAAATTCGTGACAAGAAGCAGGTAGACGAGCACGACGGCGAACAGGACGCCGAACCCGAGCTGGGCGAACGCATCGTGCATGCTGACTACCTGGCCCATGACCTCGGCGCGATAGAGGG
>JAQTUK010000185.1 GCA_028710285.1 Methylacidiphilaceae bacterium | reverse complement strand
ATGGCGAGCATCGCGGGGGAGACGTCGATCCCCCAGGCTTCCTCGAGACCCGGAATGCGGCGCTCGAGCAGCCGCAGAAGATCCCCGCTTCCGGTCGCAAGGTCAAGAAGTCGCTTGGGATTACGCCGACGAACGACGGCGGCAACCTTTTCTCTCCACCACCAGTCGGTCCCAAGGCTCAAGAGGTGGTTGAGAAAGTCGTAGTGCTGCGCCACCGAGTCGAAGAGCTCGCCCATCGATCCGGCCGGTCTCGGGCAAGGTCCTTCTGGAAGCGGGTGCGGCTGGGACGGGAGGCGGGAAGAGGCCATGAACAACGTTTCCGCGGAGTACCGGGCATGCTGGCGCACTGGGCCGGGGAGTGCAAGCGAAGAGACACATCGGCGTCAAGCAGGCAACGAAAGACGTTGGAGTTCGCTTCCGGAGCCGTGCTATGGTAAGAGCGCTTATGCAGATTCGAGCGGATCTCCATTGCCATTCCTATTTTTCGGCCGATGAGGTTTCTCCTCCCGAGGAGATGATCCGCGTAGCTCGGCAGAAGGGTTTGAACGCCATCGCTCTGACCGATCACAACAGTTGCGCGGGGGTGGATTACCTCGAGTCAAAGGGCCTGCTCCGCCCCGAGGGGATACCGGTTGACGGCTTTCTGGTCATCCCGGGACAGGAGATCAGCACCCGGGAAGGCCATCTCCTGGCCCTGGGCTTGCGCCTGCCGGATCTTCACGGCATCTCGGCCGCGGACGCCGTTGCCCTGATCCGCACCCAAGGGGGATTCTCGATCTCCCCGCATCCGTTCGATTATTTTCGCGCCGGGATCCGCAGCCGGACGCTCGACACCTTGCCCCTGGACGCGATCGAGGTCTTCAACGCGGCGGCAACGCTGCGCCGCAGCAACCGGCAGGCGTTTCACTACGCCAAGGCGCGGGGACTTCCGATGGTGGCAGCCAGCGACTCCCATGAGGCCGAGGCGATCGGGACCGCCTACGTGATCTTGGAGGCGGAGGAGTTCTCCGTAGCCGGAGTCCTGGCCGCGCTCCGCAAAGGACCCGTAAAGCTCGAAGAGCACTATATCAAGGCGCAAGCCGCCTTGCGAAAGACCTGGCATAATGTCTTTCGCTTTCGCCACAATCGCGTTTCCACCTCGTCGAGCAGGACCCAATGAGCTGCGCGCTGATTTCCGTATCGGATAAGACAGGGCTCGTCTCTTTTGCCCAGGCCCTCGCAGAGGCCGGCGTCACGATTCTCTCTACCGGCGGGACGGCAAAAGCCCTTCGGACCGCCCGCCTCGCCGTTCAGGAACTCGAGGCCGTCACGGGCTTTCCCGAGCTCTTGGGGGGTCGGGTGAAGACGCTCCATCCCAAGATTCATGGAGGCATCCTCTGGCTCCGCGAAAACGAAGAGCACGACCGCCAGCGACACGCATTCGGCCTTCCCGAGATTCGATTGGTGGTGGTCAACCTCTATCCCTTTCCGGAGACGATTCGCAGGCCGGACGTGGCGCTCGAGGACGTGATCGAGCAGATCGACATCGGCGGCTGCGCGCTGGCTCGAAGCGCCGCCAAGAATTACCGGCATGTGACGGTGGTGGTCGATCCAGGGGATTACCAGGAAGTCGCCAGGGAGATCGCGGAATCGGGGGAGACGAGCCTGGGATTGCGGCAGCGATTGGCCGTCAAGGCCTTCGGGCATGTCTCCGCTTACGACGCGACGATTGCCGCCTATTTGCAGGAGCGCTTCGGGATTGCCGAGCTTCCTTCCTCCTGGAGCCTGCCACTCGTCAACGGCCAGGCGCTCCGATATGGGGAAAACCCTCATCAGCGAGGCACCCTCTACGGAGAGTTCTGGCGCCACTTCCAGCAGATGCACGGGAAGGAGCTCTCCTACAACAACCTGCTGGACATCGACAGCGGGATCTCGCTCCTCCCGGATTTCTCCGAGCGGCCGACCGTGGCGATTCTCAAGCATGGCACGCCCTGCGGAATCGGCTCGGCCGACACGCTTCGGGAGGCGTGGGAAAAGGCCCTGGCGACCGATCGAGAGGCTCCCTTTGGGGGGGTGGTTGCGGTGAATCGGCCCCTCGACCTCCCCTTCGCGGAAACCCTCTCGGAGATCTTCACCGAGGTGGTGGTGGCGCCGGCATTCGATCCGCAGGCCCTGGCGCTTTTGCAGAAAAAGAAAAACCTGCGGCTGCTTTCCGCCGACTTCTCGCAGATTCCGCGCCACCGTTTTTCCTTCCGGTCGATCCTGGGCGATTCGATCCTCGCCCAGGAACCCGACACCGCTTCGCTTTCCGCCGAGGGTCGGCAGGTCGCCAGCCGCCGCTCTCCGACGCCAGAGGAGTGGGAGGCGATGGAGTTCGCTTGGAGGGTCTGCAAGCATGTGCGCTCCAACGCCATCGTCTTTGGGGCGAGGGATCGCACCCTCGGGATCGGCGCGGGGCAGATGTCCCGGGTCGATGCGGTTCGCGTGGCGATCGCCAAGGCGGCCCATGCGGGCCTCTCCCTTGCGGGCAGTGCGGTCGCTTCCGACGCTTATTTCCCTTTCCCCGATTCGGTCGTCTACGCCGCCGACGCGGGGGCGACGGCGGTGATTCAGCCTGGCGGAAGCATTCGGGATCCGGAGGTAATCGCCGCGGCGGATGAGCGCGGGATCGCGCTCGTCCTCACGGGGAGGCGCCACTTCCGCCACTGAACGCGGCTTGCACGCTGTCCCGGCTAGCTAAGCTCGACTGTCCAGGAGTCGACGTCGACAAACCGCCTCCAAGCCTCGGGGAGGGTGGCGGATTCGGAGGCAACGAGCGGGCGCCAGCGCGGGCGGCGGGGCTTGCGCAAGAGCCTCATTCCTGCCTCTTGGGGCGTGCGATTTCCCTTGCGGCTATTACACCAGATACAGGAACAGACGATGTTTTCCCAGACCGTCTTGCCGCCGCGCTCCCGCGGAATGACGTGATCGAGATTGAGCGAGCGGTTCTCGAACCGATGGCCGCAATACTGGCAGGTATGGTTGTCGCGCTCGAAGACGTTATGCCGGGTAAACTTTACCTCCTTGCTGGGAAGTCTTTCAAAAAGGACCAGCAAGATGACGCGAGGGACCCGAAGCCGAGCGGAGACCGTGTGGACGATGTCGGTCCCGGCGTAATGGCGCGAATGTTCCGCCCAGCGGGCGAAGTCGAGGGAGTAGAAGTCGCTCTCCTCGGCATGCACGACATGAGCGTGTCCTTGATACAGAAGACCAAAAGCGCGCCGGGCAGAGCAGAGGTTGACCGCCTGCCAGAGGCGGTTGAGTACGAGTACCGAGCTTTCCAGGGCCGTCATAAGGCCGTAATCGACATGCCGCTCCTCTTCCGTATCGCCTGGGAGGCGACGTGTCAAGGCAAAGCCCAAGGCGTGTCGTAGACAAATGAAGTGACCGCCGCGAGGACAAGTGAAGTGACCGCTTGGGTATTGGGCGCTGGAGAGTTCATGAGATGGGGGCATGGACGGCTTCGGCGAAACGGAAGGATGGCGGGTCA